>JAZSOL010000265.1:0-24362 GCA_045536915.1 Clostridia bacterium
GTCCTCGACGTCCCGTTTCTGCGTCAATGCGGGACGTCGAGGACGCCGTCCCCTAAAATATCGCAACACAAATTCCGGTTTCCAACTCACCGCTAAATCAAAATTTATTATCATTATAATCGTTTAAAATTCTGTATTTGAATGGTTTTTGGGAATGCGGATGGTATATTCATAATAAGTATCGTGCTCTGTTTCGGTTGATTCTGCGCCGATTCCGTTTTCCTGCATAACGGATATAGCGCGGCGCACGGTGTTTAAAAATATTCTCACATCCTTTAAAGATTTTTTGTGAATAAGTTTTATGCCCTGACGGGCGGGTTCCGGCTCCGGCTCTTCGGTTTCTTCTTTTTTCGGCGCCGCAGCTTCGCTGAGCATTTCTTCTATGAGAGCCTCGCTTTGCTGAACGTTCATTCCCTGAGAGGTTATCTTTTCAAGAGCCGCAAGCTGTTCTTCCTGACTTTTGAGCCTGAGAAGAGTTCTTGCGTGTCGTTCGGTGAGAAAATTATCGCATATTATTTCTCTCACTACTGCCGAAAGCTTTAAAAGTCTGATTTTGTTTGCAACGGAAGACTGGGTTTTGCCTAATTTAGCCGCAAGCTCTTCCTGAGTGAAGCCGTGGTGATAAAGAAGATTCCTGTAGGCCTCGGCTTCTTCAATGAAATTAAGATTTTCTCTTTGAATGTTTTCCACAAGCGCAACAACGGCACTGTCGTTGTCGGAAAGGTCAATCACGATTGCCGGAATTTTCAGCATTCCGCACGCACTGCACGCTCTGAGTCTTCTTTCTCCGGCAATAAGCTCATAGTTTTCTTCTGAGAGCTTGCGCACGGTTATTGGCTGAAGTACGCCGTATTTTTTTATTGAAGAGCTGAGTTCCTCAATAGAATCCGAATCAAAAAATTTTCTCGGCTGATACGGGCTCGGACTTATTGTGTGAACGGGTATTTCCGATATGGTTCGTTCGTTGTTTTTTCCTGCCGCAACACTCCGACGGCAGGGTAATCTGAATTTTGTTAACAAATCCATATATATGCCTCCTCTTTGGTTTTTAATATGATAAAATTATATCATTTCAAAATCAAAAAGTGAAACAGTTTCGGTCGTGTGAATAAGACATAAAACCGCTTTTATCAACCCGTTTGCGCACATTTTCTGCCGCAAAAAAAAGAAGCATATCATATTTGGGCAAAGTTTGCGATATTTTTATTTGTTTTTGAGCTTTCCCTTTTCAACATTCGGTATTATAAAGTTTTCAAGCGCATATTTCCAGAGCTCTTCGGAGCCTTCCTTTGCTTTTTCATTTCTTCCGAGAACCTGAGAGAGGCATATTCCCTTTTGCTCCCACATCTTACCTCCGGTTGCATCGTTTAGCATTATCGGCTGAATCCTGTCCATTGTGCGGGCAAATTTTGCTTCCGGAGTGTCGCCGTCTTCAAACTCATCCCAGATGGCTCTTAGCTTTTTGCCCTGGTCATCCGGCAACATTGAAAAAATAATATCTGCCGCCTCGAGTTCTCTCTGACGCTGGTTTTTCTTCCCTTCTTCATCGTAGGCATATGTGTCACCGGCTTTTATTTCAACCAGATCGTGAATCAGAATCATTGAAACAGTTTTTAAAATATCTATAGGCTCGTTGGAATATTCACCCAGCAAAATAGTCATAATTGCCGCGTGCCATGCATGCTCGGCATCGTTTTCAAGTCTTTTTGCATCTGAAAGATAGGTTTGCCTGCCAATAAATTTTTCTTTGTCTATTTCCCTTATAAATTCAAATTGTTTTTTTATTCTTTCGCTGTCCATCTGTGCACCTCCATTGATTTTTTGATTATAACACGGTATAAACGTTGTGTCAACAAAGTGAACGATTTTGGGTTGCGCGTTTTTAAAGAGATTTTGATTTATCGCTCTGTTAATATTTGAAATTGAATGTTTGATGTTCCGGAAAAACGAATATGTATTTTTGGAGTGAAAGTTTAGTGTTCATCGTAGAAAACAGGCGGCATAACAGACGAACTACCAAAGTCGGGCAGGTGTATCTATGATTTTTTTCGTAACGATTCTGCAGGATTGAAAGCCATAGGCTTCAATCCGAAGCCCTAGTGAAGAAAAAAACATAGATATTCCTGCCATTTCACAAAACCTATCTGTTGTTGGATGGTTTTTGCAGATTAAGCTCCCCGATAATTCAAAATTTATTTGCATTACAATTTCATTTTTACAATCGTTTAAAATCCAGCATCTGCATAGGTTTCGGAGATTTTAGAGTTTCAAAATGGGGAAACTCAAAATAAATTTATCTTGATTTAAAAATAAAAAAGGTGTATAATATCTGCGTAAGGAGATGAATGTTTTGTGCGAAATTTTTTAAACAGCCTTATTATGAACGTGAAACGTTTTATGTATGGCAGATACGGATTTGATGAACTTTCAAAAGCAATAATATTGACTTCGCTCGGATTTTTAATAGTGTCGTATGTGCCGTTTCTGAGGTTTACATATGTGTTTTTCATAATTCTTGCACTCTGGGCGTATATCCGCGGTTTTTCCAAAAACATTGCATCTCGCAGAGCAGAGCTTGCTGTTTATATGAGATTTAAAGGTGAATTTAAAAAGAAAAAAGATTTGCGAAGAAAAATGTGGAACGAGAGGAAGGAATTTAAATACTTTCGTTGCAGGGGATGTAAGTCTTACTGGAGAGTGCCCAAAGGCAGAGGTAAGGTGGAAATCACATGCCGGAATTGCGGCATGAAAATGATGGGTAAAACATGATTAAAATGAAAAACACAGAGATTTCGGAATTTTTTTGAAAAAAAACAAAAAAAACACTTGCAATTTTTTAATATTTGTGGTATGATATATACGTAAAATATGATAAGCATTGTAATTAGAGTGGGTTGACGAACCCACTCTTTTGCATTGTCTGGTCGAAAATTTGATGTTAGGAGATGTTCAGATGGCAGACAAAAAGCAGATTACCGACTCCGTTTTTCAGATGGCGAATCCTCTTGCCGAAGAGAACGGCTGTTTTGTGTATGATGTTGAATTCAAAAAGGAGGGGGCAGATTATGTGCTCAGAGTTATTCTTGACGTTGAAGACGATGAGAATAATTCGGTATCAATAGATCAGTGTGAAAGCGTGAGCCGCGCACTCAGTGACCTTCTCGATGAGAACGATCCAATAGATCAGGAATATATGCTTGAGGTTACTTCTCCGGGCATCGATAGGCCGCTTAAAAAAGATTCCGATTTTGAGCGTTTCAAAGGAAGAAGCATTGATATCGGGCTTTACAAGGCTGTTGACGGCAGCAAAACCGTTACGGGCATTTTGCTCGGCTATAAAGACGGCATTATCAGCATTGAAACAAACGGAAGAATTGCGGAGTTTGAAAAAAGTGCAACATCATCTGTGAGACTTTCGGTTATTTGGTAATTTTAATTTTAACGAAGGGAATGGTAAGAAAAAATGAACAGTGAATTTTTAGAAGCACTCAACGAAATTGAAAAAGAAAAAAACATAAGCAAAGACATTCTGCTTGATGCAATTGATGCGGCACTCGTGTCTGCATACAAAAGGAACTACAACACAACTCAGAACAATGTTGTTGTAAACATCGACCGTGAAACCGGTTCGGTTAAGGTGTTTGTTCAAAAAGAAGTTGTTGAAGAAATCACCGATCCGCTTTGCCATATTGCTCTTGATGATGCAAAAGCTATAAGCGCTTCATATGAAATCGGAGATATCGTGAATATTGAAGATACTCCGGCGGCATTCGGAAGAATTGCAGCTCAAACAGCCAAACAGGTTGTTTTGCAGAGAATAAAAGAAGCTGAAAGAAATCTTATTTATGATGAATTTTCAGAAAAAGAGCATAAAGTATTAATAGGAACAATTCAGAGAATTGAAAAGAGAAACATTTACCTTGACATCGGCAAAACCGAAGCTTACCTTGCTCCGGGCGAACAGGTTCCCGGCGAAAAATATGAATTCCATAAAAGACTCAAGGTTTATGTTACGGAAGTAAAAAGAACAACAAAGGGTTCGCTTGTTAACGTTTCGCGTACACGTCCTGCTCTGGTTGCTCAGCTTTTTGCAGAGGAAATTCCCGAGATTGCGGACGGCACTGTTGAAATAAAGAGCGTGTCGAGAGAAGCGGGTTCAAGAACCAAAATTGCCGTTTGGTCAAATGACAAAAACGTTGACCCGATTGGCGCATGCATAGGTGCTAAGGGAACAAGAGTTCAGAACGTTGTTGACGAGCTTGGCGGAGAAAAAATCGATATCGTACGCTACAGCGAGGACCCTGCTGAATTTATTAAGGCAAGTCTTAATCCGGCAGAGGTTGTGAGCCTTGAAGTCAACACCGAAGAAAAAGAAGCTCACGTTATAGTACCTTTCCATCAGCTTTCTCTTGCCATTGGTAAGGAAGGTCAGAATGCACGTCTTGCCGCAAGACTCACAGGCTATAAAATCGACATCAAGAGCGATGCCGAATAAGGTGAGTGTATGGCACGGAATGCTAAAAACACGAGAATGTGTGCAGGATGTATGAAAAGAGCGGATAAAACGGAGCTCGTGTGCGTCAGAAAAATTCGTGAGGGTGAATTTTCAGTGGGCGAATCCGGAAAATCCGGGGGCAGAAGCGTTTATGTGTGTCCTCAGGAAAAATGCCTTGAGCGGGCAATAAAACGAAAAGCTTTTTCAAGAAATTTCAAATGCGAAGTTCCTGCAGATGATATCGAAAAGATAAGAGAAACGGCAAAATATGCCAATCAGGAGTGATTTAACATTAAAAGAGCAATGGGAATGCTTGGTCTTGCAAAAAGAGCCGGAAAGCTTTCAAGCGGAGAGAGTGCGTGCAAGGAAGCGGTGCGCTCCGGAAAATCAAGGCTCATACTTCTTGCAGAGGATGCAAGCAACAACACTGTGAAAAATATTACAGACAGTTGCAAATACTATAATGTAACTTATCTGAAAATCGGAACGAAAGAAAGTCTCGGTCATGCAATAGGCAACGCATATAATGCGGTTATATCGATTGATGACGACGGCTTTGCAGATGCAATATTAAAGCATATTCAGGCAAATAATAATGAAAGTGAGTGATTATATGGCTAAGGCAAAAAATACAAATCCCAGGGTACATGAGATTTCAAAAATGATAGATGTATCAAGCAAAGAGCTTATTGCTCTTCTGGCAGAACACTCAATAGAAGTGAAAAACCATATGACGGTTCTTGAATACCGTGATATTGATATTATTCTCACAACATATCTCAATAAATACGACAGAGGAGATACCATAGAAGAATACTACAATTCACTAAGTGCTCAGAAGAAGGAAGAAGAAAGCAAAAAAGCATCAAAGGCTTCAAAGGGCAAAGATGAAGTTAAGGCTGAGCCCGCAAAAGAGCCTGAGAAAGAAATTGAACCCGAAAGCTACGAAATCAAAAAAGAAGTAAATCAGACGGTTGTAGACACACGTCAGAACATTGTTGACCTCGATAAACTCGACACAGGCAAAATAGAGCAGCTTGTTGATATCGACAAGGTTGAGGGTAAATCTCAGAAAAAGCAGAAAATCAAAAAAGGCGGAGCCAACAAAAAACCTGAAAAGGACTTTGTGAATAACAACAAAAAGAAAAAAGAAGAAAAGAAGGTTGAAGAACCAAAAAATATTCTTGTTCCCGATGAAATATCCGTTGGTGAATTTGCTCAAAGACTTTCACTTCCGGCAACATCTGTTGTTAAAAAGCTTTTTGAACTCGGCATAATGGCAACCGTGAGTCAGAACATTGATTTTGAAACAGCATCACTCATAGGCGAAGATCTTGGCTTTACCATAGAGAAAGAAATCATTGTTACAGACGAAGACAGACTCTTCAATGATGTTGAAGATGACCCGAATGACCTTGAACCGAGATCACCGGTTGTTGTTGTTATGGGTCACGTTGACCACGGTAAAACATCTCTTCTCGATACAATCCGTAATACCAACGTAACTGCAAGAGAAGCCGGCGGTATCACTCAGCACATCGGTGCCTACAGAGTAAGAGTGGGCGACAAAAAGGTTACTTTCCTCGACACTCCCGGTCATGAAGCATTCACAGCTATGCGTATGAGAGGTGCTCAGGTAACAGACGTTGCAATACTGGTTGTTGCGGCAGATGACGGTATTATGCCTCAGACTGTTGAAGCTATAAACCACGCTAAAGCTGCCGGAGTAACAATTATTGTTGCTATAAATAAAATCGATAAAGAGGGTGCCAACCCCGACAGAATCAAGCAGGAACTTACAGAATATGAGCTTGTTCCGGAGGAATGGGGCGGAAGCACAATCTGTGTGCCTATTTCGGCAAAATTCAATCAGAATATAGAAGAGCTTCTTGAAATGGTAACTCTTGTTGCCGATATGAAAGAGCTTAAAGCCAATCCCAACCGCCGTGCAAAAGGTACGGTTGTTGAAGCACGTCTCGACAAGGGCAGAGGTCCGGTTGCAACAGTGCTTGTTCAAAACGGTACACTTCGCGCAGGTGACATAATTGTTGCCGGAACGAGCGTGGGAAGAGTAAGAGCAATGGTTGACGACAGAGGAAACAACGTTAAAAAAGCAGGACCCTCGGTGCCTGTTGAAATCATTGGTTTAAATGAAGTTCCCGAAGGCGGCGATACATTCTACGCTGTTGATGATGAAAGAAAAGCAAGAGCGGTTGTTGAAAAGAGAAAAGAAAAGCTCAAAGAAGAAGCTATTCAGGCAAGAACTGCAGTGTCGCTTGATGATTTGTTTAATCAGATTCAGCAGGGTGAAATGAAAGACCTCAACATCATTGTTAAAGCCGATGTTCAGGGTTCTGTTGAAGCGGTTAAGCAGTCGCTTTCAAAGCTTTCAAATGAAGAAGTAAGAGTTAACTGTATTCACGGCGGTGTCGGCGGTGTTACCGAATCTGATGTTATGCTTGCGGCAGCTTCAAATGCAATTATCGTAGGCTTTAACGTACGTCCTGCAGGCGGTGCTCTGGAATCTGCAAAGAGAAACGATGTTGACGTTCGTTTGTATCGCGTAATTTACCACGCAATTGAAGAAATCGAAGCTGCTATGAAGGGTATGCTTGCGCCTAAGTTTAAGGAAGTTCTTCTCGGTCACGCAGAAGTAAGAGACGTATTTAAGGTAACAGGTGTCGGTGCTATTGCCGGAGGCTACGTTCTTGACGGTAAGATTTCAAGAAACTCTCAGGTTCGTATTGTCCGCGACAGCATTATCATTCACGAAGGCGTGCTTTCGAGTCTCAGAAGATTTAAAGACGACGTTAAGGAAGTTGCATCCGGATATGAATGCGGTATCGGTGTTGAAAACTACAACGACATCAAAGAAGGCGACGTTATTGAATCATTCATAATGGAAGAAATTAAGCAATAATTTTTTATGTTGTTGCTGTGATGATATAGGTGATTTTATGGCAAATAACAGAATGGAAAGAATAAAAGAAGAATTCAAAAGAGAGCTTGCGTCAATTTTTCGCGACATAAAAGACCCCAGACTTTCAATGATGACAAGTGTGGTGGCTGTTGAAATAACAAAAGACTTAAAATATGCAAAGGTCTACGTGAGCGTTATGGGTTCTGAAGAAGAAAAGAAAAATTCGATTGCGGCTCTTAAAAGCGCAACCGGATTCATAAAAAGAGAAATAGGGGCAAGGCTTAATCTCAGAGCGGTGCCCCAACCGAGTTTCGTTTTGGATACTTCAATTGACTACGGCGCTCATATAAACACTCTGATAAGTAAAATAAACAAAGACAGGGGTCCGGGTGATGATGAATAATCTTTCTCAGATTGCAGACTTTTTAAAAGAAAACAACAACTATGTGATTCTTCCCCACAAAAACCCCGACGGAGATTGCCTTGGCAGTACAACTGCACTTTTAAAGGCGCTTTGGTCTATGGGAAAAAATGCAAAAATAATTCTTCCCTCGCAGGTTAACGAAAGGCTGTCGTTTGTATGGGACGACAGCTTTTCTGAGGGGGATTTTGAAACAGATGCCGTGGTGTGTGTGGATGTTGCATCAATCCAGATGATGGGAGATACGTATGAAAAGGTTTTTAAAACCGCCCCAATCAGCGTTTGCATAGACCACCACGGAACAAACGAGGGCTATGCACAGCTTAATTATGTTGATTCTTCATCGGCGGCTGCCGGAGAAATAATTTTTGAGCTCATCGGTCTTATGGGTGCACAGATAGATTCAGATATTGCAGAGAGACTTCTTGTTGCAATAGCCGATGATACAGGTTGCTTTCAATATTCCAACACAACATCGAGAACCCACGAAATTGCATCACATCTCTATAAAAGAGATATTGATTCTCAGGGGATAATGAACAGACTTTACAGTTTTCATAAAAAATCAGAAATTGAAATCCTGAAAAAAATGCTTGCCAATATGGAATTTCATTATGACGGAAAAGTGTGTGTGACTCATATAGATTATGAGTCGGTTTCAGCGCTTGGCGGCGATTTTTCGCAGTCGGATGCATGGATAGGACTTCTCCGAAGTGTTGAGAATGTTGAAGTGGGGATTTTATTTAAGATTCATTCGGTATCCGAGGTTAAAGTGAGTCTCAGGTCAAATAAGTATGTTGACGTGTCGGAGGTTGCAAAAGCCTTTGGCGGCGGCGGTCATGTGCGTGCATCCGGAGTTACTTTTTTTGAACATTGGGAAAAAGCAAAATCAAAGCTTATTGAAAAGCTCAAAGAGATGGTGTGAGAAATGGACGGAATCGTTGTTGTAAATAAGGAAAAAGGCTACACATCTCATGATGTGGTAAATGTTGTGCGCAGAATATTTCATCAAAAGAAAGTCGGCCACACAGGCACTCTCGACCCCGATGCAACGGGTGTGTTGCCGGTATGTCTTGGTAAGGCAACCAAAACCTGCGATATGCTCACGTTTTCGGATAAGTGCTATAAGGCAAGAGTACGCCTCGGTATCACAACCGACACTCAGGACATATCCGGTGAGGTGCTCTGCGAAAAAGACGTTTCGGTTTCAGAAAAAGAGCTTCTTGATGCGGTTGAATGCTTTAAAGGTAAAATCAGCCAGATACCGCCTATGTATTCTGCACTTAAAGTAAACGGACAGAAGCTTTGCGACCTTGCACGCAAAGGAATAGAGGTTGAAAGAAAGCCGCGCGAAATAACTGTGTATTCAATAGAAATGTCGGATTTCGACGGAATTTGTTTTAGTCTTGATGTGCATTGTTCAAAAGGAACATATATCCGCACCATATGTCACGATATAGGTGAAAAGCTTGGTTGCGGTGCGGTTATGACGGAGCTTGAGCGAACAAAATCATCGGTTTTTGATATTGATATGGCACACACTCTCGACGAACTTAAAGCTCTTGCTGAAGAAAACAACCTCGAAAACGCACTTGTTCCGGTTGATTATGTTTTTTCGCATTATCCGAAAATAATTGTTAATGAAACCGTGAAAAAAAGGCTTTGCAACGGTGCGTTTTGCACTGTAACCAATCCGCCGGCCACATACAGGGTATATGGCGGTGACGGTGAGTTTTTGTGTGTGGCAGAAGTTAAAGCCGGTGAAGATAAAAATGTTATCAAAGTTGTTAAGTCGTTTTACGGAAATTGATTGATATGAAAAATTACAAAGATAAATCCACAATAAAAACTGTTGTTACAATAGGGAAGTTTGACGGAGTTCACACAGGACACCGCAAACTTATTGAAACTGCGGTGAAAATTGCTGAAGAAAACAATTTGAAATCACTTGTGTATATTGTTGCACCTGAGAGTCAAAATCTGATTTTGCCGGAAGAAAAAAGAAATGATTTTTTAGACGCGCTTGGTGTTGATTTTTGCTGTAGCGAAAGGCTGACTCCGGAATTTATGGCTATGACGCCTGAAAAATTTGTTGATGAAATTCTTATCGGAAAACTCAACTGTGAATGTGCAGTAGTGGGATATGATTTCAGATTCGGAAAAAACAGATGTGCCGATGCATCAGAGCTCAGACGGATATGCCTGGAAAAGGGTATAAACGTGCAAATTATTGATGAGGTGCGCTTAATCGGGTCAGACGGTGTTGAAAGAACGGTAAGCAGCAGTCTTATCAGAAAATTCATCTCTGACGGAGATTTTAAAAATGCTAACCTTTATCTCGGTTATAAATTTGCTTTAAGCGCAACTGTGTGTATGGGCAGACAGCTTGGCAGAACCATAGGCATTCCCACCGCTAATACTATTTTGGGAAATGATGTTCCGGCAATTAAAAACGGGGTGTATGCAACGCTTTGCGAAACAGTGTATGGCGAGTTTCTCAGCATTACCAACATTGGGAACAATCCCACGGTAAAGGCCGGTAATCCGCTTACGGTTGAAACAAATATTTTTGATTTCAACGGGGATTTGTATGGTGAAAAGATTAAAATAACTTTTTTAAACAGATTAAGAGGGGAAGAAAAATTCCCTTCTCTGCTTGCCTTGAAATCGCAAATTGAAAAAGACAGGCAGTATGTTTTGGAAAAATACGGAAAATGAATTGTTTGGAGGAACGGTATGGTTAAACAGTATGAAAATATAAGAGCTATGATAGAGGATATCTCTGTGAAGTTTTCGGATAATAAGGCATTTGTTGTTAAAGAAAAGATGGCAGGCAAGGTAATATACAAAAATATCACCTTTAAAAAGCTCCGTGAAGAAACAGAAGCTTTTTCGCGTTATCTTATTGCTCACGGACTTCAGGGAAAAAGGATTGCGGTTATCGGCAAAAACAGCTATAACTGGATGCTTGTGTATCTTTCGGCGCTTTGCTCCGGTTCGGTTATAGTGCCTCTTGATAAAGGTCTTCTTGAATATGAAATTAAAGAGCAGCTTGAACGTTCTGAAGCTGATGCGGTATTTTATGCAAAAGAATTTGAGAGTGTATTTGCGCATATTGAAGGTGTAAAATGTGTGTGTACCGACAGTGATGAATTTAAAAGCATTGTTGAAGAAGGGTATTCGCTTAAAAATTCTGATGAATATCAGAAAATTAAAATAGATGCGGATGCAATGAGCATTTTGCTTTTCACATCCGGCACCACATCAAAATCCAAAGCGGTTATGCTTTCTCATAGAAATATTTTATCTGATGTATATGGCATGAGCATATGGGAAAAGTTTCTGCCCACAGATGTTAATCTGGCAATTCTGCCGTTTCACCACACATTCGGTATGACTCAGATTGTTCTTTTCCTTGCGCATGGGATGTGTAATGTGTTTTGCGAAGGTGTCAGAATTGCAAAAGCACTAACAGAATACAAGGTAACTGTTTTGGTTGCGGTTCCGAGAATTGTTGAAGAAATGCGCTCTATTATAATGCGTAAGTTAAAATCCATGAACAAGGTTGAAACCGTGAACAAAGGAATAAAGCTTACATCGTTTCTCCGCAAGGTTGGTATTGATATACGCAGAAAAATCTTTAAAGATATTATAGACGGTCTGGGCGGCGGTCTCAGATGTATTATTGTTGGCGCGGCGCCATCAAAACCAGATGTGCTTGAATGGTTCAACGCAATCGGCATACTCACGGTTCAGGGCTACGGTCTCACCGAAACTTCTCCGTGTCTTGCGGCTGAAAACGAAAAATGCTTAAGAAGAGGTTCCGTTGGTAAGGCACTTCCGAATGTTGAGTTGAAAATCTGCGATACCGATGAAAACGGTATAGGTGAAATTGCCGCAAAGGGCGAAATGGTTATGCTTGGTTATTACAAGGCCGAGGACGAAACCGCAAAAGTTATGAAAGACGGATATTTCCATACGGGTGATATGGGTTATATCGACCGTGACGGATATCTTTTTATCACGGGCAGAAAGAAAAACGTTATTGTTCTTAAAAACGGAAAAAATGTTTTTCCGGAGGAACTTGAATTTTTGCTCGAAAAATGCGAAGCTGTTAGGGAATGCATTGTATACAACGAATTTTCTGATTCAAAAGACTGCATAAGCGCTAAAATAGTTTATAACACCGATTTTGATGAAGAAAAAGCAAAAGAAGTGATAGATTCCCATATTAAAACCATTAACGAATCGCTTATATTCTACAAACAGATTAAAAACGTTGAAATTACAGATAAAGAAATGGAAAAAACAACCACTCTGAAAATAAAGAGATAAATTATAAATGCATAAAGAAGAAATGCTGCTGTGATTGGCTTTTGGTTTTGTTTATGTATGTGCGTTGTTTTGGTGCAATAAGAAAAATGTAGGATGACGATACATATGAAGCAAACAGAGTGATGTCTATGATGAAGGAAAAGTATCCCGGTTTTTTAATCCGGAAGAATTTTAAAATATAACAGGGGTGATAATTTTGAAAAAAACTGTGGATGATATTTTAAAAATAATAGAAGAAAAAGATATAAAAATGGTTGATTTTAAAATGGTGGATATAGACGGGAGATTTCGGCATGTTACTATTCCGGCTAAAAACTTTTCTGAAAAAACTATGAAAAACGGAATCGGATTTGATGCATCAAACTACGGCTATGCCGTGGTTGAAAAAAGTGATATGGTGTTTATTCCCGATCCCGACACGGCAATTATTGATCCGTTTTGCGAGATTGCAACTCTTTCCATGACGGGTAATGTAATGATTATTGATTCACCAAACAACCGTCCTTTGGCTCAGTATCCGAGAAACATTGTTCTTGCGGCTGAAAAGTATCTTAAAGACAGCGGCATTGCGGATACTATGCTCATTTTGCCCGAATTTGAATTTTATCTTTTTGATAATGTTGGCTGGGAGGTTAAGCCAAATTCAATAGGGGCATATGTTGACGCAGCTCAGGCACACTGGAACAGTATGGATGAGGGGCTCGGAAATGTTGTTGCAAAGCAGAAAAACTATCATATTACCAAGCCTTTTGATGTTTCTTATGATGTAAGAAGCGAAATGTGTATGCATATTGATGATGCGGGCATTGCTCTAAATTATCATCATCCCGAAGTCGGCGCGGGTGGTCAGTTTGAAATTGAACCCGAGCTCGGTAAGATGTCGGAAATGGCAGATGCCACAATGATGATAAAATATATTATTCATAATACTGCACGAAAGCACAATATGTCGGCAACCTTTATGCCAAAGCCCGTAATGGGTGAGGCAGGAAACGGAATGCATGTTCATATGCTTCTTTTAAAAGACGGCGAACCTGTTTTCTCCGATGACAACGGATACTCAAATCTGAGCAGGGAAGCACACTGGTTTATGGGCGGACTTCTTAAGCACATATCTTCTCTTTGTGCGCTCACAAATCCCAGTGCAAACTCATTTAAAAGACTCGTTCCGGGATTTGAAGCGCCGGTTACCGTTGGTTATGCCACATCCAACAGAAGTGCTGTAATCAGAATTCCGGCTTATGCCAAAGAACCCGGACTCAGAAGATTTGAGCTCAGAAATCCTGATGCAACATGTAATCCGTATTTCTGCTATGCGGCAATTCTTATGGCTGGTATAGACGGTATAAAAAATAAAATTGATCCCCACGAAAACGGATGGGGGCCGTATGACATGAATCTTTATCATTTGTCCGATGAAGAAAAAGCAAAGCTTAAGCATCTTCCGGTATCTTTGGACGAGGCATTAAATGCACTTGAGAAAGACCACGATTACCTCACCGAAGGCGGCGTGTTCCCGGAAGAACTTCTTAAGAATTTCATTTCTTCAAAACGAAGCGAGCTCAAAGAACTTGCGGCTATTCCGCATCCGGCAGAGTTTGAAAAATATTATAATTTATAAAACTGAGTCAAACTCTGAGGTGGAAACGGAGGTGATTTCTACTGTGAAATTTATGAAAAAACATAGAATTTTATTTACCGTTATTGCAGTATTGCTTATTCTTTCAATTGGTCTTGTATGGTGGCAATGGGGTAACATAAAAGCACTTTATCAGGCGGGCAAGTATTCAACAGAGGAAATAGAATCTCTTATGGCTGACGGTGACCGCGAGCTATATGAATATGTTGAAAAAAATCCGGAATATAATGTAAGACCTGCAACTGAAGCAGAACAGGAGCTTCACAAAAAAGGAGTGCTGACAGATGATGAAATGACAGATATCTTAACCGGTAAAACAACCGTTAAAGATATTATCGGATATGAGGTTATCCTTGATGAATCCGGCAGACTTATGTTGGAGAACGGTGAGAAAACCACGGTTGAAAAGCTTATGGAGGATAAAGAAACAAAGAAGAGCACACAATCATCTGAAAGTGCTTTGAATGATTCGGGAAATACACAGGCTTCAAATGATTATAATGAAGAGATTTCCCGTCACATTGCTTCAATGTATGTTCTTAAATCCACATATTGCGGTATTCTGGAAGCGATGTATTCAGAAGCTGCAAGCGAATATTCAGCTCTCTCAGCAGAGGAACGCAAAAGTGCAAAAGCCTCTATCGGGCAGAAATATATGTCGAGAGCTCTTGCACTCGAAAGCGAGTGTGATGCTAAAGTTGCAGGTGTGCTTGCAAGCCTTGATTCCGCTCTTGATAAGATTAACGGTGATAAAACAATTATTTCAAAAATAAAAACTGCCTACGAAAATGAAAAGTCGTTGAAAAAGGCATATTATCTTAGCAAAATTTAAATCTGTTATTTTTAATAATAAACTTATATGAATTTTGTTTAAATTTTAAATGATATAAAACAAATGTGTTTATTGACAATTTGACAAAAACGTGATATTATTATAGTAAGTATAGTTTTGATTACAAAGTGAATTTCAAACTTTGTGATTGCATTTTTTAAAGGAGCTGATATAGTAATGAAAAGAAGATTATGGAGTATCATTCTCTGCCTTGCTATGCTGGTGGGAATGGTATCGTCTGTACCGGTTGCTTATGCTGCCCAAACGGGTACAATCGCTATAAAGTATTTTAGCGACAGCAGTTGTACAGAACCGGTTACTGAGGTTGACATTGGTAAAGACTTTTATGCAGTTATGTATATTAAAGATTTTCCGAGATTCTCAGGAATGTTTATTTCAATGAAATATGACCAAAATTTGGTGGAACTTATTCCGTTTGGTTCTGATGTTTTAACAACTGAAGCTGTCAGGGCTAACGGTACCATTACAATGGCTGCATCTACTGCCACATCAGATTCTTATGGAATAAAGCAAGATCACTTGTTTACTCGAAGTCGTGACAAAAACGATCCGGTATATAGTAAGCATTACAATGTGTTGGTGCATAGTGCTTCGCCGCTTTTATTTACAGACGAAGGATGGTTTGCATTTAGTGCATCTCCTTCTAATAACAGTTATCCTGCTATAACAGGGGAAGTTGGTGTTATGAAGATGAGATTCAGGGCTAAAGGTGCAGGTGATGCAGCATTTGGTCCGGCTCAGCCTAAAACCGAATATGAATATGATGGATATAGGTTGCAGGATGGCAACTCTATACTGCCATACAACGATAATACATTACCTATTAAAATAAAGCCTGTTGTTTCTGAAGCTGTTGAACTTGGTAAGGTTGAAGGTGTAAAGGTTGAAGGTGACAAGCTTGTATGGAATGCAGTTGGAAACGCATCTTCATATAAAATCACTGTAGTACATAGTGAAAACGGTTCACCAATTGATTCTTCAACTATTAAGGATATCAATACCAACAGTATAGAGCTTTCAAAGCTGCCTTCTTATGACCGCGGTGATGTGGTTGTTAAAGTAACGGCTGTTGGTGACGGAGTGAATTTCAAGGATGGTCCTGCGTCTGATGATTGCCCTGCCAAAACATATGTGCAGACGCTTGCAACACCTGATGTGAACTGGTCAGGCTCCTCGGTTGTATGGGATAAAGTTGACGGTGCATATAAATATGAAGTTAAAGTATATGAAAACAATCAGCTTAAAGACACTGTGTATGTTGATGCAGCAGACGGAAAGACTTCATATGAATTTGTTTGCACAGCTTATATCAAGACTCCTGATGTTGGTGAGAATATATATGATGTAACCGTTAAAGCACTTAAAGATCCGGCTGATAATTATGCCAAAGACAGTGATTTTGACAATGCAGGTGAAAAGAGTGTTAAAGGTAAGGTTGGTGCACCAACAGGACCCAACCTTAATGAAAATAAAGTAGCAGCATGGGTTGCACCTGCGGATTTAACTAATATCGGAAGCTACACAATAAACGTATATAAATATGATGAAAAAGTTTCAACAATTAAAGATATTTCGAAAAACTCTACATCCTATGACCTTAAGAGTGTGATTGACCAATACGGTCCCGGTGAATATCGTTTTGGTATTGTTGCAACCGGTATAAAAGATTATGCTGATTCAGCAGAGTCTAAATCATCCAATGAGTTATTCTGGGTTAGCCTTGGTAAGGTAACAGAAGTTCAGTGGTCAGATAAGGTTGTTTCCTGGAAGGATTCTCAGGAGGGTGTTGACCACTACAGTGTTCAGATCTACACAGCAGACGGTCATGCTTGCGGAAGTGCTTTTGATGTTCACAAGAATCAGAGAACAGTTGATGTTTCGTCGGTTGTTGTTGATGCCGGTAAATATTATGCTGAAGTTGTAGCAGTTGGTGACGGAACCGTACACAGAAATTCCGAAGCAGAAAAATCAAAAATTGCTGAATTTAAAGAGGCTCTGAAAGAACCTGAAAATGTGCTGTGGGCTACAGATGCTCCAACAGCAACATGGAGTGCAGTGGAACACGCACTTGCATATAAAGTTGTTCTTTACATTGAAGGAAAACCTGTTGTTGGCGGCGCAACAACTGTTCAGACACCGGCAACATCTGTTGATTATTCAAAATTTGTTAAACATCCCGGCAAATACACATTTACCATTACTGCACTTGGCGATAATGAAAATTATTCATCAAGTAAGACGGTTGAATCTGACGATAAAAACAATGTGGTTCCGACAAAGGGTACTTTGAATATCAAATATTATACAGATGAAGAGCTTAATGTTGAAGCAACGGACGTTAAGGTTGGAGATATAGTGTATGCTACATTTGTTGTTGATACAGATGAACCAATCAGCACATCAACACTTCCGTTCAATTTTGACAGCAAGGTTTTAAATGTTGTTGATTCACAGGGAAATGCTGTGACATCAGAAACTGCATACGACGCATTTGTTGTTCCGGCACTCGACTTCTCGCTTACAGAGAATGAAGTTTATCCGTATGTGGATAATAAGGAAGGCTTTGTGAAGATTCAGGTTGGTGCAGGAAAAGAAGTTCAGCTTGCCGGTGCAACAAAGCTTGTGGCAATCAGATTTAAAGCAATTGCAGCAGATGATGCAGTTATATCCTTTGCTGATGCAAAAGATGACATATATGATCAGACAGCACCTTCAGGTGCAGAATTTGCAAACAACAGCGGTTATATATTCCTTGAACCCGTGTCTGATACTCTGGCGGTTTCCAAAACTAAGCTTGCAGTATCTAAGGGTAAATGGAACGGTAATATTGCTGAATGGACAGCTGCTGAAGGAGCAAGCAGCTATGTTGTTAAGCTCTATAAAGATGGCGAGCTTAAAGCTACTGTAACAACAATTGAAAATAAATATGATTTTGCATCTGAGTTTAAGAAATCAGGTAAATATGAATTTACTGTAACACCGGTTGCAACTGAAGGTAGCGCACTTTATGAAGACGGTGATGAATCTGAAAAATCAGATGTTAAAGAAATTATCAAAAAGAAACTTGTTGCTTCCAAACCTGAATGGGATGGCAATACAGTAACATGGGATGCAGTTGAAGGTGCAGACGAATATATCGTTAAGCTCTATAAAGACGGTGAGCTTTATGATACCGTAACAACAGTAAAGAACAGCTACAGATATTCAACAGAGCTCAACAGACCCGGCGAATATGTGGTTAGTGTAACTCCTGTTGCAAATGAAGATAACGGATTATATGAAACAGGTGATGAATCTGAAAAATCAGATATCAAAACAATCAGAGATACCGGTTCATCTTCCTCCGGCGGCAAGAAGCCTTCCGGCGGTTCGGGCAGCATAATTGTTACGCTCCCGTCGCTCATTGATATTGACGGACACTGGGCAGAAGCTGAGATTGAAAATCTTGCAAAGCTCGGTTATATAAACGGTTATGAAGACGGTTCATTCAAGCCTGACTGGGGAATCACACGTGCAGAGTTTACCAAACTCCTTGTTACCTGCCTCGGTCTTGCCGGCGAATATGATGATTTCGAATATGAAGATACAGCCGACCACTGGGCTAAGAACTACATTGCAGTAGGAACCAAATACGGTGTTGTAAACGGTATCGGTGATAACCTCTTTGATCCCGATACAATCGTAACACGTGAACAGATGTCATTGATGCTCTACAGAATAGCAGGCAAACCTGCTTCACCTGCATGCGGATTTGCCGACAGACTCACCGGTGTATCCGACTGGGCACGCGATGCTGTAGACTACATTGCAGATGCCGGAATTATGATAGGATTTGAAGACAACACATTCAGAGGAACTGAAAGCACAACAAGAGCTCAGGCTGCGGTTGTTCTCAGCAGACTCTTTGATGCAGGATTTTTCAGTACCTATAAAGTAAAATGAGGATAATATGATGAATGTATTCAAAAGGGTTTTATCTGCATTTTTAATACTTCTTATGATTCCGGTCCAGCCTGCGGCGGTTGCAGATGAAACTGCAGAGGTAATAAAAAGCTACTATCTTCTGAAATATGAATACGAAGGATTCCTTGAACCCCTGCTTGATGCAGGGGTTGAGGAACCTGAGCTTATAAATTACTTCAGAGATATAGAAAATCTTATTAATGCCAATAACGATGTTGGCGAAGAAACCATTGAGAATTATCTTAAAAGTGCTCTCTATACTGCAGCTACCTACTCTGTCCACAAAAATGTGGCTTGGGCAGTTCTCGACTGCTACGGTGATGAATTTGATGAATATAATGAGACAGGTATTGTTCCTCAAAGACTTCAGGGAGTATACAGTGCAGTTATAGATGCAATTCTGCGTAAAGACCTTCCTGATAAATCAGTACTTATTTCAGATTATGAAAGTATGATTGATTTTCTTCAGAAAAATTCATCAAAATATGAAGCATATGCAGTAATAGAATTCAGAGAAACATTGGGTAATGCTTTGGGAGTATTAAAAAATAAAGAAGCTTCTCAGGAAGAGATAAATGAAGAAGTGCTGATTCTTGCCGATGCATTTGAAACATTTAAGAAAGCTGAGAAAGAAATAACTGATATTGAGCCTGAAAATCCGGGTGATAATCCAAACGTTGATAATCCGGATGCCGAAAATCCTGGTGATAATAATCAGAATGATGATAATTCTCAGGGTGATGATTCCAAAGATGATGTTTCAGGCGATAAGTCGAACGGAAGCAGTTTGGGAGGCGGTTCGTCCGGTGGCGGAAAGGGTTCATTTGTTCCCTCACTTCCGTCGGAAAATACGCAGACTGATATAAATAATGAGAATAAAACTGAAAATGCAGATGATTTGGCATATACGGACGTTTCAGAAGAATATTGGGGCTATGAAGCTATTTCCTTCCTCAGCGGTATGGGAGTATTAAACGGTTTTGCCGACGGCAGCTTCAGACCCGAAGATAATGTGACCAGAGAGCAATTTGCAAAAATGATTGTTTGTGCATTAAAGCTTGAAGATAAGGGTGAAAGATATTCATATTCCGATGCAGATGAAAATGAGTGGTATAAAATATATCTTGACATTGCTGCTTCATATAATATAATGCATGGAACAGGAAACGGGCAATTCGGTATAGGCGAAAATCTTATCCGCCAGGATATGGCAATTGTTGCCACGCGCATATACTCTGCCGGATATATTCCCAAAAAAGAAAGCAGAAATGCAAATATCCTGCCGTTTAAAGATTCTTCGGAGGTTTCCGAATATGCATATGATGCAATGCTTCAGGCATATAATCTTGGATTGATAAACGGAATGAGCAGTGAAATTATTGCACCGCTTGAAACGGTAACAAGAGCTCAGGCGGCTCAGGTAATATATAATGCGCTTAAAAATTAATGAAGGAGGAAGCGTTATATGAACAAATTATTATGTAAGTTTCTTAGCATCTCAGTTATTTTATGTATGCTGATGCAATTTACGTTTACGGTTTCTGCAGCAGATTTAACATCAAAAGTTGGCTACATATATAACTATGTTGACCCTGCTGATACTGTAATAACCGGTGCGTATCTTAATGCTGAAAATGTGAATGCAGATGATATTGAAGCTGATGCAGTTTCAAAGCTTATTACATCTGCTGTTGAAAATGCCTATGGCGGCGATGCCGATGCGGCAAAAGAGGGAATTGTTAATTTCCTTTCAGGAACACTTATGTCGCATTTTGCGATGAGTGTTGATGAGTTTGAATCAAAGCTTGATGCTTCAAAACAGAAGGTTTCACCGGAGTTTGAAAAGCTTTTTGGTTCAGCAGAGCTTTTGAATGACTGGTATGACGTTGTTCTGATTGCAAGAAAAAATGCTCAGAGCGGTGCAGACTGGTCGGATAAGAGAATATGGGCAACAGGGAGCACAGGTGATCCCACTGATTCTCTTGCAGAGCTTTTTGTCTGCCTTGACGAACTTCAGATTGCAGAAGTTAATAAGCTTTTAAACAGTGATTATTCTGCTCTTGCTGATGCAATAGATTCTCTTGGATGGAATGCACAGGGACTCGTTGAGGCTATGAGAGGCATCACAGATGCAGTTGACAACGTAAACGGCAGAAAAAACCGTGCAGAATATGCACTCATAAAAGCTGCGTGCCGTTCCACAGCACGTCTTACATTCGGTGATGATGAATACAAATCGGAAACTGTTATTTCCAATAATGAAATAATATACACAGCCGGAACTGATATTGAAGATAAAACGATGGCACTTAGAATTCTTGATGGCTATAACGTAACAAATCTTATCGGATATTCAGTTGACAGTGACATTCTTGATATATCAAGAAATGAAGCAGGAAAAGAGCTTATTGCAAGCTTTGCCGACAACAAAAACGGTATTGCGGAGCTCATTTTAAAAAGAGATCCCTACAGAGATAATTCGTCATCTGATTCTGACTGGCTTGTAAAGCTCAGATTTGTTTTGGCATATGATATTGAAAAGCCTGTCACCAATTCCTGGTCAGGCAATGTTATCACGTGGAAACCTGTGGAACATGCAGATGAATATCTGGTTGAATTCTACAAAGGTGATAAGTGTATTGATAAAGTTACAACAAATGATGCTAAGTTTGATGCAAGCAAATATATCCAGGGTGACGGAAGCTACACCGTAAAGGTTACAGCTTATGGTACTCTTAAGGAATATGAAGTCAGCGAGGCTTCTGAAGAATCTGCTGTGCTTGAAGTTATGCATCTTCCCGGTAAGGTGGAACCCAAGCCTGAATGGGAAGGAAACTCCCTTGTTATCACATGGAATCCTCTTGATGATGACAGCGTAACAGGATATAAAGTGTATCTCTATAATAAAGGTGTGCTCGTAGACGGTTCGCCTTATGATGCTTCTGCTGATGCAACAAAACTGGATTTGAAATCTTACATTGGTGATACAAGAAGTGAATTCACAGTAAGAGTTCAGGCGGTAAACAGTGCCGGTGCAGGTCCTTTGTCGGATGAATCTGATGTTAAATCGCTTAATAAAAACACAGTATACGGAACAATTCTTCTTGAAGGCGGAAGCAGAACGAGACCTGATGGCACATCTGTTCCGGAAGGCTCAAAGTTAGTAAAGAAGAATAACAGCGGAACAATAGTTAATATTGGAGCATATTTCGGAGAAACTGATGAAAATGGTTATTTTGAAATCAAAAATATTCCGGATGGTTCCTATGAAATGACATTAACCAGCAGCGGATATCTTCAGCTTATTAAAACAAGTGTCCGTGTAAGCGGAGGAATTGTTGAAATATCTTCATCTGATAATCCTATTGTACTTTGGTATGGCGATGCTATTTTTGGTAATGGGATAGGTGCCGGAGATATTGCGGAAATTATATCTAAATTAGGACTTAGAGCTGGTGATGTGGGATACGAGGATTATCTTGATTGTAATGAGACCGGTTCATTATTTGATGAATTTTCTATTGCAATTGTTAATGCAGGAAAAGTATCCGAAGATTACAATTATTAATCTTAAGTTTTATATTATATGGAGAATATGAAAGGATTTGTAATGATGAAAAAAATAATTAGCTTATTAATAGTTTTTGCAATGGTTTTTGGATGTGTTCAAATTACATCAGCAAATACAACAACAAATGTTGTTGGTTGGAATGTATATTTAGAAGATGTTCTCCTTGAAGAACCCGTGGCATTTTCCGGAGAAAATATTGTTGTGAAAATGTATGTGGAAAATATGGAAAAATTTACAGCAGCAGAGGTTGTTCCTTCTTTTAATTCAAATGCGGCACACCTTATAAGCTGTGTGGATGGTTCAGAAGTTCAACCCGGATTATATTTTGCTGATAGTGATAAATACATTGAACCATATTACGAGGAAGATCCATTGACATCGGAAACGGGTGTGTATATTGATGGTGATTTTTGGTATTCATGGGCTATGGATTCCGAAGGTTGGGAAAATGGTACGCTTATGGGTATTGACGGGAATTTCGAAGTAGGAAATGATTGGGCATTTCTGGCATTTAATGCCAATGAATCCCTTGGTCTCACAGATTTGAATGTTGATGGCAGAAAGAACTTACTTTGTCTGAATATGAAAGCAGATATCAAAACAGGCAATGATTCCGAAAAATTAAATCTTGGATTTAAAAAGAATGTTGTTGAAGTTGCAAAAGAATTTGGTATTGGTTTTGCATATTCTAGAGAGAGACTTAGCCTCAATAAGTTGGAATATGATTTTACTATTCTTAAATGTCCCGAAGATGTTCAGGATGTTGTGTATGATGAAGAAAACAATACAGTAGTATGGAATGAAACAATCAACAGAGGTGTAACAGTTCAGCTTTATTGCAATGATGCTCCGGTAAGCGGACAGTCTTTCGATGTGGATTACGGAACAAAAACAGCTGATTTCAGCACATATTTTGCAAATACTGTTCCATCAGGTGAATATAAAGTCGGTGTAACGGCACTTGGTGCTGATAATGATGCCGGTGAGGTATTTTCAAATACGTTTGAGATTGTTAATCCTCTTGATACACCTGATAATGTTTTATGGAATGAAAAGGTTCTTACATGGGATGAAGTTGAAAACGCATCATCTTACACAATTGAACTGTATGAAGAGGATAAACTTATTGAGACTATAACAGATATAACCGCAACTGAGAAAGATTTATCCGAATACACGAAAAGTGGAAAATACACAGCTAAAGTAACTGCAATAGGTGATGGCGAGATATATGGTAATTCTGAAAAAGGAGACAGTGATGAATTACTTATTCAAAAAATCACTGGGGTTGCACAGTTCCTCTATAAAAAGGATATGGACCATAGTGGAATTAAGGTAACATGCGATGGTAATGATTATTTCACTGAATCTGATGGAACATTCACCATTCCCGGTCTGGCATTAGGAAAACATACCCTCATAATATCAGAGGCAGCTTCTCTTACCAGAACGGTAACCGTTAATGTTACTTCTTCAGGTGCAAGAACAATAAACACAGTTGAAAATGCCATAGGTATCCTTCAGGGTGATGTAGTCAAAGATGGTACGGATATCAATATGATAACAGCGGTTGATGTTAGTGCTGCTATCGATGAAACGGGTCTTGATATGACCGATAGTAACAGACATTATGACTTTGACAGAAGTGGTCAGTTATTTGATGAATTTTCATGGGTTATTAAGTACTATGGTAAGCATGTTACAAATCCTGATGATAGAAATTATGCTTACGAAAACCTTGAATTTTGATTAACAGGGAGTTAAAACTATGCATATAAGAAATTCGGTTAAATTTGTCGTGACGTTTGTTATATGCACATTATTTATGAATTGTTTATACACTGCTTCAGCAACGGAGAATTCTTCGTTGCTGAAGTTGTTATATAAGAAAGTTGATGATTCGTATTTTTATGTGGATGTGACAGCCTGCGATATACCTTCATTTAGTGCAGCCGCAATATCTGTTGGTTTCAACAGCAGTGTTGTTCAGCTTTGCCACCGTGATGGACAAGAGTATATTCAGAAGAATACGTATGGAAAAATAGGTCAGGATGAGGTATTTGATGATACCTCGGTAATTGAATTTGACTCAAATTTTACAAATGAACCATATAATTGGGATGGTGAGTTGCTTTTTAATGATATATATCCATGTGCTGATAACG
>JAZSOL010000124.1:0-12462 GCA_045536915.1 Clostridia bacterium
AAAACAAGGGACTCTCATGTGGGAAAAAGCGAGAGCTTCAAGGATAGGAAGCAGCGAAGTGTTTGACATAGTAAGGTATTACGCATCTGACGAAGAGCTTCAGAACTGTGGCATAAATGCAGAAAAGTTCAGAGAGGAAGCACCTTACACAACCGCATGGGCTTTATATCATAAGGTTTTGAATGATGGTATATATCAGAAGGAAGCTCTTGCACCGGAATTTGCCGAATACGGTCATGCTGTTGAACCTTTTGGAGTGTACATTTTGCAGAGGCATCGGGCAAAAAAATTAAAGCCCGGTGTGGTATATGTGAATGACAGGCTTATTGCTTCTCTTGACGTGTCGGGAGTGGCGGAGGATATAGACTCATATGTTCCCTTTGATTGGGGAAGCGGATATCCAAGAATCGGGCAAAAGTTTGTGTGTGAACAAAAAAGTATGATGCCGATTAAAGTCAAAGGTGGTATACCTTTTAAGTATATAATACAGGCACAGTATCAGATAACCATGACAAAGGCTGATTATTTTATGCTTCAGATTATGGTTCTGAAAGAGGACACACCGTTTAACCGTGGCAAGGTTTGTCAGATGTCTAAAAAGACAAGATACAAATATCTTGAAGAAAACATGGATATAATGCATCTTTATTTTCAGAACAACGAACACCTTGCAGAGCTTATAAAAACGTGTCTTGACAGATTTTTCAAGGATGTGGACGAAAGGAAAGAACCGACTCCGTTTATTGCTCATGATACACAGAGGAACATCATTGACAGTATCCGGATTAATTCAGAATATAATCCGAAGGCTGAAATAACTCTTGACTTATCTTTGTATGCACAGGTGAAAAAGGCAGAAGAAGAAGCGACCGAATTAAGAAAAGCGGAGCTTCAGAAGATAATCGAATCCGCAAAGGAACATAACGCCTGCAATTTTGTTTCATCCAAAGGCGGACACACAGCGAAGTTTTCAAAGAGTGGCAGTTTTCTTATAAAAATCAACGAGGAGGAAGCGGTATGATAGAGTTAAGACCTTATCAGTGGGATGCCGTAAGCCATGCAGTTAATATGTTGGCTGAAAACGGGAACTCTCTTATAGTTGCCGGAACGGGTGCAGGTAAAACCATTATGATGGCGGCGGCTATCAGGGAATGGTGCAGGGGTTTTTATGCTGAACACAGGAGAAGACCTCACGTGTTGGTATTGGTTCACAGAACGGAAATACATTCTCAGAATCATTCAAAATTTTCGCTTGTTTGCCCGGACATTGCTACATCTGAAATTACTTCTGTTAAAAAGAGTTTGAGAGGAAATATTCATTTCGGGATGGTGCAGACGGTGGCGAACTTATTGCCGGAGTTTGAAAAGGGCAATGTATATTTTGACCTTATTGTTATTGACGAGTGCCATCACGCTGCAGCTTCGACTTATAACGATATTATATCTTACAACACGGCATTGAATCCGAATGCGGCCATTTTGGGAGTGACGGCTACACCGAACAGAGGTGACAAGCTTCCTCTGATACATTTGTGGGATAATTATTACCAGATTACAAGCAAATTTTTAATTGACAGTCATTATCTGATCAGACCGAAATTTATTGATTTATCGCCGGTATTTGAACGTGATGGTGAAGTTGAAAAAGGACACCTTATAAAATACGTGAAGAATGACGAGCAGGGCAAGGATGTTATCGGCAGGCTATGTGATGATTATCTTGCAAACGCAGAACCCGGAAAAACGGTTATATTTGCACCATCACACGAATTTTGCGTGATGATTTATGAAGCACTTGAAAGCAGAGGCAGAAAGCCTGCGTATTTAGCAAACGGGCTTGACGATGCATCGAGAAAGGCTGAGCTTGAAAAGTTTGAAAAAGGTGATTGCACTGAACTTATAAACGTGGACATATGCACGGAAGGATATGACTTTCCGGAGCTTCGCAACCTTGTGGACTTCGACACAAACGGTACGCACGGGCAATGGGTTCAGAAGGTCGGCAGGGTTTTGAGAACTGCGCCGGGTAAAACATCTTGTACAGTTATTGACTTTGGGGGAAATGTTGACTTATATCCGGAAGGTGTTGAAACGGATGTTAATCTTCGCGGCGCTGTTAAGAAAGGTAAAGGTCGCAAACTGGATGATGATGATTTCTTCAAACCCGAGAGAACCGAAGAAGAAAAGGAAAGCGGTGAAGTTGTCGGTCAATACGATAAACAATGGACACCGTATCATTTGCCGGTTGGATTTGAGACAGTTAACGATAAGGACTGCGGAATAGTATATGTTGCCTGTGGCGAAAAAAATGACTGTATTATCATTAAAAATGGTAATTGGTACAATTTATACATCAGCGATAAACAGTTTGTTGAAAAGGCATTTGAGGGTGATTTTGATGGATGTATGAATAAAGCAATTAACATTATGAACATTGCAGAAGTCGAAAAGAAGCCTATAAGCCGTATGCAGATTAAGATGCTTGCACCGGAGTTCCCGACATCTGCGCTTGATTGGCACGGTGCGAACTGTTGCATATGTTGGAAGACGTGGAGAGGAGATATAAAAGCATGATATCAAGAATTGACGCAACGAATCCGAGGTTACAATTTAGTGACGGAAAGTGGGCTCTGAGCTTTGATGTTCAGAGTCCGGTCAAGCCACGGCAGATGATTATGACCGTGAAGGAAAAGCAGATTGACAAGCTTGTTATTGAAGTGGATAAGCCGAAAAGCAGACGAAGCTTAAGAAGTAACTCATTTATGTGGGAGATATGCGGAAGGATTGCAGAGGTTGCAAAATGCGATAAAAATGACGTGTACCGTATGGCAATCCGTGAGACCGACAACTTTTATCAGTTTGATATAAAGTCAGAGGAAATTGAGCATTTTCAACGTATTTGGAAAGGTCACGGCGAGGGATGGTTTGCTGATGTGATTGATGAATCTGAAGAGAAACCGGGATGCAAGAAAGTATTTGCGTACTATGGGTCAAGTCAGTATGACACGGTTCAGATGTCGGACCTTATAGACAGAGTGCTTGCAGGAGCTAAAGACCTTGGCATAGAGGTATTGAGTGAGCGAGAGCGGAGTTTGTTGGAGTCGGCATAGGAATCCCTCCACCGGTTACACCGGTCCCCCTCCCTTTAGGCAAGGGAGGCTTTGGTGAGTGCGAAAGTGAGAATGTAATGAACAAAAGGTTAAAAGCAGTCGGGATTTCGCCCGAAGTTAAAAATAAAGTGGCTGAACGTGACAGCTGGGACGGATGGAACTGCTGCATACTTTGCGGAAGTCCTGACGGTCAGCCCAACGCCCATGTTATACCTCGGTCGGATAATGGCATGGGAATTGAAGAAAACATTGTTACTCTGTGTTGGAATTGTCATCGGAGGTATGATAACACAGATGAACGTGAGGCTCTCAGAGTGGAAATTATTAATTATTTGAAAGGGTATTATCCCGATTGGAGCGAGGAGAAGGTGAGGTACAGAAAATGAGTGAGCCATGGATTAAGTTATACCGGAAGTTTACAGAGTGGGAATGGTATTCAGACGTTAATTGCAAGGCGGTTTTTATGCATCTTCTTCTCACTGCCAACTGGAAGCCGAAGAAGTGGCAGGGGCATCTGATTGATGTTGGGGAATTGGTTACCGGAAGAGAGGCTCTTGCTGAGGCTGTTGGGATATCCACTCAGCAATGCAGGACGGCTCTTAAGAAGTTGGTTGAATCCGAGGTTATTGAAGTTGACACGAGCAACAGATTTTCGAAGATTCGGATTTCAAATTATAAAATGTATCAAAATCAACCAACAGATAACCAATCCGAAAGCATTGGAAATACTGATGTTGAAAGTGATGCAGTTTCGGAAGTTAACCAACAAGTAACCAACAATCAACCAACAGATAACCAACAGATAACCAGAACTAAAGAATTAAAGAATGATAGAAATATAGAATATATAGATAATAGCAGTGGTAGTAGTATATATAATATTAATAATATATATAGCGAATCTGCCGCCGCAACCGCCGAAATCGAATCGGTGTTTAAGACTTATCAGGAGAATATCGGAGTGTTGACTCCAATAATAGTTCAAACCCTATCCGAACGCATCACAGCTCAAGGTGCCGCCCTTGTTTCGCTTGCCGTAGTGGAAGCTGTGGAGTGCAATGCCCGGAACATCAGATACATAGAGAAGATTTTGATAGCCTGGGAGGATTCGGGGATTAAGACTGTTGAGGACGTGAAGCTTCGGAAGGCTGAGAGGGAGCAGAAAAAGGCATCTTCTCTGCCGGGGAATGTTGCGAGGTCAGGATTCAGGAATTATCCTGAGAGTTACGGGATTTCGGAAGATGAAAAAGATGCTATTGACAAGATGATGAGGGAATATGACGGAGGATAACAAAGAACGATTTTAAGGAGTGAGGATAATGTCTTTAATTGATGCAGCAGGACGGGATGAACTTTGCCCGCCCGAAGAAAACAAAATAAAAAAGAAAAATACGATTGAAGTTAAATGTTCAAAAGCACAATTTAACAGGATAATGACAAATTTATCTACTTGTGGTTGTTTGTCAAAGTCAAATGGCTTATCGGTGTGCATTTTAGGAAAAACACAATATACTTGCCCTGCCATAAATGGTAAAAATCCAAACTTATCCTGTACGGAATGTTTGAGAAGAAATATAAAACACACACCACAATAAAATCGCAAAGGAGAGATAAAGATGACAGATGAACAGATTAAGATGACAGATAGCATTATAAAAAACTTGAAATGGTTGATTTTCAATTTTCCTCAAATTGAAAATCCGAAAGATGATGCAGACAAAACATTCAATTGCATTCACTTGTATTGCCAAAATGCTGTTGATGAACTCAACCGCCAAAAGGCAGAGATTGAGAGGTTGAAAGAAGCTAACCAAAAACTGTATGAAGAAATGGCAGAACGGCAAAAAGAAGAAGTTGCTATTGCCCGAAGAATGGGCAAATCCGAAGCGGTGAAAGAGTTTTGGAATAGGTTGAAAAAAGAAGCTGATTTTATTTCGGGCGGTGACCATGGTTTTTCTTTTGAGATTCGTGAAGATGTTGCCGTGGATATCATAAAAGAAATGGTGGGTGATGGGGATGCTTGATTTAGAAAAGCAAAAATTAAGATTTAAAGACCATATCGCAACATTTACCGATTATGGGGATATAAAAATAGTGGATTTTAAAAATCCAAAAACTTCGGAATACAGGATAAGATTTTTGTTTGAGGAAGATTATTGCAGGTTACATATAACAGGTGATTTGGGCGATTTGATTGCTTCAAACTACAATAATATGACCTATGATAAGTTTTCTGACTTTGTCAATAATGCAGGATATTTTGAAGAAAAAATAGATTGTATGTCAAGAAAGGTGTATTTCTATGACAGAGATAAGGCGGTTACTGATTTAAAGGAACTGATAGAAGAATATCAGATAGCTGATGAATTGATAGAAAATACATTTAACGACAGCATAAAAGATGCGATTGACGATGTCCTTGAAAATTTCGATGTGGATAGAGGTATCAGCGAAAAAGGGTATGAAATAATGTCTGAATGTATTTGTGATTTTTGGGAAGAAGCGGGATATATCGGCAGAGATAGGACAGGCATTCTTGAACTATATTTACTTGCTTTTGAACTGGCTACACATCAACTCAAAGAACACGACAACCCCCCGAAAGGAGCGATGCAGAGTGACAGAACGTGAGAGATTGATACAAAGTGTAAAACAAAGTCTGCACAGGCACATCGGGAAAAGTTGCAAACTTGCAGAAAATATTACTGATGACCTTATTGCCGATGGTGTGATTGTTGCACCCGTGAAAATGGGACAGAAATTCTACCACATTGAAGAATATAAACACAGCTTGATTCCAGAATGTTATCCAACGGCAAAAGTTGTGTGTGAGAGCACAGTCGACTACGTCAAAAAAGACATCTATAGTGGCAAGTTCGGGGATTCAAGGAAAACTTTCTTTTGGGGAGATGTCGGCAAAACAGTATTCTTATCAAGAGAAGAAGCAGAAAAAGCATTGGAAGGCGGTGGTGGAGAGTGAAAAAAGAAGTAAGAGAAAGAGTCTTCGCAAAGTACAATGAGCATTGTGCCTACTGTGGCAAAATCATTGCTTATAACGAAATGCAAGTTGACCATTTAATCCCTAAAAGATTAGCCGAAGAAGGTAAAATATGGTGGGATGAAGTTGAAAACGAAAACAACTATATGCCATCTTGCAGAAGGTGTAACCACTATAAAAGGGGTAATGACATTGAAACATTCCGCACGATGATATTCGAAATACCGAACAAATTGCATCATAGGAATTATATTTTCAAAGTTGGTGAGGATTTCGGAAACATCAAACCTATTTACTGTATGCCGATAGTTTTTTTCTTTGAGAGAATGAAAGGCGGTGGCGAGAAATGACACCACTTGAAATCGCAAAAGCAAACATTTTACACCCAAAACCGTCTTGTATGAATTGCCATAAGAGTGAAAGGGTGAAAGATACTCTTTATTGTGGGGTTGACGGGAAAATCATATTGCCAAGATTTGAGCATATTTGTTGTTGTCTTGGCGAAAAGTTGAAAGGCGGTGCGGAGTGATGGCATATTATGACGGAGAATTAATTAAAGAGAATTTTGCGAAAAGGCTGAATGAGGTTGATGGGATAATACTAAAAATTGATGATGCAGCAGTATTATTGGGGTTAGCAATCTCAGATACACCTACAGCCGATGTTGCGGAAGTGAAGCATGATGAGTGGATTATTGATACTTCAATTGAAGAAAGAACATTTTGTGAAGTCAATTATAAAATACTAATTACTTGCAGTATTTGCGGAAACCGACATTTTTTAGGGATACAACCATATCGTAATTTCACCCAAGAAAATTTAAAAGAAGATAGCTATAGAAAATATCGTTATTGCGGTCAATGCGGTGCAATAATGGATGGAGGAAGAAGTATATGATAATAATATGGGGATTGATAATAGCATTTATCGGAATTGCGTTTGCAATAGTCGTAGCTACCAGAGGTAAAGCGATTCTTAGAGTTTGTCGTGAGAACAACCGAACAATGAAGGGCGATGTGTTTCCCGAGCCGCAGGAATTAACCTCCGAAGTATTGAGGAAATTTGAATTCTACGAAAAAGAATGCATAAGGCTTACTCAGCAACTTGAATTATCGAAATTAAAGAATGACAAATACTTACAGCGAGAGTTGGAATGTCAGGTCGAATTGAACAAGAAACTACTAAAACAAATGGAATTCTACAAGCGGCAATGCAAAGAACTCAAAAAAGAAAATATAAAGCTAAGGAAAATGATTGGTTGGGAGTGAAACCGATGAGCTATCTTGAATCAGAGGCACTATGTCCTTACTATATTGAGGATAGATTTGGAGTATTGAAGTGCGAAATAGGCACGATTAAGTTAAAAGATGCGGAAATGATGAGGCAGATTGGATATGCTTATTGTGCCGACAAATACAAAGAGTGCCCGTTTAAGGTGGCTCTTGACGGATACTATGCAAGGAACGATGTTGATGCGTCTGCCACAGATGGTGAAGATGACGAGCAGGTGACGTGGTTTGATTAATGCTATGCCCCCGGATTATTTACCGGGGGATTCGTCATATATGTGACTGACTTACAATGCGAAAAAATGATACAATATAATTAAAATAGAGCCGCATAGCCAAGGTGGTAAGGCACAAGATTTTGATTCTTGCATCACAGGTTCGAGTCCTGTTGCGGCTGTTTTGGAAGAAAGGAGCCGTGATTGAATGGCGAAAGGTAAAAAGACACCGCCTGAGACTGTGAATAAAGTCATGGCTCTATGGTTTGCAGCGCAGAATTATGAGGATGTGGCGAGAGAGGTAAACTTGCATCCGAATACCGTGCGCAGTATTGTTGAACGGCACAAGGATAAACCTGAGTTTGTGGAAGCTCGTCAAAAAATGAAGGTGATGTTCAGCGATGCCTTTTTGAGGATTATTGCGAAAGCTTTAAAAAGACTTGAAAAAGATCTTGACGATGACGAAGTCAGCATTCCTATTCATCATCTTACTACCGTGGTTGGAACACTCATTGACAAGCTCAGGCTTATTCATGATGAGGCAGGTTCTGATAGCGAGGAAGGCGGTGTGGTTCAGATAACACAGACGGTAACAATTCAGCCTCCGGAGGATGATGGCGATGAGTAAGGTTATATGGACCCCGCAACCGAAGCAAGCAGAGTTTATGGCAAGACCTGAGAAAGAGGCTTTATATGGCGGTGCTGCAGGTGGGGGTAAGACGGATTGTGCCGTGGTGGAAGCTCTTCGGCAAGTGCATATACCACACTACAGGGGGCTTATACTTCGTAAGACATTTCCGCAGTTAACGGATATCATCGACAAGAGCAGAAGAATATACAAGGCGGCATTCCCGAAAGCCAGATACAATGAGAGTCAGCACGTATGGAGGTTTCCGAGCGGAGCTGAGATATTTTTCGGTAGTTTGCAGCATACCAAGGACAGGTATAATTATCAGGGTAAGCAGTTTGATTTTATTGATTTTGACGAGCTCACACAATTTACGTGGGATGAATATTCTTATTTATTCTCCCGTAACCGCCCATCGGGACCCGGTACAAGATGTTACATAAGAGCTCAGGCGAATCCGGGTGGTATTGGTCACGCCTGGGTGAAGGAAAGGTTTGTTACTGCGGCAGAACCGGGGCAGACCATATGGACCAAGATGGGTTATACAACTCCGGAGGGAAAGAAGGTATCATCGTGGCACAGCAGGATATTTATTCCGTCAACGGTATTTGACAATAAAATCCTTATGGACAATGACCCTGAATACGTGATGCAGTTATCATCACTCCCAGAGCAAGAGAAACGTGCTTTGCTTTATGGTGATTGGGATTCTTTCAGCGGTCAGGTGTTTATGGAGTGGAGAAATAATATAGATCATTACGAAGACAGACTACACACGCACGTTATAACTCCATTCGATATTCCGAGCACGTGGAAGGTGTGGCGAAGCTTCGACTGGGGCTATGCCAAGCCTTTTTCGGTTGGGTGGTATGCTATAGACCACGAAAACCGGATGTACCGAATTCGGGAATTATACGGGTGCACGGGTGAACCTGATGTTGGCGTTAAATGGGAAGTTGCGGAGGTTGCCCGGAAGATTAAGCAGGTTGAAGCTGAAGATATTAATTTAAAGGACAGGCAGATATACGGGGTGTGCGACCCTGCCATATATCAGGAAAACGGTGGAGAGAGCATTGCCGACATTATGGAACGGGAGCGTGTTGTGTGGTACAAAGGTGATCACAGCCGAATCCCGGGGAAGATGCAGGTGCACAACAGACTTGCGTTTGATGATGACGGCAGACCTATGCTATACGTATTCAGCACGTGCAAGCATTTTATAAGGACACTCCCTTCCCTGGTATACAGCGAAACAGATGTGGAGGATGTTGACACGAAGCAGGAAGACCATATATATGACGAACTGAGATATATATGTATGGAGCACCCGATTAATCCGCCAAAACGTGCGGAAAATGATAAAACAAAGGGCTTTGACCCATTGAGTATAGATAACGAATATATTCCGTATTCGTTTGGAATGAGATATTTATAGGAGGTATTGATTATGGATATGGTAAAATTAGTTGAAGAAGGTAAGTACAAAAAGGAAGAGCTTAATGCAGAGCATAGGGCATTTATTTCCGGGATTGAGTTTGCAGAGGAATCTGTGGACGGATTCTTTGGTGATGGTGATACAGAGGATGAATTCTCCTCTACTCTCGGAGCTATAAAAAAAGAGATAACTGATGCAGTTATTGGGAGTGTCAAGGATTATTTGCATATTTTGAAATGCGAAGCAATAGTAAGCTTTGGTGATGAGGAAGCTTGCGAAAAGGATGGTGATTGCTGATGGCATTATGGAACAGAAAAAGAGACGTACTGCCCGATTCGGAGCCTGCCGAGATGCAGACAGTGGATAGGAATCCCTCCACCACCTTCGGCGGTCCCCCTCCCTTTAGGGCAAGGGAGGCTATTGAAGGAGTCGAGAATCCTGACATATTGGCTATGGCGGAAGCGGATGCGGCAAGTCAGCCTTCGGGGCTTGGAACTTATACGTTGAATATGCTAAATCAGCCGTCAAAGGTGATTGGCAAAGAGCAGATTGCGGAGGCAATGGGGATTCTGCAGAAGTATAAGAATGCAAAGGCTATGCTTGAAGCGAGGATTGTTGAGGAAGAGGACTTTTATATGCTTCAGTATTATAAAAGGGTGAAAAAGGCGAAGAATCAGGATGTTAATGGTGATACACCCAACTCCGCATGGCTCTTCAATTCGCTCCACAACAAGCACGCTGATATGATGGACTCATATCCTACTACCCATTGCCTACCGAGAGAGCGCAGTGATGAGGAAGAGGCGAAAGCCCTGACATCCATACTGCCCGTTATATACGAGCAGAATAACTTTGAGAAGGTATATTCGGATGCTGCGTGGTACAAGCTTAAGCATGGTGTATCGGCATATTCGGTACTGTGGAATCCCGAGAAGGACAACGGACTTGGTGATATTGAGATTGGCAGACCTGATATTCTTAAGCTATTCTGGGATATGTCGGTGACGGACATACAGCAGAGCCCACATTTCTTCTCGGTTGACCTTATAAACAATGATGCGTTGGAGTCGCAGTATCCGGAGCTTCAGGGCAAGCTTGGACAAAGCAACTTTCAAGTTATAGAATATCGGCACAATGGCGGTAACAGTGAGTTGAACGTGGAAAAGAGCCTTGTTGTTGATTGGTACTACAAAAAGAAGGTCAGAGGCATAGATGTTGTACACTACTGCAAGTTCTGCGGTGATACGGTGCTATATGCATCCGAGAATGAGACTGACACTGCTTCTACGGGATTTTATGAGCATGGGAAGTATCCGTTTGTATTCGACGTATTATTTCCGGAGGAAGGCACTGCGATTGGGTTTGGTATCATAGCAATAGGCAGAGACCCACAGACGTATATAGATTTGCTCGACAAATCAGTTATTGAGTACGCTTTAAAATCATCCAAACCAAGATGGATTGCAAGCGAAGGTACGGGAATAAATGAACAGGAATGGCTTGACTGGAATAAGCCAATTGTGCATTTGCAGGGGCAAGGTAAGATTACAGAGGAGCACATGAGGGAGATTACATTACCTCAGATGCCTGCTATTGTATACAACTACAGAGATGCCAAGATTGATGAACTCAAGGAAGGGACATCAAACAGAGATTTTTCACAGGGCAGTACCGGACAGGGTGTTACTTCGGGTGCGGCGATTGCTACGCTTCAGGAAGCGGGCAATAAGACCACGAGAGATACGTTGAAAGGCACATACGGAGCTTATGAGGGATTAAGTTACATTGTCATTGAGGACATACGTCAATTCTACACCGAAGAGCGTTCCTTCCGTATTAAAGCTCCCAATGAGCAAGGATATGACTTTGTAACCTATAACAACTTACGTTTGCAAATGCAACCTCAATTCACTCAGACTGCTGACGGAGTGCAGATACCGTTATTGGATGAGGCAGGAAATCAGATGGTGCGAAAGCCGATTATTGACATAAAGGTTGAAGCACAAAAGCAATCACCGTTCACAACGTTGTCGCAGAATGAAACGGCAATGAATCTGTATTCGGCAGGATTCTTCAATCCGGAATTAGCCCAACAGGCTTTAATATGCCTTGATATGATGGATTTTGAGGGTAAAGAGAAGATTGTTGAAAAGGTTAGGGAAGGTCAGACTTTGCAGAATATGGTTATGCAGATGCAGCAGCAAATTATGACGGCAAGTCAGATGATAGCTGCAGGTGGTTTAAATCCTGCGCAGTTTGGTTTACAACCTATTATGCCCGAGGGTGCGATGCCCGGTGACGTGGGCGGAGTTTCTAACGGAGTTATGCAGGCTATGGATAATGCGAGAGCTTTCCGGGACTACGAAAAAACATTAAGAGAGAAAGCGAGAGTGTAAATATGGAACTTAAAGACACAGTACAGATGATGTGTAGCGAAGACTACAGAGAACGTTATAAAGCTGAATACTATCAGACGAAGGAAAGATACGAAAAATTAAAGAAATTCAATGCTAAAATTGAAGCTTCTCGTTATTCAATTCATGATTTGCCTGAACCTAAACACGACTGTTCTTCAGACCTTTTATCCAGGCAAGAGCATATAATGTGTGAGTACCTGAAAGTTCTTGAAATAAGGGCAGTAATAGAGAATATCGTCTTATGATTACCGTGAAAATTAAGATATCTGATGATACATATGACATCACTGCCGAGGGTCATGCGTTATTTAACCCAGGCAATGATATTGTGTGTTCTGCGGTATCAGCTTTATTTTATGCTTTTGCGGGG
>JAZSOL010000046.1:0-9942 GCA_045536915.1 Clostridia bacterium
CAGGAATCTCTTGCTTCATGGATAGACCAGAGCATACTGTGGATGAAACAAATATAAATCAAAAAAAGATACCGTTTTACGGGAATTTCCCCAAAAACGGCATCTTTATTATTTTTTAAGGCTTTCCATAAGCTGTTTGACATTATCAAAAATATAGTCGGGTTTTTTCTCTTCCTTTGCCACGTCATCCATAGTACCCTCACCGCTTAAAACGAAAATAGTATTGATTCCGGCATTAATACCACAGGCTATATCCATATAAAATCTATCGCCTATTATAGCTGTCTGCTCCTTTGAATATCCGGTTTTTTCAAGCGCCATATAAACCATATCAGGCTTAGGTTTACCTATAAAACGAGGCATTCTTCCGGTGGCATTGAAAAGCATCTGACTCACCGAACCGCAATCGGGTACGGAGCCATACCACGTCGGGCATACCCAGTCGGGGTTTGTGGCAATATATTCCACACCGCGGTTTAAAAGAATACACGCATCTTCAAGCTTTTTAAAGGTAAGTTCAGTGTCAAAACCCATACAAAGGCAGTCGATATCATCTTCAAGCCTGGCAGTTATCGGAAGCCCGCTGTCTCTTAGCTGCTGCTTAAATGATTCGGTTCCGAAAGCATAGATTTTCTTGTAGCTTCCACATTTGAGCTGAAAAACCGTTGCGTTGGTTGAAGTGAGAAAATCATCGGAAGTTGAATCAATTCCAAAGGACGCAAGCTTTTCTATGTATTTGTCAACACTCTTGGAAGAATTATTGGTAAGAAACATATACTTACCGCCGATTCTCCTTATATATTCAAGAAAATCTGTTGTACCGTCAAAAAGCTCGTTATCGAGATACAAGGTTCCATCCATATCAAGAAGATAAAGTTTTACATTTTTTAATTTTTCCATATTAATCACCTTAAACACCGCCCCAGAATTCCTCTTTGCTCACCGATACCGAAGAAGCACCGCTTTCAAGAGCCACTCTGATTTCTTCCATATTATTGATAAGCCCTCCTGCTATCACGGGGATATTTGCTCTCCTGCAAACAAGAGAAATCACTTTTGGCAGAACTCCGGGCATTATTTCTATCATATCTGCACGTGCGGATTTCAGATTCTCGGTTATATTATCCACCGATTGGGAATCAACCGCAAAAAAGCGTTGAACAGCGGAAAGTCCGGTATCACGGGCAAGCTTAATGAGATTGGCACGGGTGCTGATTATTCCGTCAACACCGCATTGGTGTGCATACGAAATCCCGCTTTTGTCCTTTCCGATTCCCTCTGCAAGATCAATATGAATAAATATTTTCTTTCCGTTTTCGTGGGCAAATCTGACCTTGGATTTTAACGTATTGATATCCGGGTGAAGGTCAAAGATCAATTCAACATCTGAAGAAACCGCCGATTTAAAAGAAGCATTATCCCTTACTGCGGCAATTACTTTATTTCCAAAAGTATTCAAATTACTCTCTCCCGTCATCCCATATTCATTGTTGCAACAATATCTGTTCCGCACACATCTTTTATTATAACATCTCCAACGCAGATTGGCAAGGGGCATATTACATCTTTTGCAGCTTTCATCACGTCAAACACATTATGTTTGGCAACCGGCCTGCTGGTCTTAACGGAAATTCTCTGCCCGTTCTCGCATCTTACGGTTGTTGTTACGGTGCGGACGGGATTTATGCATTCATTTATTCCATACTCTGCTCCCTTCGGGCAGGTGTTCCCCTTTATCGTTATATCTCCCTTTTCTTCAATGCTTACCTCTAATTCACATCCCAGAGGACACACAATACACGTCATTTTTCTCTTCATATCAGTTTTCCTCCAGTTTAAAATCAAGTCTTCCGGCATTTTCTAAAATATCGGCTTTAAGAGTTATACACTCCATTTCCCCGGGTGCCACAGCCGGTCTTTTCTTCGAAAACACCTTTTTCTTCCCGTCATACACACATATGCTCACATTTTTAAATACATCCGCCACTCTGAAATATATCTTCACATCTTTTTTCTCCGTTATTATCTGAGGTACGGTGTATCTTATTTTTCCGTCGGTCAAAAGCTCTATTGATGTTTTTTCAGCTTTATCTTCACCTTTGATATATCTTGCGGCACTCATCCCGGCGATTTGTGCTTCCTCGGAAACGTAATCCACAAGGTCATGAACATGCAGAACGTTACCGCATGCAAACACTCCCCCAACCTCCGTTTCGCGATTCTGATCCACTCTTGCACCCGAAGTGATACCATCAAGCTTAACTCCGCAGGCTTTCGTAAGCTCATTTTCGGGAATGAGACCCACCGACAAAAGCAGGGTATCGCATTTTATAAACTGCTTTGTTGATTCGATGGGGCGGCGGTTTTCATCCACCTTAGCAACCGTTACCCCTTCAAGTCTTTCCCTGCCGTGGATTTCCACTCCGGTGTGGCTTAGCATCAGAGGAATACCAAAATCGTTGAGACATTGCTCAATATTTCTTGCAAGACCTCCCGAATACGGCATCAGTTCGCAAACCGCATGAACCTTTGCGCCCTCAAGAGTCATTCTTCTTGCCATAATAAGGCCTATATCTCCGGAACCTAAAATCACAACCTCTTTCCCGGGCATACACCCTTTCACATTAACAAACTTCTGAGCCGTGCCGGCGCTGAAAATACCGCCCGGACGGGTACCGGGAATGTTGAGTGCGCCTTTTGAGCGTTCTCTGCACCCCATTGCAAGAATTATTGCTTTTGCTTCAATCTGAAATATACCTTCATCGCAGTTTGTTGCCGTTATTACCTTATCCTCTGTAATATCGAGCACCGTGGTGCCAAGCTTATATTCTATACCGAGTTTTTTGATTTGCTGCTCATATTTCCATGCATATTCCGGTCCGGTCAGTTCTTCACCAAATATATGAAGTCCGAAGCCGTTGTGAATACATTGCATCAGAATACCGCCCAATCTTTCTTCACGTTCCAGAATCAATATATCATCAATTCCGCATTGTTTCGCTTTAACCGCCGCACTCATTCCTGCGGGGCCTCCTCCTATTATTACAAGCTCTCTCATTTCTGCCTCCCTGCCAACACAAAAGATTTTCCGCCACTCTTGGTTACTTCTTCCATGGAAATTCCTTTTTCTTTTGCTAAAAGCTCTGTTATATATGGCATACAAAATCCGCCCTGACATCTGCCCATCTGAGCACGGGTGCGCCGTTTGATTCCATCTAAATCCGATGGTTTCGGATTGGTGCGGATAGCTTCAAGAATTTCTCCCTCCGTCACCGATTCGCATCTGCACACTATCTTACCAAAGGCTTTGTCTTTTTTTATTATTTCATTTTTTTCTTCCATACTTGCTTCTCTGAAATAGTGCATAGGTTTTCTTATAGGGTTAAACTCCGCTTTTTTCTTAAGCTCATAACCCTCATTTTTCAAAAGCTCTGCCACATATTCTGCAATTGCCGGAGATGCTGAGAGTCCCGGAGATTCTATTCCGGCAACGCTAAGAAAACCTTTTTTTGAAAAACGGATAATAAAATCACCATCAGACCCCGTGGCTCTCAGACCGCAAAACGAAGTTATGGCGCTTCTTAGCGGAAGATTTCTGACGTATTTTCCTGCCTCGGATATAATTTTGTCAAAGCCGTCCTGAGTGGTGGAGGTGTCTGATTTATCCCGGATGTCAACCGAGGTCGGACCAAGAAGAAGATTGCCGTCTACCGTTGGAGTAACAAGTATACCTTTCCCCATTTTGTTGGGAGTTTTAAATATAGTGTGCTTTGCAAGGTGTCCGCATTCCTTATCTAAAAGAATATACTCGCCGCGCCTCGGATTTATGCTGAAGCTGTTGTCACCTGCCAAAGCTGCAATCACGTCGGAATAAAGACCTGCCGCATTTATAACAATGCGCGTTTGCACCTTTGAATCTTTTGAGCAGACCTCATAGCCGGATTCTGTTTGGTTAATTTTCAGAACCTCAAACCCGGTTTTCAGTTCACATCCGTTGTCCATGGCATTGCCTGCCGCCGCAATGCAAAGTTCATACGGGCAAACTATTGCGCCCCCGGGTGCATAAAGCGCACATAAGGCTTTTTCGGAAATATTGGGTTCAAGCTCTTTTAAACGCTTTCTACCGATTATTTCAAGATCCCTAACCCCATTTTTACATCCGCGTTCATATAACTCTTCTATATGCTCCATGTCATCAGAATCAAAGCCTATAACAAGTGAGCCGTTGTTCTGATATTTCACTCCCAGCTCATCCGCCACCTTTTTCATCATCTCAGACCCGCGCACATTGAGCTTTGCCTTAAGGCTTCCCTCTTTTGCATCAAAGCCTGCATGAACAATAGCAGAATTGGCTCTCGTTGCTCCAAAAGCAACATCATTTTCCTTTTCTATCAGACATATTTTAAGCTCATATTTCGACAGTTCTCTCGCTATCATCGAACCTGTAATGCCTGCACCTATTATAACTGCATCATACATCCAAAACCCTCCAAAACAAAAAGACGCACCAAAGCAAAGCGCTATGCGCCTTGCTTTGATACGTCTCCAAATCTCTGTATCTCTAATATTGTAGCATTAAAACATATATTTGTCAAGCTATTTTATTATTTGAGTTTCCCCATTTTTCAAATTCTGATTTATGAAGTCGTTGTCCATCAGCCTAAACTTCCCGATAAATCCAGATTTATCGGGAAGTTTGACATCCATCAAATCGGGTTAGAACGTAGGGGACGATGTGGGCATCGTCCCCTACAACGCATTATCATAAATTCATCTAACCCGTAAATCAAAATTTAATTTAAATCGACAAACCGTTTGTGTTTTTATTTTTATAAAAATACAGGCTTATTTTGCATACGTTTTATTAGTGATGTTAACTTTTTCACTAAATTAACCCAAAAGGCAAAAAAGATGAAACTATCAAAAGGCATGGGGATGACTCATATTTTTTTCGTAGTGAACCTGCAGGAATGGGAGCTTAAAGCGGACATTCCGAAGCCCTAACGGAGAAAAAATATATGAGTTATACCCATGAATAACCTATACTATCAGCCTTTTGCATTGCACCTTTATCATCCCCATAAATCGAAATTTATCAGCATTACAATTTCATTTTTATTACATAGGAAATTGCATCAGCAATTGCTTGTAACAACAAAATTTCCCTTATAAAATTGTGAGCGAAGCAAGCATTTAATTGACAAAGTCAATTTTGTTTTAATCGTTTGAAATTCTGTATTTGCGTGGTTATTGAAGATTTCAACTCTTCAAAATCGGGAAATTTTTGATTTAGCAGAGCAGAAGATAACAAAATGCGTTGCGGGCGAAAGAGGCTGTAGCAAAATGATTTTTCCGGTTTTGTCCGGGAGGCCGTCCCCTACATATATTGTGTACATAGTATATATACACAGCCATTTGTAGGGTTCGGCGTCCTCAACGGACCTTTATTTTTCATTTTTCTACAGCCTCTCTCTTTTGCTTAAAATTAATTTACGATTTTTTCGCCATCAAACACAATAACCCCATATCCACTTCCTATTTTATTGCCACCTCTGAGCCAGTTAGCAATATTACGTTCAAGGGTTGTGTTTTCGGTAAGAACTGAATTATCGCCATAGTAATCTTTATAGAATACTCTCCATGCATTCGGGAAAGGTAAGACAGGATGAACCTCTTCGGAAATAATATCGAACTCTTTCATAAAATTATAGAGGTTCGAACCTATTGGATATATGTTTTCAAGTGACGGATACAAAAGCCATGAATGACACACGAAAACAACATATTTCTCATTATCTTTTTTAAAGAATTCATATGCCTTTTTATAGGATTCAAGGCGGATTTCATCTGTCATTGCACCGCTCGACGGGATGTGTATGTTTATAACTCTGTCGCCTTTTTTTAAGCTTACACCATTTTTATTGTAGCTTTCTTCCTTAAATCCGATTTCCTCAAACTGGAATCTGCCGAGTGCAAATCGATCAACAAGAAAATGACGGTGAAACCAGAAAAATGTCATTGAACCCCATATTCCGTCGTATTTATAGCACTCCACAACCTTATATTTTAAGTCTTTTGCAATCTCATAAAACAATTCGTCGCCAAGACCTGCTTCATTATAGTCTTCGTGAAGACGTTTTGTGCAAAGAAGAGCAAAGAGCATATGAATACACCTGTAGTCATAGCCGTATTTTGCCGCAAAAGCTTTAAGAGCAACGGTTACTTCCATGTTGTTTTGGTCATATTCCTCACGTGAAGACATTTTTTTAAAATACAAATCCTGCCACGAAAACAGTTCGAAAATCTCTTTATCTGTGAGTTTGTTATAGAAGTTCATATAAAAAGCATGAGCTTCATCCGGAAACTCTATTTTTTTCATTATATTATCAAGATATTCCTGCATAATTTACCTTCTTTTATATTTTTCAGCAACCTTAAAAATTTCAGCTTTTGAAACCATGCCGTCTGTGGCATTAGCGGCAAACAGACTGCACGCTGCCGCAGCTGAGGCAAATTCAAGAATCTGCATATCGCTAAAATCATTGTAGATTCCATAAAGTGAACCGGCGCAAAATGCATCCCCTGCACCAACGCTTCCTTTTATTTCTTCTGTGGGGATTTTAAGAGACGTAAGAGAAGTGAATTCTCCGCTTTTTGCATCCAGCACGAACGAAATTTCTTTTGAATGCACTATAACCTTTTCGCTCACTCCTGCTTCAACGCATTTAAACATAGCATCTCTCACACCTTCGATATTAAGCGAACCATCAGAATTGCGCACATCAATGTTCCATGTTTTACAACATTCTATTTCGTTTACAATAAAATAGTTGCAGTATTTAAGAGCCGGAATAATTTTTGCGCCGTAGTCTGCCGAGTTATCACTCACAACATCAACAGATGTTTTAATTCCTTTTTCCTGAACCTTCTTTAAAAAACGTGCCATAACAGTGCCGTAGGTTTCATCCTCACGGTCAAATTCATCAAGAAGAAGAATATAACCTATATGTAATATATCTGCATTAAGGGTATCCACATCAATATCGTCAGGTGAAAAAACGGCATTTGCTCCTTTATAGTGAAAAAATGTTCTTTCGCCTCCGGGAAGACTCATAACATCCGAAAAGCTCGTGTTGACCTTATCGTCAAAAATTATTCTTTCCGTGCCAATTCCGTATTTTTGAAGTTCATTTATCGAAAAACGACCGTCTTCATCCGCACCAACTTTTCCTATTGCACACACAGGAAGCAGACAATCCATTTTTGCAAGGTCAATAGCGGTGTTGGGAACGCAACCGCCAAGAGCTTTTTCAATATCCGTAACATACGCAAGCATACCCTGGTTTGGGAAACAATCAAGACTTCTAACCGTGTCTATGAGAATATTGCCTGCAATGGCAATTCCTTTTCTTTCACCAAGCATCAGATAATCCACACTCACGCCAAAAATTGAAGCAAGCATTGGAAAAACACTTATATCGGGATAACCCTGACCATTTTCCCACTTGCTAACCGCTTTATCGCTGACACCTAACTTTTCTGCCAGCACAGACTGAGTCATTGAATTTTTCTTTCTTAAAGATGCAATTGTTTTGCCGATGGTTGCCGCATCCATTGTTATCACTCCTGTATTGTAATTACTATAAATTAATTTTAACACAAAGGAGATATTTAGTAAACCTACTTGAAGAATACTTTTTTGAGATTGCAGTTGAATCATTTCGTAAGGTGCTCTACGAAAAGTAGAGTTTGGCATTGTGTTTCTCAACTGCACACATTAAAATAATTTGTTATTTATTATATGACAAATAAATTTATTTCATAGTTATGAAGGTGAAAATTCAGTTCTGATGACAAAAATTTGTTAAAAGAGGCACGTCACCAATAAATCCCAGATTCCTCCTCACGGCGAACCCCATTATCTTTGGCTAACAGTTCCTATTGCCAAGCCTGTAGCGGACTTTCACCGCCAGCTTATTACGTATGCCGAGCGCACCATCAAAAAAAGAACTGCGACCTAAATCGCAGTTCTTTTTTGTTTAATTAATTAAGTTGAGAACTTAAGAATTAATTATTAGCGTCTGAACCAGCGCCTGAATCAACGCCAGCATCTGAACCAGCACCTGAATCAACGCCAGCATCAGAACCAGCACCGGAATCTACATCAGCATCAGAACCAGCACCGGAATCTACATCAGCATCTGAATCAACTTTTTCGTCTTCTTTGTTGTCTTCTTCAACAACAGGAACAACTTTAGACTGTTCACCAATTGTGATGATGTCAGCTACAACACCGTTGTAAATTCTTGCGAAGAACCATGTGTATTTTTCGTCAGCTTTATCAACGTCAGCACCCTGCCAATCAGATACATCGATAGCCCAAGTTCTTCTTGTGTTATCTACAGTGTATTTGTTGGTAGAAGATTTAACAACGATAGTGTCGTCACCATCTTTACCAGGGAAAGTGATTACTGTACCAGCATTTTTGTTCTGGTAATCGTAGATAGCAGAAACATAGAATTCGTTTTCATCATCTTCGCCAACGAGAGCTTCGAGAGCTGTGTTGTTAACATCCCATGTGTTGTCATTAGCTACGTTTGCAAGAACTGCAAATGCAGAAGCAACACCAGCTTCATCAGCTGTGAACATGATGAGTGAACCTTTTTTAACGTCATCGATATCTGTTCCCCAGTAACCTTCGGAGATTTCTTCATCATCAACGATTACGAGTTCTTTAACTTCATCTTCGTTGGAGATGTAGTATCTAACTTTAATAGCTTCTTCATCATCTTCTGTTGTGATGTTTGTTACGCTTTCAACAACAGCGATGTCAGAAGCAGCATCAATTTTGCTACCGCCAACAGTTACTACGAAGCAGTCATATTCAGCATCATCATTAACAGCTACGATACCTGTGTATTTAGCTTCGTCAACGAGTGTAGCGATGTCAGCTTTGTAAGCGCTGTTTACAGAAGAGTTAGAAACGTTGAAGATTACAGTGTCATCTTCGAGAGCTTTCTTATCGATGCTCTGTGCATCAGCATTGTATTCACTGTTTGCTGCAACAGCTACGCTCTTAACTTCATTGATTTCTTTAATGTAGTTAGAAGCATTGAGCTTGTAGGTTACAAGTCTTGCAGCAACATCAACTTTGTGTTCTTTGTTTTCAAGTGCAGAAAGGATAGCAACGTTTTCGTCGTCACCTTCTACAGTTGTTTTAACGAGTTCGCCTTCGTTGTTGAATGTACCAACTTTGAAGCTGTCATCAACATCATAAACAACTACGCCAGCATCTTTAGTAAGAAGTTTAACCTGCCATACTTCGGAGAAACCGGAATCGTTGTAAGCTGTTTCGAGGATGTAACCATAGTTACCGGAAACAGATGCAGAAAGGTCAAAGTAGAATACTTTACCTGTTGCTGTGAGGAAGAATGCACCTTCATCACCGAGTTTGGGCATTTCGCCTACTACTTCGTAAGAAGTACCGTCGATGTAGATTTCTTCATCATCAACTTCTGTTACAGTACCTTCAACAGCGTTCTGTCCGAGGTTAATGATTTCAATCCATGTGAAGTCTTTCTTCTTGTTGCCTTCAGAAATGATAGCAACAACATCATTTTCAGCAAAATCAGCAAGTGTGATAGCTTCGCCATCAGCATTTACGAGTTTGTTGGAGATTTCTTCATCTTCGAAATCGAATGTGTAAGTTTTGCCGTTTGCACCAGCTGTAGTAAATCTGTCTTTTTCAGCTTCAACTTCGTCAACGAGAGCGTAAGCATAGTTTTTGATAACGATCATATCAAATTTGCTGTCGCCTGTGTTTTCGATAGCTGTGATTTCAACATCACCTACGAGCTTGTTAACAGCTGTTTCAAAATCATCTTTTGTTTCAGCTACATAGTTGATGTAGAGTTTGATAGAATCAGCTAATCTGATTTTGTC
>JAZSOL010000164.1:0-4565 GCA_045536915.1 Clostridia bacterium
AGAACGACATGGCTACGATCTGACTTTTGAAACTGTGCTTGGTAAATTTGTGCAATGCTTTGGTGATTTTGCTTCACCCGAGTTGATTGTTTTTTCTGATTCAAACAAAGACTTTCTGCAATACGATGAAGAAAGCATCAAAAAATTTTCGCGGTATTTCAGACCGGATTCCCGCACGCTCACAAATGATTTTGAAAATGCAGGTCATAATGCACAGCATCCGTATGTGTTTGCCACACGGGAAGACATTGAACTTATAAATGAAAAAGCAAAAAATGATGCTTTTGTTGCTCAACTCAGGGAAAAGGTGATATCCGATGCACAAACAAAGCCCGGATTTATGAATCTTTCGGTTGCCTATCAGCTTACCAAAAATGAAAAATACGCAAAAAAAGCGGTTGAACTCGTTAAAAAAACATATTCATATGACTGGACAACGCTTCAGTTTATTGACCTTTCGCAAAATGCTATGCAGATGGCATTTGTTTACGACCTTACATACGAAGCATTAAGTGATGAAGAAAGAAAATATTTTGAAGAAGAACTGAAGAAAAAAGTTATAGATGAAACAATTTGCTGGTATAAAGCTTCAAAAGGAAATTCATCAAGATTTATAAAGGCTGTGCACAACTGGAATGAGGTGTGCAACAGCGGTACAGGACTTTGTGCAATGGCTCTTATGAATGTGTATCCTGAGGAATGCTCATATCTTATAAAAAATATTTGTCTTTCGCTTGAATATTACTTTGATTATGCATTCTTTGAAAGCGGAGCATCGTTTGAGGGTCCTGAGTATTACCGGTACGGCAAATTCTTTTTGTGGCCTTTTGTGAGAGCTATGAAAAATTCTTTCGGCACAGATTATAACCTGATAGAAATTCCGGGTTTTTTTAATTCGCTTGGTTATATTATGGATATGCATAATGATTACGGAATTTTGTTTAACTATTCTGATTCCGGTGAACGAACGACTCTTGAGGCGGATTATTTGTATTATTGCCATAAAAGCGGACAGGATAACCTTGCAAAATATTTTATGCAGAAGCTTTTTGATAAAGAAAAAGCAACGGCACAAAGCCTTCTTTGTGCTATGATTTATGCCGATTCGTCAATGATATCGGAAGAATATGAATTATCACCTGCAAAGCTTTACCATGAAAACAGTATTGATGTGGGAGTGATGAGGGGTAATGATTCTCTTTACACTACATATGCGGCATTTAAAACACTCGGTGGCTATCCGTATAAAAGCCATGAACAATTAGACCATGGCACATTTGTTTTTGACAGTATGGGTGAAAGATGGGTATCTGATCTTGGAAAAGAAAATTACAATGCATTGAATGGAACGGGTTACGATATATGGGATCAGGAGAATGATCGCTTCAGGGTGTTCAGAAATAATGCTAATTCTCATAATACCATTATAATAAATTATGACTGTGAAAAATATATATCACAGAGCATAGCCGGAGAAACCAAGGTAACAAGATTTGAAAACGGTAGAAATTCTGCTATAGGCGTTATTGATATGACCGGTGCACTTAAAGATGATGCTTATGATGCTAAAAGAGGATTTTATCTCACTGACAAACGCAGAAGTCTTGTTGTGAGAGATGAAATAAATCTGAAAAAAGATGCTTCAGTCACCTGGCAGATTATGACGGGAGCCGACAGGGCAGTTATGGAAAAAGATAAGATTTATCTTTTTAAAAACGGAAAAATAATGGAAGTTACATATTCCTGCGATAAAGATGTTACTGCAGTTTTTGAAAATGCGGATTCGGGAATATCGCTTTTTCCGAATGAAACTCCCAACACGGGAATAAACAGACTTTCTCTTACGTTTTGGGGGAACGGGCAGGAGAGTATTACGGTAAAGTTTACTCCGTATGGGCTTGAGAATTCTTCAGATGTTAAATTTTATGATAAATATATTGATGAGTGGTATCTTGATGAACTTGTTGTAACCGGCACTCGTTCAGAAACATCCGGCAATAAAACATTTGCAGGTTTAGATGTATATAACGGTTACAGTGACAGAAAAAATGTTATGATTATAATAGCTGAATATTCGGATGATTTTAAAACTATGAAAAAATCACAGGTAAAAAAAATCACGGTTTCATCACTTGAAGAAAAGGGGTGTGATGTGGTGCTTTCAGGATTTGAAAAAGCGGAAAATGTAAGGATTTATGCGTGGGATATGAATATGAAACCGCTTTGTGAGGCTATCATCTGCGGATAATATTTTGTATATACGGGAGGAAAAAAAGTGAAAAAATTCATTGGTTTGTTTGTGATTATTGCAATTTGCACTTCAATGCTCTTTAGCGGAACAACATTTGCAAATAGCGATGGAAATTTAATTTTCAGGGAAACGTTTAATGAATATCCCACAAATTATCAGGGAGATTTCAATATAAAAAACTGTAGCGGATATTATGTTTCGGAGTATTCCGACACCGAGAAAGGGCTTATGCTTCCGCTTATTCCAAGAGAGGTTACATATACTCTTAATGCCAACACGGATTCTGATTTTTCATTTTCATTTGATTTTGAAGTTATCGGAACATATTTTAAAGGTTCGGTTGTTCTGACCGATTCAAACGATAACATTTTCGAGCCGGTAACCTTTGACACAACCGGAAAAATAGCCGCAACACGCGGAAGATCTCTTGGTGGTTATGTTCCCCGTGATGAATATAAAAATATGAAGAGCATAAGAGTGTCTTTTGATTCTTCAACCAAGAAATATTCTGTTTTTGTTAACGAAAGATGCATTGTTTCGCAGGCGGCATCCGAATGTGAACTTGAAGGACTTAAAACCATAACTTTTAAAATCATGTCGGTTTCGGAAACGGGTTATTTGCTTTTGGATAATATAGCAGTTACGGATTCGGCGCAGGGAGAAATACGCCGCGTTCAGGTGCCTCTTAATCCGGAAGTTTCAGATGCGGTTGAGCCGGACTCTCTGAGTGAAGGTGATGGAATATTTTATTATAACCATTTTGAAGAAGACACATCCGTCGGTATTACAAAATATCCTAACAGTAATATTATAGAACTTCGCAGTGACAATGAAGAAAATAAAACCTTGTATTTTGGCAGAAGCGAAGCATCGGTATCTAATTTCTATTCTGAAATCACCTATAACAGTAAAGAAAATTACTATCCTTATGTTGTTTACAGTGTTGATGTGATGTACGGTCAGTCAGGAGAGTTTAACATACTCACTCTTCGTGATGCATCTTCCGACAGCGTGGGCGGAAGTTATAAGCTGGTGAGAATAAGCGGTGATTCTGTTCTTGCAGGAAGTGTTTTACTCAAAAGTGTAACTGCCGGAGAGTGGATAAGCATTGCCTGTGCGGTTGATTATGTAAATAAGAACTATGATGTGTATATTAATGGTGAACTTTGTGCGGAAGATATCAGTTTTTCAACAAGTAAGATTCAGACTCCGGTGAGTCTGAGAATGATGGTTCCGGCATCTGCTTTTTCCGATGCATACATTGATAATGTTTTAATATACGAAGGTAAAGGATTAAGAGAAATATCAGAAGAAGAAATTCAGAATAAATACGGCGGAGTAAAAAAAGCTGTTATATATGAAGATATCAATGATTTAATTGCAATTGACGGTTACGGCACAATAGATTTGCAAACGGGTATCACTTATTCGGACGGAAAAAAAGGTATGCTTAATGTTGCACCATACGGATATGATAGAAATTCCGTGCCCGTAAGAGAAGTTGCCGAATTGCTTGGGGCGTCGGTGGAGTATGATGTAGCAAGCGGTGATGTGGTTGTAGACAACACGGTGCGATATAATGATGCAGATAATCTGTTTGAAGTAAATGGTGAAAAGCTTGATGCAGGCGGTGATATTTACGTAGTAGAAGGTAAAATGTATGTACCTGCTGTGAGTCTTTTGGAAAAAGGATTTTCCAAAAAGGTGAGTATCTGTAATGAATATACCGATCCGGGTGTTATTGCGTTTGGTGATACATCTGTTAAAGGGGAAGAAGAATTCTATGAGAAAATAAATGATTTTGCACGTTATTATCGTCCGAAGCAGGATGAAATCATTAAAAACTTCAATGAGGAAACTTATGCCGGAGAACATCCGAGAGTTTTTGCAACAAAACAGGAAATTGAATTAGTAACAGAAAAAATAAAAAATGACGAAAAAATCAAACAACTGTATGATAATTTTATTGCAAAAGCAGATGACGGAACATCATATATGAACTTGGCTCTGGCATATCAGCTTACAAAAAATAAAGCTTATGCCGATAAGGCAGTTGAACTTACGAAAAAACAGTTTTCATACGACTGGTCAACATTGTCGTATCTTGACTTGTCGCAAAATGCTCAAACTATGGCTTTTGTATACGATATGATTTATGATGGCTTAAACGAAGAAGACAGAAAATATTTTGAAGAAGAGCTTAAGAAAAAAGCCATAGACGAAACCATTATGTGGTATAAAGGTCAGAAAGGTTACACCGGAAGATGGATAAATACACAGCACAACTGGAACGAAGTGTGTAACGGAGGCATAA
>JAZSOL010000192.1:0-4029 GCA_045536915.1 Clostridia bacterium
GCTTCCTCCGATAACCCTTCCGCATCCAACTGACGGTCAACCTCTTCCAGCTCCGAAACAATGTCGTCCACCGTCCGCTCAGATGGAGAATCATCCACCGAAGTCCCATCTCCGCTATCGGAAATAAGAAAGGGTACGTCATCCAAATTTGTCGATTTTTTCTGCTTGACAACATTTCTGCTTTGATGTATAATGGAATCGAACCTGAGGTCGCTTAACCCGGTGGGCAATTGGAGCCCTCTCGGCTTAAGCAATTCTTGGGTTCTTTTACTATCCATAAATAAAATATTCTCGGAATGTTCCCCTAAAGCATTCAAGTAGCTTTGCGGATTATCTTTTCCAAACATCGTCGCAATTGTATTTATTTCTATTTTGTTATGTCCGTACATTCCCTTTCCGTCTGGTTTTATAACAACCAACAAGGGATTCCCATCATCATCCGTCATTTCTGATAAAATACATATACCATCAGGATTTTGTTCAGAAATTGAATCGAACACAATCGCAGGATGGCTGATAATCTCCGGAAGTTTATCAATCAGCGTTTCCGATAATCCGTGATACTTTGATACATCCTTATCTTTCTCATGATGCATATCCCGAAGATGTCCGCGCGTTATCAGCATAGGCTTATTATGAAGACCAAGTTTTTTCAAAAGCATCGGCGTTTCGCAAACATAAACCATATTGCCGTCATCCACTTTGCCTGACAAGGTTTCCGCAACCTGCTCCGCAAAACTCTTCTCTTTGGAATACATCACAGAACCTGCATCTTTTCCTGAATCATGCACGTTACCACCATCATTCACAGCCTCATCCAATGCGCTTCTCCATTTCAAAGCACACTCTGCATAAAACCGTGATTCCTTTTTCCCTATCATTGCGGCAACCTTCAGGCGGACATAATCAAAGAACTCTCTCACCGTCTGCATAAAAGTCCGATTCTCCGGATTCTGCGCATAATGCCTTATCACATCATCCTTAGAAAAGTACATAGCAAAATCCGCAAGTGTTTCCGAAGTGATGCGAGATTCCGTAGGCGCAAGCTCAGGCTTACTCTTGGAAAGCTCTTCATACTTTTCCCAATTCTTCCGATAATGTTCCTCCCACGCCTCCGGCATTTTAGCCTTGATTGCATCCAGCACCGCCACCACATACCGACTCCCGGAGCTCCGCTCTAAAATATGCAAAAGCTCATGCTTTATCACAACATCCTGCGGATTTTTCGCTTTCGGATTGATATACACCTCACGATTTTTAAAATCCACATACCCGTCTGTGCCCTCCGGCATATCAGAAATATGCGATTCCGTCGTCACCGTAAACCCAAGCTTACCAAACAGTCCCTCCGCCTCGGATAACACTACTGCATTTTTGGGAGATACATAACTCTCAGGAAGTGCAGAGCTGACAGAATATACAACACTATCCGACAAAGCACTCTTTGGACGTCCCATTCCATAGTGACTCAACACATCCTCCGATAAAGTATCTGCATATCCATCCTTGACAATGTCTAAAAAATCTGCTATAGTAATTGTAGAGGAACTTGCATTAAGGGGAGTCGGTTCACCGACGAACCCTGCTCCATTCTGGAGGCTGGTTCCTCTTTTTTTTGCTTTAACAGCATATACCGTGTTCAGTGGTTCTATTGAACCTATTTGCGCACTATTACCATAACGGTTCACAATAATTCTTGTTGGGAAAAAGGCACCTTCTTGATTTCGCCCTACACCAACAAGAACATAACCGCCCTCCGTAGTGCCTTTTGGCTTCAACTCATTAACCACAATCGCATTTTTAAGTATGCTCCCTATATCCATAATCGCTTGAGCAGTGGCTTCACTGTTTCTGTTTAAGCCATGGCGCAGTCTGTCCTTTCCGACCAACACATCCAAACCAATGTCAGGAACATACATAAAAGCCCTCTCGTCCGTGTTCTTTGGGTTAGCTTGTTTTCTGACGTCCACAACACCAAGCTCAGCAACTTTCGCCTTATCGACATCACCGTTACTCTTACGTGGGATGCTTTTATTTAATTCTGTAACAGGCATATCGGCTTTTCGTGCCAATGCGACATATGTATATTTATCTATACCTCCTGCTTCCTGCTCACCGTTTCCATTTTTCCCGTCATCTTGCAACACGCCGGTGGAATCTTTCTCATCCCCCGTCATAAACACAACATCCTCAAACGTAACCTTCCCGCTATCCTGCTGCGCTTTTGCAGCAGAACTTTTCACATCCGGAGGAATCTGGACGTTTTTCCAACCTGCATCTGCTTCTTGTGCTCCGCTTCCCGACACCTTATTCGCAACGTAGTTTGTTCCGCTGCCAAATCCCTGATATATAGCACTCATGCCAAGACCGGAAAGTCCGCCGGCAAGCATCTCAGGCGCAATAGAACCGGCTATAGCAAGCGCTGCAGAATGTTTTGCACCGTACCCTTTGTCCATATACGCCTGAATCTTTGCGCTGATTTCAGAATCCGACCCAAAGCCTTTGGCTTTCGGTACCCGTAACGCACCACTCGCTTACAAACAGTCCACCGGACTGTTTGCTTCACCGCTCGTGCCTTTCGGAGTTCGACTCTCTCCTATAAACATAAAGAACCACCCAGGAAGGGTGGCTCTTTATGTTTGTAAGGACGATATGATTTTACTGCCACATCAATTTTTGCTTGATTTCAAGCGGTTTTCAAGGTTTTACCCTTATCAATTCCAAAGGCAGAATAAATCTCTTTTACAAGATTTATTCTACCATAAAACTATATTTTTTACAAGGCCTTTTTGAAAAATTTCTTGTAAAAAGACCTACCGTTATTCCGGCAGGTCAACCTCATAAGGTATGTCGCCGATGAACCATATGGTCATCTTTTTCTTTGACACAACCTCGTATCTTTCGATGATGCTTCGAATGAGAGGTGTATCAATCTCGCTCACCTTATCTTCCATGCCATCGATGGTTTTGAAGATAAGCTTCAGCTTAGATGACTCGGTTGATTTCATCTTTCTCTCCATCTCATATTCCTTATTCTCTTGACGCAGTCTTTGCGATTCCATCTTTACTTCCAGACATATTCTGTCAAGCTCGTCCGTTGATATTTCACTGTTAGCATTTTGGTATATAGCCTCACGCATTCTGTCGCTCATTAGATTGAGCTTTTCCATATTGGCAATTATCTTTGGTTGTTCGGTATCGCCGAGCAGAGATGCGATTGAGCTTTTTAATATGTCCTTTACTCTTTTTCTGCTTGTGTATATCGTATTGATAGCTTCAAGAGTAATCTCATCCATAAAGTTATTGTTGATGGAAGGAGAATGCTGACAGCAATCTTGTCCGTTCTGAATTCTGTTCAGGCACCGCCACACATATTTCTTATTACCGCTACGGGTTATCCATTCTGTCCGTCTGTACTTGGCTCCGCATTCGCCACAGAATATTAAGTCGTTATAAGGGAACTTACCACTGTATTTTCCGTAGCTTTGTTTTTTATCAAACTTTTTGATACATCCACGTCGGCTAATTTCCTCTTGCACACTGTCGAACAGGTCACGTTCTACGATTGGCGGATGATGGTCTCTGATATAATACTGCGGAGCTTGACCTGTGTTCTTTACCTTTTTCTTTGAGATTGGATCAAGAGTTAATGTCTTTGAGGTCAGGACATCACCTGCATACTTTTCATTCTTAAGTACTCTTTCCACCGAGCCGGGCGACCATCTTTCTTTACCTCTCGGAGATGGGATTTCTCTTTCGGCAAGTGCATTTACAATTTGTTCTATGCTCATACCTTTTATGAAGCAGTCAAAGATGAACCTGACATTGATTGCTTCGCCGATTTGCACTGATATGTTTTTTTCATCGTCCTGACTGAAGCCATATACTCCGTTAAAGTTATAGCAGCACTTACCCTCACGGTATCTGTAACTTCTGCCCATCTTTATGTTTTCACTCATTGACTCACTTTCAGCCTGAGCGAATATGGTATGCAGCGCAATGAACATCTCGGTTGTATAGTTAAGGGTG
>JAZSOL010000280.1:0-20148 GCA_045536915.1 Clostridia bacterium
TAGCCGGTGTATGCATCTGGGTGATGCATTCGCCGGCGACCCCTGAAAAGGTGATTTTTAATGCGAAAAGTCCGTTTGTTAGCATCGGAAATACATATTCATTTTGCCGGAACATCAAACATTCAATTTCAAATATCAACAGAACGATAAATCAAATTTTTGCGATTGATTCAAAAAAATGGGGAAACTCAAAATGCTTTAATTGATTGACTTTAAAATATAAATATGATAAAATAACAATTAACATACAAGGAGGTGCATCGTATGGCATTGCAGTTTATATACGGACGTGCCCATAGCGGGAAAACCGGTTATCTTTTGGAAAATGCAAATAAACTTATTCAGAGCGGAAATCCGGTTGTGATTGTTGTTCCCGAACAGTTCACCCATATCGCAGAAAAAAGATTTATCGGGAAAACAGGCGCCATAGAGCAGGGTAAAGCCGAAGTCCTTTCGTTCGACAGAATTGCAAAACGAATCAATGCAAAATTTCCTGATTCAAAAAAACAGCTTAATTCCGTTGGGAGAAGTCTGATTATTTCTGAAATTATACATAACGTCGATTTTGAATATTACACTGCATCATCGATGCAACCCGGATTTGCCGAAATGTGCATCGATGAAATAAGTGAGATGAAAAAATACAACATAACTCCGGATATGCTGAAAAAAGCATGCGAAGATATCGACAATAAGATGATTCAGATGAAATTCAGGGATTTGTCAAAAATATATGATGCATATGAAAATGCAATCAAATCAACATTTTCCGACAGTGACGATATTTTAAGAATACTGTGTGATAATCTTAATGCTCACCGCCCGTATGAGGGCTACACTTTCATGTTTGATGAATTTTCCTCCTTTAACCCTTCGGAACGCGATGTTATTGCGGCTTTGTCAGTTCAGTGCACAGATGTTGTGTTTGCATTTTGCGCAGACCCCGAAGAGGGAGAAATGTCTGTTTTCAGACCGGTTTTGGGTATGGCTGCTGCAGTGAAGAGTGCATGCGAAAATGCAGGATGCAGTGTAAAACCGTTTGTCAAACTCTCAAACGGCGATTATGGCAACGATGAACTTTATCATCTCGAACAAAATCTCTATGCAAATTCTCCGGAGTGCTATAACAGTCCATGCAAAAACATCCGCATTTTTTCATCTGAAAATCCGTATTCGGAAGTGATGCGTCTGGCTTCGCAGATTATTTCTTTGGTACGTGAAAAAAATGTACGCTACAGGGATATCGGAGTTGTGTGCTCTGATATTTCGTCCTACACTCATATTTTCTCCACGGTTTTCAAGCAGTTTGGCATACCGTTTTTTATTGATGAAAAAACCCGTGTTCTTGATCATGCCGTTGTGAATTATGTTGTTAATATTCTTGACGTATATATAAACGGCTACCGTTCGGAAAACGTTGTTAATTTTCTTAAATCCGGATATGTGTTCACAGATAAGGAATCAATATATGCGGCAGATAATTTTATAACTGCAACAAATGCAACCAAAAACACGTGGCTTTCCGATGAAAGATGGGCAAAAGCACTTGAATTGTATAGCGAAGGAGACACAAACATTTGTAATATGCTCAATTCGGTCAGGGATGATTATGTTTTGCCTCTGTCGCGTTTTCATGAAAAAATCAAAGGTAGAAACACCGTTGCTCATATCACACGCTGTTTGTATATGTATCTTAAAGAATCAGGATTCAGAAAAAGTATAGAGGACTACATAAATTACTTCAAAGAAGAAAAAAACACAGCCATGGCAAAACAGTATGAATCTGTGTGGAAAACACTGATGGAAGCGTTTGATATGCTTGTGTATATTCTCGGAGAAAAAAAGGTTAATCTTAAAGAATACCGGATGCACTTATTCACGGCATTCGGTCAGCAGAAAATCGGCATCATTCCAACATCACTTGACGAAATTGTTATTGGCGATGTTATGCGGAGCAAAGGCGAATATGCAACATATCAATTTGTTGTTGGCGTCAACGACGGATTGTTTCCGTCTGTTAAGTCTGATTGCTCAATTGTGGATGATACGGATAAGGTTTTTCTTGTAAAATGCGGACTCGAATATTCGCCCGTAACAAGAGAAAAAGCCTATTTCGACCGTTTCCTGATATACTCGCTTCTTACTCATCCGCAAAAATCCCTGATTTTGTCATACAGCCTTTCAGACAGTAAATTTTCCGCGCTTCGCCCGGCTTTTGTGATAACAACTTTGAAAAGTATTTTTAAAAATCTTAAAGAGAATAGCTTTCTTGCAGATGAAATTGATATTTTCTTTGCATCTGATGATTCCGCACGGGAATTTCTTGCGATTGCGGCAAGCTCTCTTGGCGAGGGGAGGGCTGTTGATTCGAGATGGCAGGATGTGTATAGCTATTTTAAAAAGCATTCGCCGGAAAATATATACGCGGTAAATAAAATGCTTTGTAAAAACAATACTGTTTTCAAACTCGATAAAGATGTAACCGACAGCTTGTTTGAAAATGAATTCTACAGCACTGTTTCAAGACTTCAACGGTATAATTCGTGCCGCTATTCTTATTATCTTGAATATATGCTCAAACTCAGAGAAAAAAAGACCTATGGCCTTGAAGCAACAGATATCGGAACTTTGATTCATGAGATTATTGAAAAAGTGCTGACGGAAATCCAACAAAATAATATGCGTTTTGAAGATACCGACCAATGCTATTTTGAAAACAAAGTAGAAACACTTATCAATGAATACATACAACAGCTTTGCGAATACAACGGCGAGATTACAGAACGTGAGTTGTATTCAATAAAGCGCTATAAAACCGCTGTTGTTGCATCTCTTATGCTTATCAGGTCGCACTTTGTTTCATCGTCGTTTGAACTGATGGGTAATGAAATTGTGTTTGATGATGATAACGAGGGTTGCATAGAAATGACTCTCGACAACGGCAAAAAACTCAAAATCACCGGTAAGATTGACCGTGCCGATTCTTTCACCAATGAAGACGGCAAATTTATTCGTGTTATTGATTACAAAACAGGTCAGAAGAAATTTGACTACACAGATGTGTATTACGGAATGGACATACAGCTTCTCGTATATCTTGATGCGCTTGTTAAAATGAATAAGAATGCTCATCACGCAGGTGCTTTGTATTTGCAGATAAAAAGTCCTGTTGCTGAGTTTAAAAATCACCCCGATGATGATAAAGTAAATGAAAATCTTGCCAAAGATTCTGTTATGACGGGGATAATTGCAGATGATTCTCATGTTATTGAAGCATATGATTCGAACACTGCAAATATTTCCAACAAGGCATCATTAACGCAGTTCAGGCTTTTAAGTGATTATATCAGGCGTGGAATATGTACAAGTGCAAATTCATTGTCCGACGGTGAAATTCAAATAAATCCCTACTATAAATCACAGCCGGACAAAACTCCGGATTCGTGTGAGTATTGCCCGTATGGTTCAATATGCGCTATAGGTTCAGCGGAAAACGCACAAATCAGATATCTTGAAAAAATCAGCAAAAAAACAATCTGGAGTGAAATCAAAACTACCGGGGAGGTGAACGGCGATGAAATGGACAAATGAGCAGAATAATGCAATAACCATACCTGTTGCCGACACAATTGTTTCAGCGGCGGCAGGCTCCGGAAAAACTGCGGTTATGGCTGAAAGAATCATCAGGAGACTTACCGGTGAAAATTATGTGGATATAGACAAAATACTCGTTGTAACCTACACGAAAGCGGCGGCTTCAGAAATCAAAGAACGTGTTATGCAAAAGATTGTTGAAAAGCTTTCAAACGGTGAAAATCCGGCGCTTTCAAAACAGCTTGTTATGCTCAATAATTCACATTTTTGCACCATTCACAGCTTTTGTCTTGATTTATTGCGTAAATATTTTTATAAGCTCGATATTGACCCGGAATTTGGTATAGCTGATGAAACCGAAGTTAAACTCATTAAAAATTCTGCAGTTGAATTTGTTGTAGATGAATACTACAATAATCATGATCAGAATTTTCTAAGTCTTGTGTCTCATTATTCAAGCAGAAGTGATAAGGCAATTTCCGAAATGATACTTAAAGTTTTTGATTTTTCAAAAACTATGCCGGACAGCAGTGAGTGGCTTGATTCTCTTTGTGAATTTTACGGCCCGGATAACCTTGCGGTTTTTGAATTTTTAAAAAGCAGAATTGTTTCATACGGTGAATATGCATGCAGAATATACGAAGATGCACTCGACATTTGCAAAAAAAATGAAAATTGCACAACCTGGTATAATTTAATTGCCGATGAACTCGATTTGGTTAAAAGTGCAATAAATGAAAACAGCTATGATGCAATGTTTGAAGCTTTCAGCAACATAAAATTCAAAAGATGGAGCAGTCCGAAAGATGCAACTGTGCAACTAAAGGAACTCGTCAAAGGAAAAAGAGACAGCGCAAAAGAGGTTGTTGAAAAAATCATTTCATCATATCTGTTTGCATCGCCGGAGCAAATTAGAAATGATAATGCAAATATTTTTCCTTTCGTGAAAAAAATAGCGGAAGCCGTGAAAAAAACAGATGATGTTTTTTCGAATCTCAAACGTGAGCGCAATATAGTTGATTTTTCGGATTTTGAACATATGGCTCTGAAACTTCTGAAAAATGACGACGGCACTCCGTCTGATATTGCATTTCAGATTTCGGAGTCGTTTGAAGAAATATATATCGATGAGTATCAGGATTGCAATAACATACAAAATGCAATTTTCACTCTTATTTCCGGTGCGATACGCGGATGTCCGAATGTGTATTGTGTGGGTGATATGAAGCAGAGCATATACCGTTTCAGAGATGCCAATCCGATGATTTTCAGAAACAAATGTGATACATATGTGCCTTATGAAAATGAAAAAGCAGGAAAATACAATAAAATTCTTCTCAATTCCAATTTCAGAAGCAGACAAACGATTCTCGGATTCGTGAATTCGGTTTTCAATCAGTTGATGAGCCGCGAGTGCGGAGAGCTTGAATACGAAAACAGTGAGTGGTTAAACTATGGCGGCGGATACGAGGAAGTAAACAGCGATATAGGAAACATCGATATTGACATTATAGATGAATCGGATTCGTTCGACAACGGGAGCGGCGAAAATAATGATAATCATATGTCAAAATATGAAGCCGAAGCAACGTATGTGGCAAATAAAATCAAATCATACATTTCCGGCGGATATATGTTGTTTGATAAGAAAAAGCAACTTTCAAGACCTGCTGAGTATAAAGATATAGTAATTCTAATGAGGAGCCCCTCAAAGATTGCGCCTGTGTTTGAACAGGTGTTTAACAATATGGGTATTCCGGTTTATAATGAAAAATCAGGCGGATATTTTGATTCGGAAGAAATAGTGTTTCTTATTTCGCTTTTGAAAATAATCGACAATCCCGATGACGATATTGCGCTTGCATCCGTTATGAAAAATCCGATTTTCTCTTTTGATGAAAATGAACTTCTGAAATTCAGAATTGCTTATCCGAAAAAAAATGCAAGCTTTTATTCGTGCGTTAAAAATTATATTTCGCAATATAATGACTCTCTTTCGGATAAATGCCGGAATTTTATGAACTCAATAGAAAAATGGTATGATAAATCGAGATATATGGACACGGATTCGTTTATAGGATATCTGATTTATGAAATTGATTACTTTACATATCTGTCGCTTTTTCCGGACTACACCATGAAAAAAGCAAATGTACGGTATCTTCTTCAAAAAGCAAAGGAGTTTGAATCAACGAATTTTAAAGGTATTTTCAGTTTTATCCGATACATAGAAAATACTCAGGCGGTATCTTCGCCCGAAACTGCAAAAATTCTAAGCGAGAATGATAATGTTGTCAGAATAATGAGCATTCATCATTCCAAAGGTCTTGAATATCCAATTGTGTTTTTATCTTGCTTGGGCAAAAAAATAAACAAGATGGATGCAAATGCTTCTTATGTTATTCATAAAGAATTTGGTGTTGGTCTTAAGAGCATATATAAAGAAAATGCAGTTCACATACAAACGGTAAACCGGTCTGTAATACGGGAAAAAATCAATATGGAAACGTTGTCTGAAGAACTGCGTGTACTATACGTTGCGCTCACTCGTCCAACCGAAAAAATAGTTCTTACCGGATGTTTGAAAAACGCACCCGGAGTTTTAAACAAGCTCGAATTTATGCTTTCTGATGAAGAAGAAAAAATTAATTCATATATCATTTCAAAATGTGAGTCGCTTATGGCAATTATCCTGCTTGCGGTGCTCAGGTCGGAAGGATGTCAGCTTGATTTTAAATACAGATTCAAAAAAGTGATTGCAGATAATTGCAAATACAGTATTTCGCTGATAAATAAATGTGATATTTCTCCGGCGATTTCTCCGGCTTTGAAAAATAATTGGGAATCATGCTTCAACGGTGAAACGGAGTATTATGAAAAGATGTGTTCAATGCTGGCGTTTTCATATCCTTATTCCGATGCATCAAACATCCCCGGTAACATAACAGTTACCGAATTGAAACGTATGTCGGGTGAAGATAATGGGTCTTATGCCATGTTTGATGAAATTTCTCTTTCAGAACCGGAATTTGCCGCAACCAACAAAAAACTGAGCGGAGCGCAGTTGGGGTCTTTGGTTCATCTTGTTATGGAAAATATCGATTTTGTCAGATACAGTTCCGAAGAAGAGGTGCTTTGCTGTATCAGAAATATGTGTGAAAAAGGCATTATTTCAGAAAATGAATACGAAGCTGTTGATATTTCGGCTGTTTATGCATTTTTTGAATCAGCGCTTGGTGAAATGATGATAAAAAACGCATCAACCCTTGTGAGAGAATTTTCGTTTAAGTATTTTATGAATGCATCCGATGTGTTTGATGGCGCAAATGATGAGAAGATGATTGTTCAGGGAACTGTGGATGCATATTACGTTGATTCCGACGGTGATATTGTTGTTGTTGACTATAAAACCGATAAGGTTGGAAAAGGCGGAGCAGGTGAAATTGCAACACGCTACAAAGTGCAGCTTGATTATTACGCAGATGCACTTGAATATATCACAAAGAAAAGGGTTAAAGAAAAATATCTTTATTTGTTTGATACAGGCGAATTTATACAGTTATAATTATTATGTTTTATTTGACATTGAACAAATAATATTATATAATTATATTAAATATTTACGAAAGGGAGAAAACATATTGAAATCAGCAATATTATATTCAATTCAGGATGTTGCCAAAGACAGAAAACTCAACCCGAAAGAAAATTCATATACCAATTATCTGTTTGATAAAGGTATTGATAAAATATTAAAAAAAGTAGGGGAGGAAGCAACGGAAACCATCATAGCATCCAAATCTGCAAATAAAGAAGAAACGGTTTATGAAACTGCAGATTTGCTCTATCATCTTACTGTTATGCTCACCGATATGGGAATTGAGTGGGAGGATGTTTTTGATGAACTGGAGGCACGCGAAATCAAATCGGGGAATCTTAAGCAAAAAAACCACCCCGAAGAAATCACAGAATATTAATTTTATGAAAATAATTACAGGAGGATTTTATGAAACTAAAAGAAGTTATTGAGTTGCTCAACGCCGAGGTTTTAAGTAATGAAATTGATGCTGAACAGGAGATACTTGCAGCTTGCGGTTCGGACTTGATGAGCGATGTGCTTGCATTTGTTAAAGATCAGGCTCTTCTTCTGACCGGACTTATCAATCCGCAGGTGGTACGCACCGCTGAAATGATGGATATGAAAGCGATTGTTTTCGTAAGAGGTAAAACTCCGGGTGATGAAATAATTGAGCTTGCATCCGAATCAGGCATCGCCATACTTTCTACTGAATATCCGTTGTATGTTTCGTGCGGAAAGCTTTATGCATCAGGCCTCAACTGATTTGACGGAGGTGAGTTATGGAAACTTTCAAAGTTCAATACAAGGTTGACGGGGAAGATTTTTCAATTGCGGGGGAGGCATCAAGAAAACTGAAAAAGGTTTTGCAGAGTCTTGGCATAAGTCCTCAGATTGCACGCAAAGCAACCGTTGCAATGTATGAGGGTGAAATCAATATGGTTATTCATGCCGACGGCGGTGTTATTGATGTGGAAATCTCGCCTGAAAAGATTCATATATTTTTGAGAGACAAAGGCCCCGGTATACCTGATATTGCTCTTGCGATGACCGAGGGATTCTCAACCGCAACCGACACGGTTCGTGAGCTTGGATTCGGCGCCGGAATGGGATTGCCGAATATGAGCAAATATACCGACTATATGAACATAACATCTGAAATAGGTGTTGGCACAACGGTAGAAATGATAGTAAATAATGCAATATGAATTCACAAAAGGGGTGATTCAATGGAGCAGATAATTCATTCTGTACGTCTTGACGAAGAAAAATGCAAGGGGTGCACAAATTGCATAAAAATGTGTCCCACGCAAGCAATCAGAGTAAGAAACAACAAAGCGAAAATAATCAAAGAACTGTGTATTGATTGCGGCGAGTGTATACGTGTTTGCCCGTATCGTGCAAAAAAAGCAATAACAGATAGCTTTGATATTCTTGATTGCTATAAATATAAAATAGCACTTCCGGCACCGGCGTTTTACGGACAGTTTGGCGAGAACGTTACAATTGATTTGATTTTAAATGCACTTTTACAAATTGGCTTTGACGATGTGTTTGAAGTTGCATATGCAGCCCAACTCATCACAAAAGCAACAAAAGAACTCATAGAAAAATCGGAACTTCCAATACCAATGATTAGTTCGGCATGCCCGGCTGTGGTTAAACTTATTGCAACAAAATATCCGAATTTACTGGATAATATTGTTCCTCTTATTTCGCCTATGAATCTTGCGGCAGGTATTGCGCGTGAGCTTGCGCTCAAACATACGGGTTATTCTGATGAGGAAATCGGAGTTTTTTTTATAACCCCTTGTGCTGCAAAAGCAACGTGTTCCAAAATACCGCACGGATTAAAAAGAAGTGTGATAGATGGAGTTTTTTCGTTTAAGGATATGTATCTTAAGGTGTTGCCTCATCTTAAAAACAAGGATGAAACAAAGGAACTTTCAATGGCTGGATTCAAAGGAGTATGCTGGGCAAACAGCGGCGGTGAAGTTTCTTCGCTTGATATCGATAACTACATAGCTGTTGACGGAATACATAATGTTATTCAGGTTCTTGAAGAAATAGAAAATGATAAACTCGGCGATGTTGATTATGTTGAAGCCCTTGCATGCACAGGCGGTTGCGTGGGTGGACCTTTGACGGTTGAAAATAATTTTGTTGCCAAAACAAGAATCAAAAAAATTGCACGCACAGCCTCCGGCAGGCAGCTTGATTACACACCTGATTATAATCCGTATTGGGAAAAAGCTGTTTTGCCACGCAAACTTCCGCTTCTGGATGAAGATATGTATAAGGCTATGGAAAAGCTTGCCATGATAGATGCTCTGTATGAAACTTTGCCGCAGCTTGATTGCGGTTCATGCGGTGCACCGAATTGTATGGCGCTTGCCGAAGATATAATACGCGGAAAAGCCAAAGAGTCGGATTGTATTATAAAATTTCGCGAAAGAATCGAGCAGATGGCAAATGAAATGCTTGGTGTGCATAGTGAGGATTAATTATGAATGTAAAAGAATTAACAGATAAACTTAATTTGAAAACGATTCATTCCGCAGACAAGTCAGACTGCGAAATAACCGGTTGTTATGCAACGGATTTGCTCAGCCTTGCAATGGGGAGCATAGAATCGGGAAATATATGGATAACTGTTCAGACGAATATGAACATACTCGGCATTGCCGCACTGACGGATACGAGTTGTGTTATAATTGCGCAGAATATGCATCTGCCGGATGATGTAATCAAAAAAGCAGTTGAAGAAAACATATGTGTTTTGAAATCAGATAAAACCGTGTATGAATTGTGCAGAGAAATCGGTGGACTGATATGAAAATATATTATGATTTTCATATTCACTCCTGCCTTTCTCCGTGCGGCGATAATGATATGACACCGAATAATATTGTGAATATGGCTCTGATAAAAGGACTCAATGCAATTGCCATAACAGACCATAATTCATTTCATAACGTAGAGGCCTGCGTTGAAGCTGCCTGTGGTACGGGGCTTGTTGTCATACCGGGAATGGAGGTTGAAACCTCCGAAGAAATTCATGTTGTAACTCTTTTTCCGGATTGTGAAGCAATAAGGCGATTCGGTCAAGCTGTCACATCGGCATTGCCAATGATAAAAAACAAACCCGCAATATTCGGGGAGCAGATAATTATGAACTCCGATGATGATATTGTTGGTTTTGAAGAAAGGTTTTTGATTACCGCAACCACTATGAGCATATATGATGTTTGTAAATGCGTTAAGGAGTTAAACGGTGTTGCGATATGTGCTCATATCGACAAATCATCATACAGCGTGATTTCGTCGCTGGGGTGCATACCCGATGATTTGGATTTGAAAACTGTTGAAGTTAAGAAAAAAGATTTTTTTGATGATTTAAAAAATGCTCAAATTAAATCAAAATATAATGTGGTTCACAACTCTGATGCCCATTATTTATGGGATATTTCCGAAAAAGATAATTATTTGGAATGCGAATCAAACACAATTGAGTGCATATTACACAGTTTGTCGGTGTGTAAACAGGTTTGATTTGTGCAAACAAACGAAAATTAATATTTATGACGAAAACAATAGCGAATAATGATAATTTGTGTTATAATTATTGAGTTGAAAATATGTTAAATAATTAACAATATTAAAATAATCAAGAGGAGGTTTTTTTGAATGAGCGAAATAAAAGCTCCGGCTTTTAAAGACACTGCTCAGCAGAGCGAAAAGCTTGCGGAAATCATAGCAAAATACAAAGGTACTGATGGTGCTTTGATTCCCGTACTTCATGAGGCACAGGAAGTATACGGATATCTTCCGTATGAGGTTCAGAAAAAGATTTCTGATGGCCTTGGTATTTCCATGGCTGAAATTTACGGTGTAGTTACATTCTACACGCAGTTCTCAATTTACCCCAAGGGACAGTACAATATTGCTGTATGTCTTGGTACTGCATGCTATGTAAAGGGTTCCGGCGATATTATCGACAAGATAAAAGAAAGACTCGGAATAGAAGTTGGTCAGTGCACAGATGACGGTAAATTTTCTCTTGAAGCAACCCGTTGTATTGGTGCGTGCGGTCTTGCTCCTGTACTCACTGTAAACGAGGATGTATACGGAAGACTTACTGTTGATGATGTTGATGATATTTTAAGCAAGTATATGGACTGATTATGAGGTCTCGTTATGGTAGAGATATCTTTGCATATTCTCGACATTGCCCAGAATTCAATAAAAGCGAATGCATCGCTTGTTGAAATTGCGGTTGATGAGAATATCTTGAATAATCAGCTTACTGTTACCATAAAAGATGACGGATGCGGAATGACTCCCGAGTTTCTCAAAGATGTCACAAACCCGTTCAGAACAACGAGGACAACCCGTAAGGTGGGGCTTGGGCTTTCAATGTTTAAAAGCGCAGCGGAACTCACCGGAGGTTCTTTCTCAATAACTTCTGAGCTTGGGGTCGGCACTGAAGTGATGGCGGTGTTTGTGTATGATAGTATAGACAGACAGCCCCTCGGTGATATGGCATCAACCGTATCAACGATTATAAGCGGTCATCCCGACATTGATTATATATACCGACATTCTTATAATGGCAATGAATTTGATTTAAATACCTGTGAACTGAGGCAAGTGCTCGGTGATGCGGTTTCTCTTTCTGATATGGACGTTGTCCGCTGGATTGAGAATTATATTAATGAAGAAATTCAAAATATTTACGGAGGTGCACAATAAATGAAAAGTTTAGCTGAACTCGAACAGTTAAGAAATAAAGCACTCGCAAGAGTTAATTTAAGAAAAGAAGATGAAGATAGCGTCAGAGTTGTTATCGGTATGGCTACCTGTGGTATTGCTGCCGGTGCAAGACCTGTAATGAAAGCTATTATGGATGAAATTGAAAAAAGAAATGTTTCCAACTGCTATGTAACTCAGACCGGTTGCATTGGTGTTTGCCGTCTTGAACCTATTGTTGAAGTTTACCTTCCGGGTTCTGAAGAAAAAATCACCTATGTTAAAATGGATCCTGAAAAAGCAGTTAAAATCGTAAATGACACTATAGTAAACGGAAAAGTTGTTTCCGAATATACTATCGGTGCTGCTGAAAATAACTAAGGAGGGCTTTTCAAATGGAATTAGCAAGAGGTCACGTTCTTGTCTGCGGCGGTACGGGTTGTACTTCTTCAGGCAGTAACAAAATTATAGATGCTTTTGAAGCAAGCCTTAAAGAACACGGAATACAGGACGAAATCAAAGTTGTGAGAACCGGATGCTTCGGTCTTTGTGCTTTGGGTCCCATCGTTATTGTGTATCCTGAAGGTGCATTCTACAGTCTCGTTGAAGAAAAAGATGTACCCGAAATTGTTGAAGAACATCTCTTAAAAGGCAGAATTGTTAAAAGATTGCTTTATAAAGAAACAGTGGTTGATGATGATAATATCAAATCACTTAACGAAGTTGATTTCTACAAAAAACAGGAAAGAATTGCGCTCAAAAACTGTGGTGTAATCAATCCTGAAAGCATTGATGAATACATTGCATTCGGCGGCTACACAGCTCTCGGTAAAGCGCTTACCGAAATGAAACCTCAGGATGTAATTGATGAAATCAAAGAATCCGGACTCCGCGGAAGAGGCGGCGGCGGATTCCCCACAGGTCTCAAATGGCAGTTTACTGCAAACTCTCAGGGCGACAAGAAATACGTTGCTTGTAATGCCGATGAAGGTGACCTGGTGCATTTATGGACAGATCAATCCTCGAAGGCGACCCCCACGCTGTAATTGAAGCTATGGCTATTGCCGCTTATGCTGTTGGCGCTGACCAGGGTTATATCTATATCAGAGCTGAGTATCCGATTGCCGTTAACAGACTCCAGATTGCTATTGATCAGGCAAAAGAATACGGCTTGCTCGGCAAAAATATTTTCGAAAGCGGATTTAATTTCGAACTCGAAATCAGACTCGGTGCCGGTGCATTCGTGTGTGGTGAAGAAACAGCTCTTATGACTTCTATTGAAGGTCACAGAGGTGAACCCAGACCCAGACCTCCGTTCCCGGCTGTTAAAGGTCTTTTCGGTAAGCCCACACTTCTTAATAACGTTGAAACCTATGCAAATATCCCTGCTATCATCAACAACGGTTCTGAATGGTTCAAAACTATCGGAACAGAAAAGAGTAAGGGTACAAAAGTATTTGCAGTAGGCGGTAAAATCAACAACACAGGTCTTGTTGAAGTTCCTATGGGTACAACTCTTCGCGAAATCATCTATGATATCGGCGGCGGTATTCCTGATGGTAAGCAGTTTAAAGCTGCACAGACAGGTGGTCCTTCCGGTGGATGTATCCCTGCAGACCTTATCGACACTCCCATAGACTACGATTCACTTATCAGCATTGGTTCTATGATGGGTTCCGGCGGTCTTATCGTTATGGATGAAACAACATGTATGGTTGATATTGCTAAATTCTTCCTTGAATTCACAGTAGATGAATCCTGCGGTAAGTGTGCTCCTTGTCGTATCGGTACAAAGAGACTTCTTGAAATTCTCGATAAAATCACAAACGGTCAGGGAACACTCGAAGATATCGACAGACTCGAACAGCTTTGCTACAGCATTAAAAATGCTGCACTTTGCGGTCTCGGTCAAACAGCTCCTAACCCGATTTTAAGCACACTCAGATACTTCAGAGACGAATACGTTACTCACGTTGTAGACAAAAAATGTCCTGCAGGCGTATGTAAGGCGCTTCTCTCTTATGTTATTGATGCTGAAAAATGTAAGGGATGTAGCCTCTGTGCTAAAAAATGTCCTGCAGATGCTATCAGTGGCGTAGTAAAAAGTCCGTTTACAATTGATACTTCCAAGTGCGTTAAGTGCGGTGCTTGTATTGATTCATGTAAATTCGGTGCTATCAGTAAAAAATAAGAAGGGAGAGTAAATATAAATGGATATGATTAATATTAAAATCAATGATAAAGAATACAGTGTTCCCGCTTCTTATACTATACTCGATGCAGCAAGAGAAGCAGGAATTAAAATCCCCACGCTCTGCTATCTTAAAGATATTAACGAAATCGGCGCATGCAGAATGTGTCTTGTTGAAATCAAAGGTGCAAGAGCACTTCAGGCAGCTTGTGTGTACCCTGTAAGTGAAGGACTTGAAATATACACTAATTCACCTAAGGTTAGAGAAGCAAGAAGAGATACTCTCGAACTTATCCTTTCTAACCACGATAAAAAATGTCTCACCTGTGTGAGAAACAGAAATTGTGAGCTTCAGACTCTCGCTGAAGAACTCGGTGTTGACGGTCTCAGATTTGAAGGCGAAAACTTCAATTATGAACTTGATAACACATCAACATCTCTCGTTAGAGATAATAATAAATGTATTCTTTGCAGAAGATGTGTATCTGCTTGTCAGAAACAGGCAATCTCTGTAATCACATGTGCTGAAAGAGGTTTTGCAACTCACGTTGCACCCACATACGAAAAAGATATCAAAGACGTAGGATGTATTTTCTGCGGTCAGTGTATTGTTTCGTGTCCTGTTGGTGCACTCAGCGAAAAGAATGATATTCCGAAAGTTCTGGATGCTATAGACAATCCTGAAAAACACGTTGTTGTTCAGACAGCTCCTGCTGTTAGAGCAGCTCTTGGTGAAGAATTCGGTCTTCCTATCGGTACACCTGTTACAGGTAAAATGGTTGCAGCTCTTAAGAGACTCGGTTTCGACAAAGTTTTCGATACCGACACAAGTGCTGACCTTACCATTATGGAAGAAGGAACAGAATTTATTGAAAGATTCACAAAAGGTGAAAATCTTCCTATCATCACATCATGTTCACCCGGATGGGTTAAATTCTGCGAACATTATTACCCGGAATTCATCGGTAACCTTTCAACTTGCAAGTCTCCGATGGAAATGTTCGGTGCTGTAATTAAATCATACTATGCGCACAAACAGAATATTGATAAGGAAAACATTTATTCTGTTGCTATTATGCCCTGTACTTCCAAAAAATATGAGGCAAGCAGAGAAGAACATTCTTCAAGCGGTGCTCAGGATATAGATTGCTCACTCACAACAAGAGAACTTGCACGTATGATCAAACAGGCTGGTATTGATTTCAATTCACTTCCTGATGAAGAATTCGATAGCCCCTTTGGCGAAGCAACAGGTGCCGGCGTTATCTTTGGTACAACCGGCGGTGTTATGGAAGCGGCAATCAGAACTGTTTATGAAATTCTTGAAAAGAAACCGCTTGATAACCTTAATGTTGAACCTGTAAGAGGTCTTGAAGGTGTTAAGGAAGCAACTCTTACAATTGCCGGCAAAGACGTTAAAGTTGCTGTTGTTCACGGAACTGCAAATGCAAGAATTATTCTTGATAAAATTAAAGCAGGTGAACACTATGACTTCATTGAAGTTATGGCTTGTCCGGGCGGATGTATCAACGGTGGCGGTCAGCCGATTGTTGATTCCTGCACACATGCAACAGTTGATGTTAAAGCACTCAGAGCATCTGCTCTTTATAGTGAAGACGAGAGAGCAACACTCAGAAAATCTCATGAAAATCCTGCAATTAAGGCTCTTTATGAAGAATTTCTCGGTGAACCTTGCGGTCATAAATCGCATGAACTTCTCCACACTCATTATGTAGACAGATCAGCAAACAAATAATTAAATCTTCAATAATTACCCCGAATCAGGCATATGTTCGATTCGGGGTAATTTTTTGGAATATCCGCAGATGTGTGATATTGTGAATTGATGTATAAGAATATATTTGTTTATTTGTGATATTGACTTTTTTCAATAAAGATAATATAATTTTAGAAAATGTATTTTGCTAATTTATAACAATGATTTAAATTGCATAAAATTCTCCGATTCACCAATAATTAATATACGAGTATATTAATTGAATTGGGGTATTATTGTGTCAAAATATATAATTAAAAACAAATCAATGCTGAATGGTAATGTTGATATATCCGGTTCAAAAAATTCAGCATTACCCATTTTGTGTGCATCTGTTCTGTGTGCCGGTGTATCGGAATTCACGAATATACCCAGACTGAGCGATATAGAAGTTATGACTGATATTTTAAAAATAATCGGATGCAAAATACAATGGGACGAAAATTCATATACTGTTGATTCCATGGATGCATCGGATAACGAAGTTCCGTTTGAATATGCCGGAAAAATCAGAGCTTCTTTCCTTATTTCAGGACCTTTGCTTGCAAGGTTTAACAAGGTCAGAATATCGCTTCCGGGAGGATGTGCAATAGGAAGCAGACCTGTTGATTTGCACATAAAAGGACTCAAAGCCCTTGGCGCAGATTGTGAAATTTCGGATGGATATGTAACATTAACGTGTACCAAACTGACCGGAAACCACATTTATCTTGATTTTCCGTCTGTTGGTGCAACTCAGAATATACTAATGGCATCAACTCTTGCCGAGGGAACAACGGTTATTGAAAATTGCGCATCTGAACCTGAAATATGTGATTTGATTTCATATCTCAATAAATGCGGAGCCAAAATATACGGCTCCGGAACCGATAAACTGACGATTATAGGCGTGAGTTCACTGCGCGGATGCAAATATGCTGTTATTCCAGACAGAATTGAAGCCGGAACATATATGATAGCCACAGCTGCAGCAGGCGGAAATGTCCGGTTGCTCAATACAGATTGTTCGCATTTGTCTTCGGTAATATCAAAGCTTAAAGAAGTTGGTGTTCAAATAACCGAGTTTGGTTCAGAGCTTTCAATTTCATCAGACGGAATAATGAATCCAACAGACATAAAAACACTGCCATTTCCCGGATTTCCAACGGATATGCAAGCTCAGTTTGCGGCATTACTGTGCAATGTTAAAGGCACTTCGGTAATTACCGAAACTGTGTTTGAAAACAGATTTATGTATATTCCTGAACTTGTCAGGATGAATGCCGATATCAAACTCGATGGCAGAACAGCGGTCATATCCGGAAAAGGCGGATTGATAGGTGCAAGAGTAAAATCAACCGACCTCAGAGCCGGCGCCGCCCTTGTGATTGCAGGACTAAGCGCACAGGGTAACACTGTTGTGGAGGATGATGAAAACTATATCAAAAGAGGATACAGCGAACTCGTTAATAAATTCAAAAAACTTGGTGCAAGCATAGAAGAAGTTTTATAATCATAATTGAAAGTTGGTCATACTAATAATATTAGGTGATTAAATTGACCAGAAAAAAATTGATAAGATGTATTGTTTGCACACTTGTAATAATAATGTGTATGTTTTCTGTTTTAACTGTATATATTGAAAAAACAGTTTTTCCGAGAGGTGCAGAAGTGTTGCATTCATATGCGGAAAATAATATGTTTGAGATTCTCAATCAGAGCATATCGGATGTTATGGATAAATACAGCATCAGTTATGATTCTCTGGTGAATATTACTTATGATAATTCAGGCGTGATTAATTCAGTTAGCATAGACTATTTTGCAGTAAATAAAATAAAATCAGATATATCGGTTCTTGTTTCCAAAAGGCTCAACAACGTTGAGGGTATGGAAGTGGATGTTCCGCTTGGTGCATTCAGTAATAATATGTATTTTATGGGAAAGGGTCCGGATATCAAATTCCGCCTTGTTCAGCGCGGGTGCATTTATGTGGATTTTGAACATGAATTTGAGGGCGCAGGAGTAAATCAGGTAATGCACACACTTAAAGTGAAAATAAGTGCAGACATTGCATTGATATTACCATTTTACGATACTCATACCTATATGGATACATCTGCAATTCTTGCACAGACAATAATAAACGGAGATTCACCGCATCAGTTTTTAGATATAAACGAAGGAGGATAATAGCTGTGACAGATAATATAAACTATAACCACATTGTCAGCTATCTTGAAAAAACACTTCCGGATACCGAAGGTATACTTCGTGAGATGGAGATATATGCTAAGGAGTATAACGTTCCTATAATCCAAAAAGAGATAAGATGTTTTCTGGGTATGCTTATGAAATATAAGCAACCCGGAAACATTGTTGAACTCGGAACCGCAATTGGTTATTCGTCGCTCTTTTTCTCTGATTACATAAAGGATGGTTGCAAAATCACAACCTTTGAGCGAGAAAAAGATTATTTTGATATCGCAACAAAAAACATTTCACGGGCGGGTAAAAACAATAAAATTGAGATTGTTTTCGGTGATGCATACAACAACGTCAAAAAGCTTACCGGAAAGTATGATATGATTTTTATGGATGCCAACAAATCAATGTACAGATATTATTTCGACACACTTTTTCCGCTTTTGAACGTGGGCGGGATTATTGTGTGTGATAATATACTGTACAAAGGTATGATTTCAAATGATGAATTAGCTCCGCGTAAACAAAACACAATAATTGCCAACATACGCGAATTTCTTGACTATATATCTCATCATCCCAAACTCGAAACATCCATAATTCCAATTGGCGACGGTGTATCGGTGTCTGTTAAACTGAGCGATTGAAAGGAGAATAACCATGGATAATAAAATTGAATTGCTTGCACCTGCCGGCAGTCTTGCGAAGCTGAAATATGCCATAGAATACGGTGCAGATGCTGTGTATATCGGTGGCGAAGCTTTTTCGCTTCGTGTTGCCGCAAAGAATTTTTCGAATGAGGAAATTAAAGAGGGAATTGAATATGCTCATGCAAGAGGCAAAAAGGTGTATATAACCGCAAACATTATACCTCATAATGAAGATTTGAAAGAATTTCCGGATTTCGTGCGTGAAGTTGATGCGCTGGGTGCTGATGCTATTATTGTTTCGGATTTGGGTACTTTTTCAATTGTTAAAGAATGTGCACCCAATCTTGATATCCACATAAGCACTCAGGCAAACAACACAAACTATATGAGTGCAAAAATGTGGTATAAGCTTGGCGCAAAAAGGGTAGTGCTTGCAAGGGATTTGTCGTTTGAAGAAATTAAAGGTATTCACGATAATATTGGTGCTGATGATGAAATTGAATGTTTTGTTCACGGTGCAATGTGTGTGTCGTATAGCGGACGATGCCTTCTGAGTAATTATTTTACTCACCGTGATGCCAATAAAGGCGCTTGCTCGCATCCGTGCAGATGGAAATACTACCTTATGGAAGAAAAAAGACCCGGAGAATATCTTCCTGTGTTTGAAAACGACAGAGGAACATTTTTGTATAACTCAAAAGACCTCTGTATGATAGAATATATCCCGCAACTTGTTAAATCCGGTATAACAAGTCTTAAAATTGAAGGAAGAGTTAAAAACGAGCTTTATGTGGCAACAACAGTAGGAGCCTACAGACGTGCAATAGATGCATATTATGCTGACCCCGATAATTTCTCGGTTTCTCCCGACATCCTTGAAGAACTCGAAAAAGTAAGCCACAGAGAATACACAACAGGATTTTATTTTCATAAACCCGATGAAAATAATCAGCTCTACACAAGTAATACCTATATTCAGGACTACACAATAGTAGGCGTGGTTAAAGAATTTAATTCTGATACAGGATTTGCCACAATAGAGCAGAGAAACCGTTTCTTTAAAGGTGATGAGCTTGAGGTTATGACACCGGGCAAAGAATCAGTGAATTTTAAGGTTGATTTTATGACGGATGAAAATGATAACGAGATTGATGTTGCACCGCACGCACAAATGACCGTGAAAATGAAACTGCCTGATTGTGTAACGGAATTCAGCATTATAAGAAAAAGAGTATAGATATAATCTGAGGAGAATATGAAATTATTATCTTTTGGAGAAATTTTATATTTTAAAATCAGCGGGGCTGTAGCAAAATGATTTTTTCGGGACGTCCGGGAGGCTGTCCACTACTACCTTGTAACATTTAAAATTTGACCATTGTAGGGTTCGGCGGTTTCCGACGAACCGTTTTCGGCACATCCTGAA
>JAZSOL010000209.1:0-4165 GCA_045536915.1 Clostridia bacterium
TAGCCGGTGTATGCATCTGGGTGATGCATTCGCCGGCGACCCCTGAAAAGGTGATTTTTAATGCGAAAAGTCCGTTTGTTAGCATCGGAAATACATATTCATTTTGCCGGAACATCAAACATTCAATTTCAAATATCAACAAAACGATAAATTAAAATTTACCTGCCAGCAATCCCCCGGCTTTTATAATATTCTGAATAAACTCCGGAAAAGCCTCTGCCTGATAACTTTTCCCCGAAGTGTGGTTGGTAATTATTCCGGTGTTAAAATCCACACTCACCTCATCACCGGCGCATATTTCATCTGCCGCACTTTCGCATTCAAGAATGGGAAGTCCGATGTTTATTGCATTGCGGTAGAAAATGCGTGCAAAGCTTTTTGCAATAACACACCCCGTGCCGCATTCCTTTATAACGAGAGGTGCGTGTTCTCTTGAAGAACCGCAGCCGAAATTCCATCCGGCAACAATAATATCACCTTTGCTCACTTTTTCAACAAAGCTTTTGTCAATGTCCTCCATGCAATGAAGACTAAGCTCCTTAACATCGGGAGTATTGAGATATCTTGCCGGTATGATAACGTCTGTGTCAACGTTGTCGGCATATTTAAAAACCTTTCCTTTTGTGTTCATATATATCATTCCTTGATTTAATTATTTTCGCATATGAATCCTTTAACCGCACTCGCCGCCGCAGTTAAAGGACTTGCCAGATAAACCTCGCTTTTTGGGTGTCCCATTCTGCCCACGAAATTGCGATTCGTTGTGGCAATGCATTTTTCACCCTCTGCAAGAATTCCCATATATCCTCCGAGGCACGGACCGCACGTCGGAGTAGACACAACCGCCCCGGCATCAATAAACGCCGTCACATATCCTCTTTCAATGCACTCTCTCATTATCTGCATTGTTGCCGGAATAATAATACACCGCACACCGTCTTTAACCTTTTTATCCTTTAAAATTTCATATGCCGCTTCCATATCTTCCATTCTGCCGTTGGTGCAGCTGCCAATAACAACCTGGTCGATTTTAACGTGGGAAAGCTCGCTTGCGGGCTTCGTGTTTTCCGGAAGATGCGGACAGCTCACCGTGGGATAAATCTTTGAAAGGTCAATATCTATAACCTTTTCATATTCGGCATCTGCATCCGCCTCATAAATAACCGGCTCTCTTTCGCATCTGCCGTTCATATATTCCTTCGTCACATCATCAACAGGGAAAATTCCGTTTTTAGCGCCTGCTTCAATTGCCATGTTGCAAATGCAGAGGCGGTCGTCCATAGAAAGATTTTTCACTCCGTCGCCCGTGAATTCCATGCTCTTGTAGAGCGCACCGTCAACACCTATCATTCCGATGATGGTGAGAATAACGTCTTTTCCGCTGCAGTTTGCGGCAAGCTTTCCGGTGAGATTAAATTTTATTGCCGACGGCACCTTAAACCATGCCATTCCACTTGCCATACCATATGCCATATCCGTGCTTCCCACACCCGTTGAAAAAGCACCGAGAGCACCATAGGTGCAGGTGTGGGAATCTGCGCCTATTATGCAATCTCCGGCAGTAACAACACCCTGTTCAGGGAGGAGTGCGTGTTCTATTCCCATCTTGCCAACGTCATAAAAATGGCTCACGCAATGGCGGCATGCAAATTCCCTGCACTGCTTCGACTGCTCCGCCGCCTTTATATCCTTGTTTGGCACAAAGTGGTCGAGAACTATTGCAATTTTATCTTTATCAAAAACCTCACTGTATCCCGCCTTTTCAAACTCATTAACGGCAACGGGGGTTGTGATGTCGTTGCCCAAAACAATATCAAGTCTTGCATTTATGAGCTGACCTGCCCTCACGCTTTCAAGACCTGCGTGAGAAGCCAGAATTTTTTGAGTCATAGTCATTCCCATTTATTTTTTTGCTCCTTCTTTCATATTATTAAATGCCACTAAAAGTGCATCAACACCGGCGCTTATAATATCCGTATTCGTTCCGGCACCCCAGAAAAGTTTTCCGTCCGAATCCTTTATGCCGATGTATGCCGCCGCAACAGAGCCCGAGCCCTGACCACGCAGGCTGTGTTCCGTGTAGACCTCGAGGGTGTAGTCGGTGTTGGTGTAGGATTTAAGCGCATTGTTGACGGCATTGAGCGAACCGTTTCCGCTTGCAGTGACTTTGGTTTCAACACCTTTTTCAACAAAAACAACCTCAGCTTCCACACTGCCGCCAACTCTTTTGAAAATAAGATCCGAAACCGTGATTGGTGATTTGTGGATAAAATAATGCTTCTGGAAAATCTTTAATAATTCTTCTGCTTTAAGCTCTCTGTGCTGTTTGTCGGAAATATTTTTGCACACATAGCTGAGGTCCTCCCTCATAAGCGGAGGCAGAATGTAGCCGTAGTTCTGCTCTAAGATATATGCAATACCGCCCTTTCCGCTCTGGGAATTCACTCTTATAACATCCGCATCGTAGGTGCGGCTGATATCTCTCGGGTCGATGGGAATGTAGGGAACATTCCAGTGTGTGCATTTGTTTTCTTCGCGGTATCTCATTCCCTTTGCAATTGCATCCTGATGCGAACCGGAAAAAGCCGCAAACACGAGCGCACCGGCATAGGGCGAACGTTCGTGCACTTTCATTCTCGTGCATTTTTCATATATCTCCACAAGACGTGGCATATCCGAAAAATCAAGTCCGGATTCCACTCCGTGGGAATAAAGGTTCATTGCAAGAGTAACAATATCAACGTTTCCCGTTCTCTCTCCGTTTCCAAAAAGAGTTCCTTCAATTCTGTCTGCCCCGGCAAGAAGACCGAGCTCCGCATCGGCAACACCGGTGCCTCTGTCGTTGTGGGGATGAAGCGACAAAGTAACAAACTCGCGGTATTTAAGATTCTCGCTCATATATTCCACCTGATTTGCATAAACGTGGGGCAAGCTCATTTCAACCGTGACCGGAAGATTTATTATAACATTATTATACTCCGAAGGCTCTAAAACGTCAAGCACTGCATTGCAAACTTCAAGCGCATATTCAGGCTCGGTGCCTGTGAAGCTTTCGGGCGAATATTCAAAGCGGAAATTCCCCTCATATTCCTTAGCCATTTTCTTAACAAGCTTAGCACCTTTCACCGCAAGCTTTATTATGTCTTTTTTTGATTTTTTGAAAACCTGCTCTCTCTGAGCAACGCTTGTGGAGTTGTAGAAATGAATAATCGCATTGGGCGCACCCTTGCAGGCTTCAAAGGTTTTGCGGATAATGTGCTCTCTGCTCTGGGTAAGAACCTGAACCGTAACGTCATTGGGAATCATATTTTTTTCAATCAGAGTTCTCAAAAACTCATATTCCGTTTCGGATGCCGCCGGGAATCCAACTTCTATTTCCTTAAACCCAACCTCAACAAGCATCTTAAAAAATTCAAGCTTTTCTTCAAGATTCATCGGAATAACAAGACTCTGATTTCCGTCTCTCATATCCACACTGCACCACGACGGCGCTTCTGTTATGTGATTTTTAGTTACCCATTTTGTGTAATTTCCGGGAGGAGGAAAATATCCTGCCATATATTTTTTGTGATCCATAAAAATCATCCTTTCACAAATTTTTGATGTGAAACGGGCTTTCAACAAAAAACACCCGCCTCAAAAACTTTGAGACGGGTGCGTAATATGCACTCGCGGTACCACTCAAATTGCATTTTAAAAATGCCTCTCCGGACTCCATCAAGCCCTTTTGCACTAACGCAGCATCCTCGGGAGAAACTACGGCCAAATAGCTTTCGCGCCTCCGGCTCGGAAATAAGGAACCTTTTGGCAAACTCCTTTATCGGCTCTCACCAACCGCCGACTCTCTCGAAATTCATCTGCCCGACCTTCTTCGTCATAGCCTTTTAAATATTGATTTTTAATTATTATAATATGAAGTAAATGTTTTGTCAAGTGTTTTTTAAATTTCTTTGAGTTTCCCCATTTTGAAACTCTAAAATCTCCGAAACCTATGCAGATGGTGGATTTTAAACGATTGTAAAAATGAAATTGTAATGCGAATAAATTTTGATTTGTCGCTCTGTTTGATAATGAAATCAACGTGGTTGTATCGTAGGGGACGGCGTCCTCGACGTCCCATTTCATCGAAAATTCGAAACGTCGAGGACGCCGTCCCCTACAATAC
>JAZSOL010000305.1:0-2402 GCA_045536915.1 Clostridia bacterium
TTTCGAGGAGTCACGGTTCATCGAAGAGAGATATTCTTCGGCAATGCCGGTAATCTTATTTATTTTATAGGAAACCGCTTCACCCTCCGGCGAATTGGTTCCGAGCAGATAATCTCCCCATGAATTGAGTATAGATGCAAAATCAGCATCAGAAAGGTTCTGAATTGTTTCATGCGGCACTTTCGGAGTCATATTTATCATCGAGTCTACCCATATGCCCTTAACAGTTACGCCGTCTTCCAACGCACCTGTATACCCATAAAGGTTCTCATATCCGGAATCTTTTCCGCGCACATCATCAAGAATTTCAAGGTTTATGAGTTTATCGTCCCTGTAGAATGCTACAATAAGAGTATTCTCATCGGTATCAGTTGATGCTGAAACGCATATGTTGCCGAAATCATCAAACGAAAGCACCATTCTTTCCTGAGAAAGTGCGTCTGCAACATCTTTTGTATCTGCAAATATTTTTACGTTGTCAAGATACACATTTTTAACGGGATCGCTTGATCCTGCCTGAAACATAATTCCTTCAAGAAACATTGAATCCGATTCAAACGGTGCATCTTCAATAACCGTATTGTCATTCAAACGCAAAGAATAAAGCTTGGAGGGGAAATCAACATCAACCGACACAGTGTACCAGTTACCGGTGTTGTATGTCGTCTGAACCCCCGTTGTATTGGGGTATCCGATATAGCCTTTATTATTAAATTTAGCCACGGTTATGTTTCCTTTGTTTCCAACAAGCCTGAGTTCGCTTGACCTGTAGTCAGCAAAATACACATCAAGCTCTGCCGTAACTGAATACGGCTTCATTATTTCTTTTAAGTTGTATGAAGAAACTGTATTACCGTTTAAATACAGATTGCTTTTTTCATCAAAAACACCTATAAGGCTTAAAACCTTTCCGTGTGATGTTCCTGAATCTATTATATCAAATTCAGCCTTTGAATTCGAATCCTTCCACGAGGGAGTATCATTATCATACACAATTTCTCCGATGTATGATTTCACATCATAATTTTCAAAATCATCTTCCCACACAGAGTTAAGGCCCGACAGTTGTATGTTATCCACATGAAATTCCGCACCCGGATATTCAAAGCGGATTTTATAAAAGCATTCCGGTCCTGAGAATCCTTTATTGGTGATACACGGCATATAGTCATAGTACACCGTACTTTTCATTGTGTCAAAATTATAATACATCGTAACATTATGCCAGCGATTGGCAAATTTCGAATTGGATGCAGTTGCAACGGAATATGTTCCGCCGTTAAAACGCATGGTTCTGTTTTCGTCATCTCTTATCTGAAAAGCCAATATTCTCTTTGAATTATCATCAGTTCCGCACAGATACACTGAAACACTATCCTGATCCCCTGCATAAAAGTCAAAAGAAAGTTTCACTCTTTCAGATGAGTTTATTCTATCCCAGTTCTGTATAGATGAGCGGGTCTGAATAGTATAAGCGCCGTTAAAATCCATAACCTTACCGTGATTTGTGCCAACATTCACAGCGCCGATTTTTCCGCTCCCGCCTCCGGCATTCCACGCCTGTTCACCGTCAAGCCTTAAAATATTTGATTTTTCGTCTGTATCGTATGTTTCAAATGCATCTTCCCAAAGGAGAGTGTATTTATCCTTTATGGTATTTACCGGTTCAGGTTCTGCAGGCAATGAAATTTCAAAATTATCAAGATATGTCGCAACATCAGATGCATAAACCGTCATTCTTCCGTATGACAGGCATGTTATAGCGCTAATGGCAACTCCACCCTTTAATACGCTTTTATCTATATATACATCACACAAAGAGCTCTCAAAATCCATATACACATCAACACGATGCCACTTCCCCGGTTCAATTGAGCCTACCGGTGCTCCCGAAACATACATCGAAAGGTCATCCTTCACCGTAAATACGTTCCAGAGTTCAGATTTGGCCGCCCCGAAAAGACGAAGCTGGAAATATCGTCCCGATTCCACATATAAATCAAACGAAAGTTTCACTTTCCGAGCTTCTTTCAATCTGTCGGATGAAGACTGAAACTCTAAGTTGTTGGCACCGCTAAAAGTCGATTCACCGTTAACATTTTCCATTCTTCCTTCAAACGAAAGCACCTTTCCTCTGCCGTCATTCAAAACCGGTGAATTCACAATGGAAAAAGTTTCAAAAGGTTCCGAGCCGGTTGTGGCTTTCCACGTTGTGATGCCGTTTACCGAAAGGCTTGTATTCTTCTTTCCCGCCACTCTTCCGAGCGGATAATCTTCAAAATCATCTGACCATAGCGGCGTAAACTCACTTGACCAGGAATCGTAGTCCGATGCAAATGCACCAACACACAATGTTTCAAAAACAATAATCAGAGTAATTATCCATGCTATTTTTTTCATAT
>JAZSOL010000245.1:0-14054 GCA_045536915.1 Clostridia bacterium
TCTGCAGGATTGAAAGCCGCAGGCTTCAATCCGAAGCCCTAGTGAAGAAAAAATCATAGATATTCCTGCCATTTCGCAAAACCTATCCGCCGCCGGATGGTTTTTGCAGATTAATCTCCCCGATAAATCTAAATTTATCCACATTGTAATTTCATTTTTAGATTCACTCCAAATCGTGTATCTGTGCGATTTTTAGCGACTTTATTTTTGAAAAATGGGGAAACTAAAATTAAAGCATAAATCACAAACCGGAGCATTGCATCCGACGCAATGCTCCGGTTCAAAATCAGGCTTTACCGCTTAAACTTTATTTCCGTTGCAACAAAAGAAGATCATGAAGTGCTTCAATCGGATACAGTGCGTCCGGATTATTAACATCAGCCACAGCAAGAACATACATATATCTTTTCTGCAGATTCATATTATCACCTTATAACCATTATATCAGATTCAAGATAAAGCCAGTAATATTATTTCTCCGATTTAAAATTAAATTCATAAATCGTCTCCAGTTCGCACTCCAATAATATGAATGCCTCTGATTTGCGCAAAATCATACGTATTGAGATTGCGCATATATGCATCCGAAGAATGACTGCTGACAAAATATTGCTTGCGTCTGCCTGAGCCCACAAAACCGTTCAGAAAAAGCGTGTGATAAAATCTTCCTGAAGAATCGCCGAGCTGAATAACGTCTCCGGGCAAAAGATATTCCGGTGCTCTTTCTTCGCCAAACGGACCGATACCTTCATTTGAAGTCATAAAATTATAAAAGTATTCCACTCCGGTCCACGAAGGCGATTTATCGTTTGAATTAATATAATACCATCCGTAGGTATCTGTATAATTCATCACGCCGCTTCCGGCATATACACACTGAGACACAAAATTAGTGCAGTCTCCGCCTATTTCGTTATAATCATAGTAATCCGGATTACGCGAAAGCGCCCATCTTGATGCATACGCAAGCGCCGCTCTGCGGTCATAATTTTTCACTCTCATAGCACACCCAACTTATGATAATCCAAAATATCTTAAAATACCCGTATATATTGCATACGCAAAACCATACGGGTCATCCCTCATTTTACGTGCATCATCCGGATTTGAAATAAATCCGAGCTCAACAAGCAACGCCGGCATTTGCGTTCTTCTCAAAACATAAAGTGTCGGACGGGCAAATACTCCTCTGGGCTCTGTGCCCATCCTTTGCGTTATTGCATCAACTATATATCCGGCAAGGTAATAGGCTTCCGAATCGAGTCTGTAGACATATGCTTCCGTTCCGTTTGCAGCAGGATTTACGGAACCGTTGGTATGAATACTTATAAAATAGTCTGCGCCCCATAAATTTGCCATACGCACACGTTCACTGAGACTCGTGGCATTGCTGGTTCCGAGAACCGTATCATCATCGGGACGTGACAACATTGCAGAAAACTCCTCGTTATTTTCAAGTAAATCATATAAATACTTACCAACAGTATAGGTTATATCCTGTTCAGTCAACCCGTTGCCAACCGCTCCGGCATTAGGATTTCCGGTGGGATTATGACCCTGATCTATAAAAATCTTTATCGGCACAAAAATCATTCCATTCTATAATGTTAATTCATTATCAATTTATGCAATTTTCTCAAAAAAGTTACAGAAATATGTAATAAAACGTCAACAAACAAATATATATTAATTATTTAATATTAAAAGTGGTGATGTAATTTGACTATTCATACGGTACGTCAGGGCGAAACGGTATGGTCCATCTCTGAATTATATAACATATCTCCGGAAAGACTTATATCAGATAATGGTCTCGCCGGATTGGATTATCTTGTGGTCGGTCAGGCATTAATTATTCTGATAAGCGAAACCACACACACAGTAAGCGAAAATGATACGATATACAGCATATCAGCAAGATATGAAATATCACCTATTGAGCTTATTCAGAGAAATATCACTCTTGCTCTCAACCCGGTTTTATATCCGGGTCAGGAACTAACCATAAAATTTCAGGGCGAAGGTCAGACCCCTCTCGAAATATATGGATACATATATCCGTATATTCAAAATAATATTTTGTTCAGTGAAGCGCCGTATCTCACATCATGCGCTATTTTCAGTTATGGATTCAACACCGATGGCAGTCTCATAGGAATAAACGACGACAAATATATTAATATTTTAAACAGATTTAACGTGCAGCCTTTTATGTTGATTTCCTCAATTGATGAAAAAGGAAGTTTTGACAGTGAAAAAGCTACTCTGCTCTTTAATGATAAAACTCTTCAGGATAAAGTTATAGAAAACATGGAAAGAGTTATAAACGAGAAAAACTACAAAGGTGTGGATATTGATTTTGAATATGTGAATTCTGAAGACAGCGAAGCATTTGTGGAATTTGTTCGAAGTGTGACCGAAAAGATGAACAGACTAAACATTAGTGTAAACGTTGACCTTGCTCCGAAAACTTCCGAATCCCAACGTGGTGTGCTGTATGAAGGTCACAACTACGCCGAGCTTGGCAAAGCGGCAAACACAGTTCTTCTTATGACCTATGAATGGGGCTATACATACGGGCCGCCAATGGCTGTAAGTCCCATCAATCAGGTTAGAAAAGTTGTGGAATTTGCTGTATCACAAATAAGCAATGAAAAAATCTATATGGGAATACCGAACTACGGATACGACTGGAAACTTCCGTATGAAAAAGGTGTTACCAAAGCAACATCAATCGGCAACGAACAAGCGCTGAGAATCGCATCGCAATATGGCGCACAAATCAATTTTGACCAAATGGCACAAAGTCCATATTTTGAATACAGGGATGAAAACGGTTCTGAACATATAGTCTGGTTTGAAGACGTGAGAAGTATTGAAAAGAAATACGAACTCATAGAAGAATTTAAACTTCGGGGTGCGGGCTACTGGAATCTGATGCGGCCTTTTGCACAAAACTGGTCATTTGTTTCTTACAGATATAACATTATAAAATAACAAATCAGCGGATGCTTGTTCCGCTGATTTGTTATTTGAATTATTGATAATCTTTACACAAAAATGCTCTGATATAATCTCTTTCTTTGCTTGTGGAATCAATATAGAAACCTCTTCCGTAATAGAAACGGACAAGCGAACTGATTTTTGCACCTGTGTGGAGCTGAAGCTGTTTAACACCGAGAACTTTCATATTGATATCCACAAGATTCATAAGCGCCTTGCCGATACCGAGATTCTGAAACTCTGTGCTCACACCAAAGCGGCTCAGATATGCAGTTTCTCCGTTGACCTCTACTCTAACACTTCCAACCACATGACCATTGATATATGCAACGAGAACTATTTTGTTTTTTATGTCGCTTATTATATCTTCATCAGTTTCATTGAGAGCTGCAAGCGGATAATCAGTTTTTGCAAGTTCCTGATATTTTGCAAAAGCTTCCATTGTTATTTTTCTTATCTGATCAGCATCTTCAACAGATGCTGTCCTGATTTCAAAACCACTGTTAATCATCATATATTCCTTTCAAACGTTAATCTGCCATAACTGTTGCCATAACTGCTTTTTGGGCATGAAGTCTGTTTTCGGCTTCGTCAAAAATCACACTTCTCGGACCATCTATAACACTTTCGGCAACCTCATAGCCTCTGTATGCCGGCAGGCAATGCATAAATATTGCGTCGTCCTTAGCTTTTGCAAAAAGCTCTTCGGATACAGTGTAATCGCCAAAAATTTTGATTCTTTCGGCTTTTTCACTTTCCTGCCCCATGCTTACCCATGTGTCTGTAACAACGATATCAGCATTATTCATAGCCTCAACAGGGTCATTTGTCATAACAACACTGCATCCTGTTTTTTTCGAGGTTTCAACTGCGTGAGCAACGCATTCTTCATCACACTCATATCCTTTTGGAGATGCCACACTTATGTTCATACCAACTTTGGTACATCCATGAAGAAGAGAATTGGAAATGTTGTTTCCATCACCAACATAACAAAGCTTAAGCCCCTCAAGTCTGCCTTTGTGTTCATATATTGTCTGAAGGTCAGCAAGAATCTGACACGGATGCAAATAGTCTGTGAGACCATTGATGATGCTTATCTGACCGTACTTTGCAAGGTCAAGAACATCGGAATGAGCGTATGTTCTTATCATTATACCGTCAAGATATCTCGAAAGTACATTTGCAGTATCATATATACTCTCGCCTCTTCCGAGCTGAATATCATTTCCGGAAAGGAAAAGCGCCTGACCGCCAAGCTGATACATACCAACTTCAAAAGAAACTCTTGTGCGGGTTGATGATTTTGTGAAAATCATACCAAGAGACTTTCCTTTGAGAAGATGGTGGGTTATTCCTGCTTTATTCTCCGCCTTAAGCTTAACAGCAAGTTTTAAAATATTATGTATTTCATCAGTTGTACAATCATATAGGCTGATTAAATGTTTCATAATTATATCTCCTTCATAACTTTTTCAAGTACGTGTATAAATTCATCTACATCTTTTTTGCTAAGAACCAACGGAGGAACAATTCTGAGTATATTATCCCCCACAGAACCAACAAGATACTTATTATCACAAAGCTTTGCGGCAACTGTTTTACCGATGGCATCTTTAAATTCAATACCTATCATAAGTCCCCTGCCGCGAATTTCAGATGTATATTCTCCAATTGATGTTTTAAGCTTGTTTATGAAATATTTGCCAACTTCTGCAGAATTTTCTATAAGTTTTTCTTCTTTAATTATCTTTAGAGTTGTAAGAGCGGCACACGTTGAAAGCGGATTTCCGCCGAATGTTGTGCCGTGGTCTCCGGGGGTGAAAGCTGAGGCAACGAAATCTTTGGCAAGTATTGCCGCAACGGGAACACCTCCCCCAAGCGCTTTGGCACAGGTTATTATATCAGGTTCAATTTCATAGTGTTCAAATCCGAAAAGTTTGCCGGTTCTTCCGATACCGGTTTGAACTTCATCTACAATAAATATGATTTCTTTTTCTGTGCATATCTTTCTGATTTCATGCACGAATTCTGCATCTAAAGGATGAACACCGCTTTCACCCTGAATAACTTCTACCATTATTGCCGCCGTATGCTCATTTACTGCTGACAAAAGAGCTTCAATATCGTTTCTTTCAATATGTTTAAAACCGGGAGTAAGCGGAGCATAAGGAAGCTTATATTTATCCTGACCGGTGGCTGTGGCTGTGGTGACAGTTCTTCCATGGAAAGATTTGTTGAGAGTTATGATTTCGTATTTATCAACACCCTTATTATAGAAAAATTTTCTTGCAAGCTTTATCGCACCTTCATTTGCTTCAGCACCCGTGCTTGCAAAAAAAGCTTTGTCAAAACATGTCATCCCGCAAAGTTCTTTTGCCAGAAAAGCCTGATTTTCAACATAATAAACCGACGAGGTATGGAGCAAAGATGATACCTGCTTAACAAGTGCATCAACCAAAGAGGGGTGCGAGTGTCCGAGTGCACTGACTGCAATTCCTGCAAAAAAATCTTTATACACTTCGCCGTCCCAGTTGGTAAGTTCTATTCCTTCACCTTTTGTAAACATGAGTTTGATTCTGTCGCCAAAAGTGTTCATATAGTGTTTTTTGTCTAACTCTATTATATTATTCAGCATTAAATGTCACCCTTACTTTTTCTTTGTTGTATAATTATACAATCTATTATTAAAATATTCAATAGTAATTTTTCACAAATCTGCATTACATCACGAAAGCTTGTTGTATAATTATACATTTATTTTGCATATTATACACAATATTCACTCTACAGTTACAGATTTTGCGAGATTACGCGGTTTATCTATATCACATCCGCGGCTTAACGCTGCATAGTATGCAATATATTGAGCCGGGACAACACTCACAAGCGGAGTGAGGTATTCATGAACATCCCCTGTTACTATTTCGTCGCTGTGAGATGAAATAGATTCTGCGGATATGCAAAGCACTTTTGCTCCGCGTGCAACAACCTCTTTGATGTTGCTTCGTGTGTTTAAATTTGTATTCATCTGGGTTATTACCGCAAGAACGGGAGTATCTTTTTCTATTAATGCAATTGTTCCGTGCTTTAATTCTCCGGCGGCAAAGCCCTCTGTTTGAATATATGAGATTTCCTTGAGTTTAAGAGCAGCCTCCATGCAAACGTAGTAATCAAGACTTCTTCCTATATAGAAGCAATTACGCTTATCCGTAAGATACTCTGTTGCAAGAGTTCTGTACAACTCACGCTCAAGGCAAAGCGATTCCATAACATTTGCGCAAACCGCAAGTTCATAGCGCAAATCTATATTTTTGTTTTGAGAAACTGCATTTGCCAGAATTGACATAACAGCCACCTGTGCAGTATATGCTTTTGTTGAAGCAACAGCAATTTCAGGGCCGGCGTGCAGCAAAAGTGTGTGGTCTGATTCACGGGATAGCGTGGAGCCTTTCACGTTGGTGAGTGTTATTGCTTTATGCCCCATTTCCTTAATCTTAACCAGAACCGCGCGGCAATCGGCCGTTTCACCGCTTTGCGATACAAACACAAATAAAGGATGCTCAGAAAGAAGCGGCATATTGCAAACAAACTCACTTGCAATATATGCATCTGCCATTTTACCTGCAATTTTTTCGAAATAGTATTTACCTACAAGTGCTGCATGATAACTTGTTCCGCAAGCTATAAAATAAACCTTGTCACACTTACGTATATCCGAAACTATATCTTTATCAACATAAATATTACCGGACTCATCGGAATAATGTTTTATTATTCTTCTGATTACTGCCGGCTGTTCTTCTATTTCTTTAAGCATATAATGCGGATATGTTCCTTTTTCCGTATCGGAAACATCAAGCTCGGCAACGTAAAACTTTCTGTCAAGTTTTTTTCCGTATGATGTATGAATACTTATACATTCCGCAGTTATGACCGCATATTCCCTGTCGTTGATTTCATAAAACCTGTTTGTTTGAGAAATCATTGCCATTGCATCGCTGCCAACCATGTTAAATCCGTTGCCGGCACCAATAAGAAGAGGCGACTTGTTTTTCACAGCATACATAATATCCGTGTTTTCCATATCAATCACAGCAAGTGCATACGAACCTTTCAGTTCATCAATGATGCGCCTTATTGCCTCTTCAACGCTTTCACCCTCATCAGTGAATTTCTGAAGAAGATGAACAATAACTTCTGTATCGGTGTCACTCATGAAATCCACACCGTCAAGATAGTGTTCTTTTAAAAATTGTTCATTTTCGATTATACCGTTATGAACAACCGTAAAACGCTTACTGCAGTGAGGATGAGCATTTACAACAGTGGGTTTGCCGTGAGTTGCCCAGCGGGTATGTCCGATACCTATGCTCCCCTCTGTGTTTTCACCATGTTTCGTTTGTTTGATGAGATTTTCAAGCTTTCCAACCGCTTTTTCAACTTGCATTTTTCCGTCATTGACGCATGCAATACCGGCAGAGTCATATCCTCTGTACTCCAGCTTTGAAAGCCCATCCAAAATAATCGGCGCCGCTTTTCCGACTCCGATATAACCAACAATTCCGCACATAAAAAGTACCTCCAATATTAATTTTTCAGCATTATTTGTGTGCGCAAGGCATTAAAAACGAATTTGTCTATCCGATTACCCGAATCCTTTGCCGTTTTCTGCGGCAATGCCATGCCGTGAAGCCATCCGCCGAATTTTTCGATAAGCTCCATCCTCGTCAACCGTCAGACAAAATGTCAGATATGTCTGGTGGTCCCGGCGCTATATACTGTTATTTGCATACACAAATAATGCAATATTATATTACATTCTATAAAAAAAGTCAAGTTTTTAACACATTATTATTACCGCCGGCATATAAATAAAAGAGAAAGGGTGATGCTGATGAATAAAAGTAATAATGATATTATAAATGAATTTATAAAAAACAATTCACAGCTGAGAGGAAAAGTAAATTCCGTATCTCAGGAAGATTTGAAAAAAAGTATCAGAAATGTCAACAGAGCAGAGGCTATATCGAAGCTCAGAAGTATGGGACTCGGAAGTGTGGCGGATAAATTATCTTCTGTGTCAGATGATGAGCTAATCCGGATTATTTCTCAAAATCCCGGACTGATTAATAAAATAAATAATTTTCTCAAATAAATCCGGAGGTGAAAATGTGGCAGAGGATCTGACAAAAAAGATTCAGGAGCTTTTAGCTAACCCTGAGGCGCAAAATATGATTTCAACACTTATGAATTCACGCGCGCAGGATTCCGGCACTGCCGATGCACAGGAGTATCCAGGCAGTGAAAACGACTACTCATCAAAACTTCAAAGTGTTGTGAGCTCTTTTAATAACGGCAGTGACAAAAGAATCAACCTTTTAAATGCTTTAAAGCCGTATATGCACGGAAACAAAGCTTCGAGCATCGATAAGGCTATTAAGATGCTGAAGCTCACTCACCTGAGCACTATTTTTAAGGATCTATAAATTTTTAGGATGTGAAATATGTATAAAAGATATTATGACAGCTACCGTTCGTGCAATTGTGCATGTGCTGACAGTGGAGAGGTTATAACTCCGAAATGTACTAATGATACATATCCTCAAAAAAGCAGTAACGCACCCATGTTGCTCAATGAATGCAATGACAAATTCGAGGATAAATGCCCGCCATGCAACGCAAACGAAGACTGCGAAAAGAAATCACTGTTTTCTCTACCGTGTGAGCTTGATGATTTAATACTGATAGGAATATTGATTTTGCTTCTCAAAGACAATGATTCTATTGATCCTATTATACCTATAATCATAGGTTTTGTACTGCTGACAGACGGATTTTGATAACAAAACGGCAAGGATCTGTAATTTTGGATCTTTGCCGTTTTGTTTTGATGTTATTGTGCAATTATTTGAAACAATTGCAAAAAAGTTCTTGACTAATTGATAATTTTGGGTTATAATAGCATAGTTGATACAAAATGTGTCGCAATATGCTGGTGTAGCTCAGTTGGTAGAGCAGCTCATTCGAAATGAGCAGGTCGCGTGTTCAAGTCACGTCACCAGCTTAACAGTTTAATTATTTTCAGATATGATACAAGAATAGTCTTTGTATCATATTTTTTTAGGTGAGGTAAAAATGAAAAAAGATAAATTAAAAAAACTGATTCTTTCATCAATGTTTCTTGGTTTGGGATTGATTCTCCCCTTTTTAACAGGTCAGGTTCAGCAACTCGGAAATATGCTTTTGCCCATGCACATACCCGTTATACTGTGCGGTCTTATTTGCGGTCCGGTTCATGGGGCGGTTATAGGATTAACTCTGCCAATTATCAGGTCACTGATATTCACAATGCCGGTTATGTATCCGAATGCAATTGCTATGGCGTTTGAGCTTGCATCTTACGGATTAATTTGCGGAATTTTATACAGATTACGCACTCCCGGAATTTTAAAAAACATATACATAAGCATTATTCCGGCTATGATAACAGGAAGAGTTGTCTGGGGAATTGCAGAGGTTATACTTTTAGGAGTTGAACACCGGGCATTCACATTTGAAGCATTCATATTGGGCGGATTCATTAATGCAATTCCCGGCATTGCTTTGCAGCTTTTGTTGATTCCGGCAATTATGATAGCTGTTCATAAATCGGGTTTTTCTGATTTTAGAAACAAATAATTTAAATTCGGAGTATGTGCAATGAAAATAATTGATATAATTTCAAAAGGGAATCCATCTCTTTCGTTTGAAGTTTTCCCACCCAAAACAGAAACAAGTTTCGAAAGCGTTAAATCTGCAACGGAGGAAATTGCAAAGTTAAAACCGTCTTTTATGAGTGTTACATACGGTGCCGGCGGAGGCACAAGCAAATACACACTTGAAATAGCAAAAAACATAAAAGAACTGCACGGTGTTCCCACTCTTGCGCACCTTACGTGCGTATCGTCAACTAAATCAACGGTACACGAAAAAATCGAAGCAATCAAAGCTGCCGGCATAGAAAATATTATGGCGCTCAGAGGCGATATTCCGGAAGAACTCAAAAATTCCGACAGAAACAAATGGGATTACCGCTACGCTATAGACCTCATACGCGAGTTGAAAGAAGCAAATGAGGGATTTTGCATAGGCTGTGCATGCTATCCCGAGATTCATCCGGAAAGCATAAATCAGAAAGATGATATTTTCCATCTCAGGGAAAAAGTTGATGCCGGATGCGATTTTATAACCACACAGATGTTTTTTGACAATAATCTTCTGTATAACTTTCTCTACAAAATCCGCGAAGCAGGAATCACCGTACCTGTTATACCCGGTATTATGCCCATCACAAATGCAAATCAGGTTGAAAGAGCAATATCTTTGTCGGGATCGTTTGTGCCGCAGAGATTTAAAAGTCTTGTTGATAAATTCGGTTCAAGCCCTGCTGCCATGAAGCAGGCTGGAATTGCTTATGCAACCGATCAGATTATTGATTTGTATGCCAACAACATTGTAAACGTTCATGTGTATTCAATGAATAAGCCTGATGTTGCAGAAAAAATCAAAAATAATCTTTCAGATATTATTTCAAAATAGAAAGCCGCCCAACGCATATATTTTTTAATACATTGAGGAGAAGTGTTATGATTATAGAAAATATATCTATTAAAAACGAATTTTTAACTGTCAGAATAAGCACACTCGGAGCCGAACTCAAAAGTATAACCGATATAAACGGAAAAGAATGGCTTCATCAGGGTGATATGATATTCTGGAACGAAACCGCACCAATACTTTTTCCCGTATGCGGTAACGTGACGGGAAATTCAATACATGTGCATGGCAGAAAATATAAAATGGAACCTCACGGATTTGCAAAAAAAAGCGTGTTCAACCTTATGGAAAGTACGGAAGATATTGCTGTGTTTTCCCTTGTTTCCAATGAAGAAACAAAGAAAGTATATCCATATGATTTTGAGCTTATTGTGACCTACAAACTTCTTGGGAAATCTTTGGATGTAAGTTATGAAATAATAAACGATTCATCTGAAACTATGTATTTTTCAATAGGCGCTCACGAAGGATATGTATGCATTGAGGGGATAAACAACTATAAACTCGTTTTTGAAAAAACAGAAAGTGCAAAACCCATATACACAAATCATGAGCCTGAATCAGCTAAAGCTATTGACGGGGAATATACCGAATATAATCTAAGCGAAGATATGTTTGACGATACCATGCCTATGTTTATACACCCCAAAAGCGACGCAGTTTATCTTGTAAACAAAGAAACAAACGATAAAATAAGAGTTGAATTTGAAGATTTTGACAACCTTCTGGTATGGACTAAGCCGGGTGCACAGTTTGTATGCATCGAGCCGTGGTGTGGAATGGCGGAATTCGGAAAGGTTTTTGAGGATATCAGCATGAAAGATGATATCCACTCCCTGAAATCCAATGAACAGTTTGAAATACATCATATCATAACAATAAATTAAACACAACATAACGAAAAGCGCCTGAATACCTCAAGGAAACCGAGGTTCAGGCGCTTCAATTTTCATTATTTTCTTTGTGTATGGATGTAGTAATGTTAGGCTCTTACAATGCAGATAGAAATAACTTTTGCCATCCGCACCGGAATCATAGAGAAAATCGTTCGTAAGACTATGACCTATATGAGCCATATGCACTCTTATCTGATGCGTTCTTCCGGTTACGGGACTCACTTCCACAATGCTTTTTCCCGAATATTCATCAATTACGTTATATAACGTTTCGGCATATTTTCCGGATGCTGAAACACATCTTTTTATTGTACTGCCATCTTCCCTTGCAACAGGCGCAACCACTCTCCCCTGCTTTTGGGCAAATATTCCGTTACATATTGCAAGATATTTTTTATCATAAATGAATTTAGCCAACTCCCCTGAAAGCACCGATGCACTATATGCATTTTTTGCAATCACAACAACACCGGATGTGTAGGCATCAAGACGGTTTACTGCGTGAAAGGAGTTATCTGTTCCCTTGAAATAATGCATAACTATATTGGCAAGTGTATCGTCGTGATGATTCTGCGATGGATGAGTGGGCATATTACATGGTTTGTTGACACATAATATATCTTCATCTTCATAAATAATATCAAGTATTCCGTCAACAGGTTTTATGGTGCAAATATCAGCAGGGATTTCAAGCGTAAGTATATCACCGGACTCAAGCATATGGCGAACTGTTACAACCTCGCCGTTTACTTTAATACCGCCGGAATTTTTAAGACGTGTAAGCAATGAAGAAGAAATGTTAAAATGGTTTTTTATGACTTGTTTGACACTTTTGGAATTGCATTCTGATTTATATGTTAGAACTCTCATTTATCCTCCATTGCATAATTGCTTTTTAATCAAATTAAAATATAATTATTCTATTAAACCGGAATCATAATTTGCTCTCGGACCGCCGATAAACTTTGGCCTGGTTCTTGCAGCCGTGATTAGTGCCTCACCTATTTTTTTTACTTCAAGTCTGACCGGCACTGCCACTTTCTTCAAATGCATACCGATTAAAGTTAACCCGATATCAATTCCTGCATCTGCCTTTATTTCTTCAACAGCAACGGGCGATTTGAAATGTGAATATGCTTGCGAGGCAAACGAACCGCCTGCTTTAGGAACCGGAACAACATTTACATACTCCGAAAAAGGAACAGCCTCTTTTTCAATTATTATGGCGCGGTTAAGATGTTCGCAACACTGCGCTGCAAGATATATTCCTTTTTCATTTAAAACGCCATAAATGCTTTCAAAAAGAATTCCGGCTGTATCCGGGCTTGAATTTGTTCCGATTTTATTGCCCAGAACCTCGCTTGTTGAACAACCCACCACTACTATATCACCTTTTTTCAGCCGTGCTTTTTCAACTAACTCTTCAACGGCTGCTATACATTCTTTAGCAATGTTCATAATTTGTCACCTTTCTTTATATGATTAATTAAAGATATACTCTCAAAAAATCAATATTTTTTTGCTATAACAATCGGCTGATAAAAGCCTGTTTCTTCCGGCATTTTCCATATTACATCACTGCATCCGCCGCAAAACAGCAAATCCGTGAGTTCTTCTCTTCGAACAGCTCTGTATTCACATTCAAACTTATTTATGCTCAGGTTTTCATCATCATCAATGATATACTGAACAAGCTTGTAGCGGTCATCATTCCAGTTCCATGTTTGAAAAGATACTCTCTGCCCATTGTCGGTTTTATGTATATACGGCGGTGAATACGGTGGCTTATCCGAAAGCAAGGCATCGTAGTCTCTGATACTTGCAACAAAAATACCTCCCGGTGCAATTTGATTTGTAATACTTTCAACTGCTTTTTTAAGTTCGTTTTCCGTGAGCATATGAGGCAATGCGTTATCCATAGCAATAATAATGTTGAACTGCTCTGAAAACATTTTGGATAAATAACGAAAATCTGCACATTCAAAACGAATGCTAACATTATTATTCTCAGCACGTTTTTGAGCTTCATTGAGTTCAACACTGCTTATATCGGAAGCGGTTACATTGTATCCCAGAGAAGCAAGACCTAATGCTTGCGTTCCGATTCCGCAAGCGCAATCGAGAATACGAGCTGTAATATCAAAACCGCAATCCTTAAAAATTTTATCCAAAAGCATCGCTTGCTCATTCGATGCAGCATTCCAGTCATAAAACAGTTTGTCATATTGAGATGCTAAATTATCATAAAAAGACTGTATGATATCCATATCGTCATGTCACCTTTCTGCAATACCAATTGCTTACTTTTTGCAAATATATAAATTCACTGTGGAATCATCGCCTGTATCGTTTATTGTTACACATCTTGCAGGGAACGAATTCATTATATAAAAACAGTTTATTCTATATGCCGTGTATCAAAGCCTCCCTTGCCTAAAGGGAGGTGGCTGACGGAGGGATTGTTTTAGCGCATCATCAATATACATACACACTCCCTCAAAATTTTTCAAAACGGCTAAATTAAATTCGCTTATGTAGCTGACCGCAGGTCAATTT
>JAZSOL010000097.1:0-2834 GCA_045536915.1 Clostridia bacterium
TGCATTATAGTGAAAAAATCACCATTGATAAGCTTTCTGCTCTTTCAGGTTATTCGAAGACTGTTTTTATACAAAAATTCAAAAAATATTATAACGCTACACCTATAAGCTATATGAATCAACTAAGGATGAAAAAGGCAAGGGAATATTTAATAAATACAAACTTCTCTGTTTCCGAAATATCCGCTCTCTGTGGATTTAATTGCCCATATTATTTTAGCAACTCATTCAGTAAAACATATGGCGAGTCACCGTTAAAATATAGAAATAACCAGAAAATATAACTAAAATATGCGAATCTGACTGATTCTTATTTTACATATTTTTCAGGCATTCAAGACTGTCGAAGCAGCATTTTATAAATCCTTCAAGCATCTGTTTTGGAGGATAGATGAGTTCGAGGGTGAGAGGACCTTTATAGTTTATGCTTTTTACGGCACTCATTGTTTCCGTCCAGTTGATGCATCCCCATTCATCACCTCCAAGTAACGGAAGCTGATGGTGATCACCGTTTTTTGAGTTATCATGCACATGAGTTATTTTAAGCCTGTTGCCAATTTCACCGAGTGCTTTTTCCTGGCTGAGATTTGCCGTGTTGGCATGACCGAAATCCCAGCATATTCCGATTTTGTCGGAATTGAGTTCATCGCAAAGCTCGCAGAGTTCTTCCCAGCCTCCGCCAACAATGGTTTCGGGAATGCCTGCGTGCTGAAAAACGAAAATCGGTTTGTTGCCCGTGTCGGCTCTTGCTTTTTCAAGTTCTTCTTTTAAAAATGCTTTCTTTTCATCGTTAAACGAATCATCCCACGGACCTTTGTCACGAATTGCAGAAAGGGATATGAAGTGATATCCGTTTATTTTCTCGTGACGGTCATAAGGCATATCGAAAATTTCTTTGAAATCCTTTAGTGCAACGTTGTAGTCGGGCATATAGTGAAGCTCATGATTTGCCATAGTTACGGCAAAAAGAGTTTCCTGTTTTAAAAGCTCCGTACAGTCAGCATAAAACCATTCCATTTCTTCTCTTTTGCCCCGGTCGGTAAAATCGCCCACAACGTAAAGGGCATCAAGCTTTTTGTATTCTTCATTTTCCGAATATTTATATACTTCTTTTACAGCTTTCTTTAAGGTTGTTCTTCTTTCCGGATGCTCCTTGCAGAAGTGAACATCGCTCATCACGGCAAATCGCAAAACAGGTTTGAATTCCATAAAAATGCCTCCTATGAAATTTCTGTAATTTATTGTAACAAATAAAAATAAAATGTCAATTTTGAATTAAAAAATCAGCCAAATACAATTTGAGTAAATTACGAAGCTGATTTCGATTATTTTATAAATTGTGTGAAAAAATCTTGTGCAAAATGACAGTGAAGAGTCGCTTGAACGCAGAACTGCGCCGGTGCATACGAAAAATAGTCTTTGAAACGCAGACTATACAAAATTATCTTTTGTGTTATAATTAATATAACGAACAAAATCAATTTGCAAACGGGTGATGTAATGAATCCAAAAACAGTTGGCATAACAATCCTTAAACTCCGAAAAAGAAAAAATATGACCCAGTCAGAACTTGCAGAGTTTTTAAGCGTGAGCAACAAGACCGTCAGCAAGTGGGAAAACGGAACCGGATTTCCCGATATTACGGTTCTTCCGGCACTTGCAAGAGTTCTTGGAGTGTCGGTTGATTATATATTAAATGACGGTACAAGCGGAATTGCAGTTGCCGGAAACATAACCTTTGAAAATATTAATATTGTAAACAAAATTCCGACCTGTGAAAATCCGTCGGAAATTATAGAAACAATAAACGATGCCGGAGGAGCGGTATCGCTGATATCAATTAATTTGTCCAGAATTGACAGGGCTGTTCCTGTTATTCCGATAGGAAAAATCGGTGACGACAGAAACGGCAATGAAATTATCAATATCCTTTCGTCTCACGGAATTTACACGGGGAAAATAAGTAAGGATTATTCATTGAAAACATCATATTCCGTTGTTAATTTCGGTGTGGAAAATCAGGAAAGAAGTTATTCGTTTTTCTATGAAGCAAATGATGCTTTTGATACAGATGATTTTTCGGTCGATGAGCTTAACTGTAAAATTTTTCACGTGGGCTATGTTCCGATGATGAAAGCTCTTGATTCTCCGGACAAGCTCTACGGAACAAAGCTTGCCGGAGTTTTGCGTCAGGCGTCGCTAAGTGGTATCAGAACGGGTATATCCGTTGCAACAAGAAGTGATCCGGTGTATTTCAGAAAGATATTCCCGGTATTGAAATATACGGACTATGTGATTATGGATGAATATGAATGCTGTAAAATCGGCGGTGGAATTGCAAGAGGAAGAGATAATTTGCTCAAAACCGATGTTATTAAAATGAGTATGAAAAAATTCTTTGAATACGGAGTACGGGAAAAAGTTATTGTGCAGAGCAGTGAAGAGGCATTTCTGATGAATTCCGACGGAAGTTTTTCAAGTTGCAAGGCATACATCCCCGAAAAATGGAACATCAAAAGCACTCTTGGGCGCAGAGAGGCATTTGCGGCGGGGTGTTTGTATTCTTTATACTGCGGATACGGTGATTCGGAGCTTTTGAAGTTTTCGCTTATGGCATCGGCATATTCAATGACGGAGTATGATGCACTTTCGGGTATGAAGAGTGCCGATGAAATCAAATCAGGTATTATAAAAAATGCAAAGATGAAAATGAAAGGTGAATCAAATGAACAAACAATATGATATAGCGGCATACGTCTGGCCGGCATACACAGGCGATGAACCCAGAACAAGATTGTTCTGGGAGGAAGGTATCGGTGAGTGGCAGACGGTGA
>JAZSOL010000012.1:0-3073 GCA_045536915.1 Clostridia bacterium
CCTGCAGCTACGTATTTTTCGCGGTGGAAAGAAACAAGACCGTGCCCGCCATTACCGGCTTCTACATATATATTGGCTGTGTCTGCTAACATATTTTGTCACCTCTTATTATAATATTTCTTTCTGATTAATAAAAATTCATCTTATAAATCAATGCTTATTAATCAAAAAGAAAATCTCAAGCGCAACAACACCTGAGATTTTGTTTTGATTAATATTCAATGTATTATTGAGCAATTTCGTAAACGCTAACCTGCTTTTTGTCTTTGCCGATTCTTTCGAATTTAACCTTACCGTCAACAACAGCAAAAAGAGTGTCATCGCTACCTTTCTTTACATTGATACCCGGATGGATTTTAGTACCTCTCTGTCTTACAAGAATGTTACCGGAAGTAACAAACTGTCCGTCAGCCTTTTTAACACCAAGTCTTTTGGACTCACTGTCACGACCGTTCTTGGTACTACCCATACCTTTTTTATGAGCAAACAACTGAATGTTTAATTCAAACATATCTACACCTCCAATTCGGTAACTTTGACATACTCGGGATACTGGCTTTCAAGATTTCTCACGAAAAGCAGAAACGTTTTGGTAAGAAGATCGGCAGCTTCCCGCTGTCCGGATTCTAAATCGTCGGGAAGAACGAAAAACAAATATCCGTCTCCGACTTCATATCCAAATTTAATATTCGCTAATTTTTCCATACCGTTTAAAACGGCATACGATACAGAAGATGCGGCTGCACACACGATGTCATCTCCGTCACTGTAGCCGGAATGCCCGTCCATTTCTATCTTGAAGACAGAGCCGCTTTTTTTGAAAACATCAATTCTAATCATAGCTTAGGCATTGATTTTCTTAATCTGTACTTTTGTGTAAGGCTGTCTGTGACCCTGTTTGGTCTTTTCGCCTTTTTTGGGCTTATATTTGAAAACGATTATCTTTTTAGCTTTACCCTGCTGGAGCACTTCAGCTTCAACACTTGCGCCTTCAACAACCGGAGCACCGATTACTGCAGATTCACCGCCTACAACAAGCACCTTATCAAATTTAACAGTTGCACCTTCTTCAGCAACAAGTTTCTCGATGAATACTACATCACCTTCAGAAACCTTGTACTGCTTACCACCTGTTTCGATAACTGCGTACATAAGTTTTGCACCTCCCTCATCCAATCTCGCCAACGCACGGTACCGGAAAACCGAATTTATGACCGTCTATGTGCGGTTACCGCTAAATTATAACACAAACTTTCATATGTGTCAATATTTTTCGGTTTATAAAATTACCAAAAATAAGGCAAATTACATCAATCTTTTAGTAAAGATAACGTCACAATGAAGTGGCACGCAGTATAGAAAAGAAATACTCCGAAAAATGCCGATACCATATAGCCCACACTCGCCGCAAGCGGTATGAGATATTTTTGAACATCTTCTGCCGTTTTCATACGTTTTATTCTTTTGATAATTATATAGAACACACCCGACAAATAGAAAACCGCAAACGGAATTCCGCAGTTTAATGGGTGTTCAAGATATTCGCTGTGGGCTCTTGTGAGGTCAAGACCGTATCTTTTATACATTGTGTTGACATTATCGGGACCATATCCCAAAACAGGTTCTCTTTCAATCATATCGAAAGTTGCAACCCAGAGCTCCCATCTTCCGCTTCCGGCATTGCCGGCACCCGAATCTTCTGTGGAGATTTTTTCAATATCGCTTTCAAGCTTCACAAAATTTCTTATTACGGTGGCATCGCCGGAAATAGTCATTCCCACACTCAAAGTCACAAACACAATCATCGGAAACAAAATTCCAAGTAAAAATCTTTCTGTTTTCACCTTGCACGTGCAAAGAAGTGTCATCAGCAGAAGACCAACAAACAATGCTATATAGCATCCGAAAGTGTCGTTTATAATAACAAGCCACACGGAGTAAACACACAATATACCAAGAATTGCTTTAACCCAGATTCTTTTTGCAACAACAAACCATGACGATATAATCAAAGAACATATCATCAGGAAATATCCGATATGATTTGAGTTATAAAACCCTCCGGTCAGACCTTTATAATAAAAGCCCGTGCGAATTCCAAGGTCATCATATTTATTTTTTAAAAACAACAGCCACTGCGGACACGAATCCGCATTTACGGTTCCTATAACGCCAACATACTGCTGAAGCATAATAGCACCATTTAGCAAAAACGAGAATATATACATTGCATACACAGCATTTTTCAGCTTCCGGCTATGTATGTTGGAACCATATATGAAAATAACAGCGAAAACAGAATACATATAAATTCCGTCGGGTCTGAAATCCGTTCCGAAAAAAGCTCTTTTTGTATCAACCGCCATGCAAGCAGAGATAACCGCCAGAACAAATGCAACAGAGAGCAACAAAAAATGTCTGTTTACCGAAAAGGATTTTTTTACCCCCAAAATCCATTCTGATATCAAACCTTTAAAAGACGGCTTTTCAACCACGCATTTCAATACGATATTAAAAATCAAAAGAACAGGAAAAACTGCAAGCTCTATTGCACCAAACGTTTTAAAATATTTCCCATACAAAGGAGGATTAACAATCATAAACCCCGGAAAAAACGCCGCAATCAAAAGCATTATCGCCGAAACGATTTCCGTTACAGATTTCCTTTTGTTATTAATTTTACAAAACACATTAACATTCTCCATAAACTCAACACCTTTACACAACAAAATCGCAGAAATTTCATCTCAGAAAAATTTCTGCGATTTGAGATTTTTGCTTATCTTATAAAGTAGTAATATACGTTTTAACAAGTTCATCCAAAAGTTCATCGATTTCAAGCTTTGAAATCAAAACACGAGCATTATTATAGCTTGTGATGAAAGTTGGATCACCGGACATAATATAGGCTACTATCTGATTAATAGGATTATACCCTTTAACCTCAAGCGCATCATACACAGTTTTGAGTGTTTGCTTCACACGCTGAGAATTAAGACTTTCAGCACTTATTTTCAATGTTTCATTTTTAAAATCCATAATATGCACCCACCTTACAAAATACTTCTTATAA
>JAZSOL010000150.1:0-17956 GCA_045536915.1 Clostridia bacterium
TCTCAGCCGGAACTCCTGAATTAAATAATCCTTATAATGAACAAAATTGACTTCGTCAATTAACTGTTCGCTTCGCTCACATTTTTATAAGGAAAATTTTGTTGTTACAAGCAATTGCTGACGCAATTTCCTATGTAATAAAAATCAGGCTGTGGCAAAAATTCCATTTTTGCCACAGCCTATTACTTTTAACCCGCATCAGGCGAAACTGAATTGGAAGATGAACCGGATGCTGTTCCGGAATTTCCAGATGTTTCACCCGAACCTGCATTACCCGGTGAAGTTTCGGAATTTTCCGAACCGCCGGCGGTATTTGAAGATTCGCTATTAGAGGAAGATGAATTTTCGCCTGTTGCATTTGACGGCGAATCATCATTACTTTCTTCGTTATTCTCACTGTTATTTTTTTTGTTTTCTTCTTTTTTCTTATCTGTTTCAGATTTATTTGAAGATTCGTAGGTTTTGGTAACGGTGCCTATTGTTGAGTTTTTATGATTTGAACGGCACGAACTCGAAACAAAATCTTCATTTGCAAATTCAAGGCTTCCGCATCCTGCCGAGGCTTTAAAGCCTGTGTATCTGCATACCTTGGCTTTCACAACAGTGTCGGGCTGTTCAAACTCTGCGTTGTCAAGCTCCTGATGAATATTGGTCATAACATTCTTCCACACTGTGAGTGCCGGATTTATTCCTGCGCCTATTACCTTTGGCTTATCAAAGCCTGTCCACACGGTGGTGCAATAATAGGGAGTAAAGCCGATGAACCACTTATCTTTATTATCATCTGTGGTTCCCGTTTTACCGCAGGTATCCATACCCGGTATTTTGGAATTTGCCGCAGTACCGTAGTCAACAACGTTTTCGAGAAGCTGTTGCATCAAAAATGCAGTTGCTTTGGAGAAAACCTTATTTTTCTTCTGATTTTTTTCATACACAAGCTTATCGTCTTTATCAAGAATTTTCGTGTATGAAGTGGGCTCGATATATGTTCCGCCGTTTGCTATTGTACTGTATGCAACCGACATTTCCAGAGGTGTGACACCGTCGGTCAGACCGCCGAGAGCAAGAGACGGCAAAGTTTTATCGGTATATTCTTTTCCGTTTTTCATCACGGAATCAACAATGGATTCCATATGCATCTTATTTTTAAGATAATCATAAGATTTATCCACCGTGAGCTCTTCAAGAACTCTTATTGCAGGAAGATTATATGAATATGCCACTGCTGTCTTGATTGAAACAGGACCGGAGTATCTTCCGTTGGCATTCACCGGAGTCCATCCGCCCGGATATGTTACTTTGGAGTTATCGATATAGGTTGCAAGGTTAACAATGTTTTCTTCGAGTGCCGGAGAATACACAGCTATTGGTTTTATTGTGGAACCGGGTTGGCGCTTACTCTGAGTTGCCCTGTTGAGAACACGGTTGCCCTCTTTTTCTCCTCTTCCGCCAACAATGCCTTTAAGTTCTCCGGTAAACGGGTCACACACAATAATAGCAGACTCCATAAGAGCATCTCCGCTAAATTTCGGGAAATTACTGCTGTCGGCATAGTATTGTTCAAGATATGCCTGAATTTCAGGGTCAACGGTTGCATATATTTTAAGTCCGCCATTACACAGATAGTCTTCCGCAAAAACCTCTGTGTATCCAAACTCTTTTATCAAATCATTTTTCGCCTGTTCAAAAATGTGGTCTGCAAAATATGACTGTATGTCGTCGGGATTTGACAAGCTGCTGTCTTTTTTGCCGCTTTGAATATCAAGCTCCTCTTCAAGAGCCTCCTTATACTGACTTTCATCAATAAAATCAAGCTCACGCATTTTTGAAAGCACGGTAAGCTGTTTTTTCTTGTTGTTCTGCGGATTCAGAATCGGGTCATATGTGGTGGGATACTGAGTTATACCGGCAATGCTTGCGCATTCTGCAAGCGAGAGTTCATCAACAGATTTGTTGAAATACACATTTGCCGCCGCTTCAACACCGTGAACCCCCTGACTCAGATAGATGGAATTCATATACATTTCAAGAATTTCATCTTTAGTCATTTTCTGTTCAAGCACTATTGCGCGCGTTATTTCTCTTATTTTTCTTGCACTCGTACGCTCGTTATCCTGAGTAATATTTTTAATAAGCTGCTGGGTTATGGTGCTTCCGCCGTAGGATGAATCACCCTTAACAAACACATTGAGCACTGCACCTATGGTTCTTTTGAGGTCAACACCCTTATGCTCATAAAATCTCTGGTCTTCTATGGCAACAAACGCATTCTTCAGATTATCGGGTATATCTTCGCTGTCAACCCATATACGTTTTTCGGACGACTTGAACTGCTCATATTCAACATACACTCCGTCTTCATCCATACAATATATTGTTGAAGAAAGCCGCATTGAAAACGTCGAAAAATCATCGCCGAATGTGAAATCAAACTGATTGTATATCCACATTGCGCCCACAACAGCACCAACAAACATCAAAACGGTTAAAATTTTCATCACAGCAACAAACACACGAAATGGAACCGAGCGTCTCCTTTTTGATCTTTGTTTTTTTACTTCTTTGAGTTGTTTTTTGTTCTGACGCATACTCTGATTAGCACGAATATTGTCAAGTTTTTTCATTTTGTCATCATCTCCGACGTTTGAATCATTTATTTTATCACACGGGATTTTTCAAGTATAAAAAACGTGTGAAACAATCTTTTTAATTATCATAGATTTAACACAATCAATCTCTTACCGTTTGTGAATATTTTTTCATTTATCACAAAAAATACTATTGAACATTTTCAATTAAGAAAGCAGGTAAAAGATATTGGAAAAATACAGCAAACTATCATTTATTATTATCATATTTCTTTTGGTTTTCATTGCAACATTTATCATCACAAACCGCAACACACCAAACAAGGAACCCGCCCCCGAAATAAGTGCATCGGAAGTTCAGAATTCCCGAAAAAACCAACCGCAGGAAACCCGCCCCGGATATCTTCTGAAACTTGAAGGCAACACGCTTTGCGCTTACCGGATAAAAAACGGCGGCAATATCCTGCTCGAAAAATCCGCAATAGAACCTCTGTCTATCGCAGCTGAAGATATTGAGAATCTGAAAAACGGAATTTATGCCAAGTCCGAAGAAGAGGTTCTTTCGTTTTTCGAATCCTACACAAGCTGACCGAAAACCACACGGTCATTTCCCGATAAATCTTTCAGAATATTAATCTTACCGAATTTCTCATTCATTATACCTGCAACTGCCTGAGCCTGATTATAGCCTGTTTCAAAATACAACTCGCCGCCCTTTTTGAGGCACTTGTCAATTTTTGAAACGATTTTTCTGTAAAACACAAGTCCGTCATCTCCGCCATCAAGAGCTATTGATGGTTCAAAGTCTCTGACGGTTTTGTTGAGCGTTTTAATAACCTGACTTTCTATATACGGCGGATTGGATACAACAACATCAAATTCGCCAAGATCTGCGCAAATGTTTAACGCATCGTATTTTATGAAATTCACCCGTTCAGATGTTGCCGTGAGATTCGCATTTAAGGCTGCAACTTCAAGCGCCCCGTCGCTGATATCAAGCCCCGTAACATTTGCATTTTTCACATAATGCGCAACCGAGCAGGCTATAGCGCCCGAACCGGTGCAGATATCCAGAACATTTATTTTTGAATCCCTGTATTTATCTATAACAGCTTCAACGAGAATTTCCGTGTCGGGTCTGGGAATCAGAACTCTTTTATCCACCTTAAAATCCAGCGACATAAATTCCCTGAATCCCGTTATATATGCCGATGGTTCTCCCTCTGAGCGCCTTTTGGCAAATGAAAGAAGTTTACCGAATTTTTCTGAGTCTATCTCATCGCGTGAATGAATGCGGAGCATCAGCTTATCCATACCCAAAACCGCCTGGGCAAGAACATCTGATTCGAATCTTTCATCGTCAACTTTTCCCGAAAGAATTTCAACACATTTTTCCAACGCATCAGCTATTTTTACCATTTGTCGTCCTCTTTGTTTTCAGGAATAACAGCCAGCATTGCCGCAATGGCAACTTCCATCTGCTTAAGGTCCGGCTCACGGGTTGTTAACTTCTGAAGCCAGAGACCCGGTTTTGTGAGAAATCCAACAACACCGTCGGGTCTTCTTCCGGCAAGCTTTATTATTTCATATGATACTCCGGCAACAACCGGCAAAAGCAAAAGTCTTGAACCGATTCTTATCCAGAGGTTACCCCAGGAAAGGAAAGAGAATGTGAGGATACTCACAACCATAACAATAAGCAAAAAGCTCGTTCCGCAACGAGGATGAAGACGGGTATATTCACTCACGTTTTCAGGAGTAAGTTCAACTCCCGCCTCATATGCCGCAATTGTTTTATGTTCGGCACCATGATATTCAAAAACAGTGCGTATATCTTTCATATGAGAAACAGCCCAGAGATAAAAGAGAAAAATGGAAATTTTAATTATGCCCTCAATTATATTCAGCGCTATTTTGCTTTTTATAAAGCCATCAAAAAATCCGGCTATGAATGTTGGCAGAAGCATAAAAAGACCAATGCTGAACATAAGCGCAACAACCACTGAAAAATAAATGGCAATGTCTTTTATCTTATCACCAAGCTTATCTTCAAGCCATTTTTCAAACTTTGAAGGTTCCTCGTTTTCGCCGTCTTCAAGATCAACCTGGTCTGCCGAAAACATCAGGCATTTCGTTCCCGTAATCATTGATTCAAAAAACGAAAGTACTCCTCTCAGTATGGGAATTTTATGCAGTTTATATTTTGAAACAAATGAGTTGACCGGTCTTTTGTCGATTATTATTTCACCGTCGGATTTCCTGACCGCGGTAGCAATATATTGCGGGCCTCTCATCATAACGCCCTCTATTACCGCCTGTCCGCCAATGCTCGTCATATGCTGACAGCAGTTTTTATTTTCGTTTTTCATTACTTATCCTCCGAAAATCACGCTTTTAAATTACATTATATTCTATAATAAACCATAATATATACATTATAATGTATTATATCACGATTTTTTTAATTAGTCAAATTTTGCAATACATTCTTAACATAAGTAACAAAAAATTAACAATTTGTTTTCAAAAAAACTATTGTCATTATTTGATTTTTATGTTATACTATCGTAGATATATGCATTTTGCAAATAATAATACAGGAGCTGATATAATGGCAGAAAAGAAATGTACACGTTGCGAATACGTGACCGATGATGAAAATCTCAGCACTTGCCCCTTATGCAATGCTGATTTGGAGGAAACCAACGAAAATGTTGAAAATGCTCAAACCGATGATACCGTAATCACCGAAGCGGCAGAAATCAGCGAAGATACTGCAATCGATGAAACTGCAGTTGAAACAGATGAAATTCCGGAAGAGATTTCCGAAGAAATCCCCGAACCCAAAAAATCCAAAACCGGATTGATTGTTGCAATAGCGGCGCTTGTTGTTTTGATTATTGCCGGCGCGCTCTATATTTCAATGTCGGGCGCAAAACCCCCGAAGAAAATAATTGATGTTGAAACCTTCAGCAAAGAAGATGTTTCGGGATTATATTCAAGCGACACCCAGGGAAGATATTTTGAATTCACAATTAAAGATACCGAAGTGGAAATCTACAATCCCGATGCCGAAGCCGAAGAAGAAATCACCTCGGATGCTTCCGCTTCTTCCGACGCTGCACCTGAAAAGAAAGCAGAAACAGAAATTCATGACGGAGTGTTCTATTCAGCATTTTCCGAAGAATATATTTCAAAACAGTGTGCAGCTGAATACATAAAAATGAATTCACTCACAGATGATTTTGAAGCGTTTGTTAAAGAAAAGAAACTTGCTGATGATGACTACGGCGCATACATCAAAGCCAAAAAGCTTGAACAGGAAGTTAATGATTTTGATGAGCAGTATCAGTATACCGAATATATGAACGGTAATGCAACAAACGGAACATGGAAACTCGAGGGCACAAAAATTAAACTCTATGATGAAACCGGTGCTCCTATGTATGACCTTGAAGCAACACCGTATGGTCTTGTTAATTCCAACACCTACTTCAAAGGCGATGTTAAATCAGGCAAAACAATGAATGCTACTCTTGAAAACGTTGCTGAAGATGTGAATCTTGGAAACGGTACTACTGCAGATATTGCTCAGAGCTTTATTCTTTACAAAGACGGCAACTTTATTCTTAAAGAAGTATATAAAGGCGAGTCAGACGAAACAAACTATGCGGCAGGAACCTACACTGTAAACGGTAACACGATATCTATTGATCTCCAGGGCGGCATCAATAAATTCACCGTACTCAAAGACGGCATCTGCTTAGGCTTATACACAAAATAATTACTCAGGATAAAACGGTCACTTGCACAAAAGCGACCGTTTTGTTTTGAACAGGTATAAACGCAACAGTCAAAATGAAAGGAGTGGATTTATGAAATCCAAAACAGGTCTTGCAATTTCAATTTCCGTGATAGCAGTAATTTTGATTACGGGCATCATTATTTATATGGCATGCTTTAGTGACGGAAGCAAAAAAATGCATTCAGCCACAGAAGAAAAGATAAAAGCCGAGCAGCAGCTTGAGGTATCCTCCGATGCTCAGGCAGGCGAAAAAAACAGCCAGATTCAAAGCGAAATCACACCGGACAAAATCTCCGGTAAATATATTGACGACAGCGACGGATGGTATCACGAATTCATCTATGCACCAAACGAAACCTACGACGGAACATTTACCACAGGCTTTGACCCCAATCACGCATCAACCGCTGCCGATGCTCAGATAGATGCAACATTTTCAGGCGGATGGAAGCTCGAAAACGGTGAGATTAAACTTTACAGCGATTTGGGTTATCTCTACTCTCTGTTTGCGTGCGGTGAATATCTTGTTGATGCAAAAAATTATTTTGTGGGAGAAGTTCCGGGAGACGATGAACCGTTTATGTCGGCATTTATTTGCAAAGCAGCCGAAAGCGGCGACACCCAGATTCTCTCGTTTTATCCCGACGGGAAATTTATTATTCAGATAATCAGAAACGACGGTGCTCTCGACAAAGCTCAGCTCTCTGATGCTTCAACCGACTCACTGCCCGATACAATGAGTGCCGGAACATATAAAATCAACGGCGATAAAATCGTGGCAACATTAAACGGAATAGATCAGGAATACTACATTGTTGAAGATGGGCTGGCCAAATGGATATACCACAAAGAATAAATTTCTGTTGACTATTTTAAATGTTTGAGTTATAATTAATTTAATAATTAAAAAAAGTAGTGAAAGAAGGTATATATATGGAAATTAAAGAAATGATCCGCGAATTTATATCCCTCTACGGCGGAACCGAAGATGACTTAAGAGTTTTCGCTTCTCCCGGACGGGTAAATATGATTGGTGAACACACCGACTATAACGGCGGCTACGTTTTCCCTGCAGCTCTTAAAATGAGAACAACAATTGTTATGAGAAAAAGAGACGACAACATAGTACGCCTTAAAGCAACAGACTTAGATGATATTGTTGAAGCAGATATAAACAAGCTCGATTCCTACAAAGGCATTAAATGGGGAGACTATCAGATAGGCGTTATGTATGTGCTTCAGCAGGCAGGCTACGACATCTGCGGTGCTGATATGCTCTATGACGATACAGTGCCCCACGGCGGCGGTCTTTCATCATCTGCGGCAATTGAGGTTTCAACAGCTCTTTGCTTTGCCACTCTTTCAAACGAGAAAAACGGCATAGACAAAGAAATTGATATGATAGAAATGGCTAAACTCGGTCAGAAAGCGGAACACGAATATGCGGGCGTAAACTGCGGTATTATGGACCAGTTTGCTTCTGCTATGGGCAGGGAAAACTGCGCTATTTTCCTCGACTGCAAGGATTTAAGCTACAAACACGTGCCTCTTGAACTGAGCGGTATGAAAATTGTGATCTCCAACACCAATAAAAAACACGCTCTCGGTGCTTCGAAATACAATGAAAGAAGAGGCGAATGCGAAGCAGGTTTTGCAATCCTCAAAGAAGCAATGCCCGAAAAGAATTGTCTTGGTGAAATTTCACTCGAAGAATTTGAAGCCCACAAGCATCTTATAAAAGATGACATCATTCTCAGAAGAGTTAAACATGTTATCACTGAAGATGACAGAGTTCTCAAAGCAATTGATGCTCTTACAGCAGGTGACATTCCCACTTTCGGTGCTCTTATGAACGGCTCACACGATTCTCTGCGTGATGACTACGAAGTAACAGGCTTTGAACTTGACACAATGGTTGACGAAGCAAGAAAAATCAAAGGTGTTCTCGGTTCAAGAATGACAGGTGCCGGATTTGGCGGATGTACCGTAAGCATCGTTGAAGAAGCAAGCGTGGATGAATTTATCAGCACAGTTGGTAAAAACTACGAAGAAAAAACCGGTCTCAAACCTGATTTCTATGTTACAGAACCGGGCGACGGCGGTAAAGAAATTATTCTTTAATAATCATAATATAATTGATGGGGCTGTTTTATTTACAAATAAGATAGCCCTGTTTTAACGAAAGGAAGGTATAATATGGATATAGTTATTGCAACAAACAACAAAGGCAAGCTTGCCGAAGTTAGAAAAATTCTTTCCGGCTATAACGTTTTGAGTCAAAGCGACGTTGGTGCCGATATAGAAGTGGAAGAAACCGGCACTACCTATGAAGAAAACGCATTTTTAAAAGCAGATGCAATCAGAAAATTCACAGATAAAATAATTATTGCCGATGATTCCGGACTTGAAGTTGACGTTCTCGGCGGCGCACCGGGTCTGTATAGTGCCAGATATGCAGGAGAAAACACAACTCCCGATCAGGGCATGGCAAAGCTCCTTGAAAATCTCAAACCCTATTCTCCCGAAGAAAAAACCGCACATTTTATATGTTGTATTGTGATTATTGAATCTGACGGTACAAAGCATTCTTTCTACGGAAGATGCGACGGTCATATCATTGAAGAAAAGCGCGGAGGCGCAGGTTTTGGATTTGACCCGATATTCGTTGCCGACGGATACGATGTTACTTTTGCCGAAATGGACGGCGAAGAAAAAAATAAGATAAGCCACCGAAAAAAAGCAATTGAAGCTTTGAAGATTTATCTTGACAGCAAAAAATAAACAGATTAAAAAACCTGAATATGCAAAACGCATACTCAGGTTTTTTTAGTCTGTTTTTATCTGTGACTATGATGTGTGTGATGTCTGTTTCTACGGTACTTAATCAGACCCCAGACCGACGACACAACAAGAACAAGTTCATAGCATACACCAATAAACGAACCGGCAAGAAACTCATATACAGCCAGCAGCGGCGAAGAAATCAAAACGCTGATACGCATATGCGTTGTTCTTCTTCTGTTAAGCCCAAAACAACTCACAACATTTCCCACCACAAACAAGAGTGTAATCGGTCCGTTCCATATAAGAACTCCCAATGCCACAACGCACATGGAAAAAGCATAGGGTATAACTTTCAATTTGAAAAGTCTGTGACTTTCTCTGTGGGCATAAACAATGTTACGCGCAGCACCAATGAAACTTATTATAACACCCACAAGTGCACCGCCAAGCAAATACAGCATACACAACGTACAGCTTGCCGCAAACAAAAACATAAGTATTTTTTTTCTCTTTCTTTGATGAAAGGCACTAAATCCAAGAAAAAATATAGCTATCAAAAATAAAAGTTTTGCATCAACCATTATATCACTTACCTTTTATCACATAAAATTCCAACTTTCAGATTATAACATAAAATTCCATAATTGGCAATAGAATAATTTAAAATTTGCTTGTTTTTTATAAATTATTTTAATCAGCTTTACGCATTTTTCAAAAAAGAGGCTGTAGCAAAATGATTTTTCCGGTTTTGTCCGGGAGGCCGTCCCCTACATATATTGTGTACATAGTATATATACACAGCAATTTGTAGGGTTCGGCGTCCTCGACGAACCGTTATTTTTCATTTTGCTACAGCCTCTTTTAATTTTCACGAATATGGATTACACGAGTTCAATAACTGCCATTTCTGCAGCGTCACCACGTCTGGGACCCATTTTCATTATTCTTGTATATCCGCCGTTTCTTTCAGCGTACTTGGGAGCGATTTCTGCAAACACTTTTGTTACCACGTCTTCCTTATTGATGTAAGCAAGAGCCTGTCTTCTGGTGTGCAATGTATTGGTTTTACCCAAGGTAATCATTTTTTCAGCCATACATCTGATTTCCTTAGCTTTAGGAAGAGTTGTTTCAATTCTTCCGTGTTCAAGCAAAGCTGTAACCAGATTTCTGAGAGTTGCATCTCTGTGATCTGACGCACGGCCCAATTTTCTTGTTCCCGGCATAGCATATACCTCCTTTTATATACAAATTATAAGTTAAGCAAAGCTTCACTTTAGAGTGTAGCTTTTATTCATCGTATTCCTTCGAGAACTGGAAGCCTAATGAATTAAGCTTGCCAACAACCTCTTCGAGAGATTTTCTACCAAGGTTTCTGACTCTCATCATTTCACCTTCGGATTTGCTTACCAGATCCTCAACGGTATTGATGCCTGCACGTTTGAGGCAGTTGAAAGAACGAACCGAAAGGTCGAGTTCTTCGATAGTAAGTTCAAGAACTTTATCTTTCTGATTTTCTTCCTTCTCTACCATAATATCGGTATCTCTGATTTCATCTGTAAGGTCAATGAACAGATTCATATGGTCGTTTAAAATCTTTGCACTTAAGGACAATGCTTCTTCCGGAGCAATTGTACCGTCAGCAAAAATTTCAAGAGTAAGCTTAACATAATCGGTAACCTGTCCTACACGAGTGTTAGTAACATTATAGTTTACCTTATCAATAGGTGAATAAATCGAATCCACAGGAATAACGCCTATAACGCTCTGCATATTCTCTTTGTTCTTTTCGCTTGTTACATAACCTCTTCCCTTAGCAAGGGTAATCTCCATATAAAGGCGGGCATTGTCACTCAAAGTAGCTATATGCAAGTCGCCGTTTATAATTTCAACCTCATGGTCACATCTGATATCTTTTGCAAGAACCTCTCCTTCACCCGAAGCTTCGATATATACGGTCTTCGGAGTGTCGGAGTAGATTTTTGTTATGAGTTTTTTGACATTCAGAATGATTTCGGTTACATCCTCTTTTACACCCGGAATTGTTGAAAACTCATGAAGTACACCGTCGATTTTAACGCTTATGGGTGCAACACCCGGAAGAGAAGACAAAAGTACTCTTCTGATGGAGTTACCAAGAGTGATACCATAGCCTCTTTCAAGAGGTTCCACCTCGAATCTTGCGTATTTACCATCGGGGCTCTTTTCCACGCATTCAACACGGGGTTTTTCCATTTCGATCATAATATAACCCTCCATTTCAAAACTATTATTATCTCATTTTTGAGGGCTTTCCTATTATTTAGAATACAACTCAACAATAAGATGCTCTTCAACTTCAAAATCAATATCGTCTCTCTGTGCCAAAGCAATAACTTTACCTGTCACAGTGTTTTTGTCCATGTCTAACCACTTAGGCACAACTCTTGAGCTATTAGCTTCAATAACAGATTTCATTCTGTCGGATGAGAGTGTTTTTTCTTTAAGTGTGATAACATCGCCAACCTTTACACGATATGAAGGGATGTCGAGTCTTTTTCCGTTTACAAGGATATGACCGTGGTTAACGAGCTGTCTGGATTCTCTTCTTGTGTTGGCAAGACCTAATCTGAAAACAACGTTATCAAGTCTTGATTCAAGAAGCGAAAGCATATTTTCACCGGTAACACCGGGCATCTTGTTAGCCATATCATAGTATTTTCTGAACTGCTTTTCGAGCATACCGTAGATGAATTTAACTTGCTGCTTTTCGGTAAGCTGACGGCCATATTCTCACTGCTTTCTTCTCATGGGATTAGGATTTCTGTTTGAGCTCTTATCGATACCCATAACAGTAGGAGAAATCCCTAAAGTTCTGCATCTTTTCAATATGGGCTGCATATTCTTAGCCATTTTTTATTCCTCCAATCTTTTAAAAATTCAAATCACACTCTTCTTCTCTTAGGCGGTCTGCAACCGTTGTGAGGAATCGGTGTTACGTCTTTAATCATACTAACTTCAAGGCCTGCAGTCTGGAGAGCTCTGATAGCGGATTCTCTTCCTGCACCGGGACCTTTAACATATACTTCAACAGTCTTGAGACCGTGTTCCATAGCAGCTTTTGCAGCAGTTTCTGCAGCAATCTGCGATGCGAACGGTGTGCTCTTTCTTGAGCCTCTGAAGCCCAAACCACCGGAGGATGCCCATGAAAGAGCATTACCCTGAGTATCGGTGATAGTAACTATTGTATTATTGAATGTTGAACGGATGTGAGCACAGCCGCGTTCAATATTCTTTTTCTCACGTCTTTTACGACCTTTTCTTGCCTGAACAGCCATATTAAACTACCCCTCCTCGGATTATTTTTTCTTACCGGCAATTGTTCTCTTAGGACCTTTTCTGGTTCTGGCGTTTGTTTTGGTTCTCTGACCTCTTACGGGGAGACCTCTTCTGTGACGAAGGCCTCTGTAGCAGCCGATTTCCATGAGGCGTTTAATGTCGAGAGCAACCTGTCTTCTGAGATCACCTTCAACGGTGTAGTCTCTGTCGATGATTTCTCTGATTTTCTTTTCCTCATCTTCGGTAAGGTCTTTAACTCTTGTATCAGGATTAATACCTGCTTCTGCTAAAATTTTGTTTGAGCTTGCTACGCCGATACCGTATACATAGGTAAGGCCGTATTCTACTCTTTTTTCGTTAGGTAAATCAACACCTGCTATTCTTGCCATTAGCTTTTTGCACCTCCTGTTAAATACTGGTTTCTAATGAACTTATTTTTGAATAACCGCCAGGATTACGAGGCATTAAACACCTCGTACAGCCGCTCCCTTAGGGTTATAAGCTAAAATTAATCAGCCCTGTTTCTGTTTGTGTTTAGGGTTCTGGCATATAACCATTATATTGCCTTTTCTTTTTATTATTTTACATTTTTCACACATAGGTTTAACTGATGGTCTTACCTTCATGATTATTACCTCCTATACTAAACTAAAAGCTTATTTTGCTCTCCATGTAATACGTCCCTTGCTCAGATCATAAGGTGACATTTCAACCTTGACCTTGTCTCCGGGAAGTATTCTTATGAAATTAGTTCTAAGCTTTCCGGAAATATAAGCCTGGATTTTATGACCATTTTCAAATTCTACGATAAACATTGCATTGGGCAAAGCCTCAAGCACTGTTCCTTCTAATTCAAAAACATCTTCTTTTGCCAAGGATATAACCTCCCTTATCAATTATTATCAATTTGTTTGAGATAATCTTTAATCGCGCGTTTAACCTCATTGTTAGTTATCCGGTTGCCCAAAGTGCAATCTTTAAAGATGCATTCGTCGGTATGTCCGACAAGGGCAACATGCTTAAGTTTTTTCTTTTTCGGGAACTGAGTCTTACGTCTTTTACCGTCACTAAGATAAACATATTCATTATCTGCGTGCAAAATAACGTAATACTTTCCTTTTTCCTTTCCGGCCAAAGCCCGAACCACCGAACCGAGCTCTGTCTTACTCATAATCCGTAAGAAGTATCGGATCGCCATCCGTTATCAGAATGGTATTTTCATAGTGGCACGCAAGCGAGCCGTCTTTGGTTTTGACGGTCCAACCGTCACTTAAGCATTTGGTTTCATAGCCTCCGGCATTTACCATAGGCTCTACTGCAATTGTCATTCCTTTAGCAAGGCGAATGCCGTGGCCAAAGGTTCCGTAGTTCGGTATCTCGGGGCTTTCGTGAAGCTCCTTTCCGATGCCGTGACCGCAGTAGTTTCTCACAACGCTGTAGCCATTCGCTTCCACACACTGCTCAATAGCAGCCGATATCGAAAAGAGTCTCTCATTATGACGGGCATATTTCAGTCCTTCAAAAAAGCTCTGTTTCGTTACATCGATAAGCCTTTGGGCTTCGTCACTTATTGTGCCTACTGCAAATGTTCTTGCTGCATCACCGTTGTAGCCGTCTTTAAGAGCACCGATATCAATACTTATGATATCGCCCTCCTTAAGTTTGGTTTTGTCGGGAATACCGTGAATTACAGTGTCGTTTATTGAAGCACATATACTCGCGGGATATCCCGAATATCCGAGAAATGATGGGGTTGCACCCTGACTTAAGATATAGTCATGGGCAATACGGTCAAGTTCTCTTGTGGTGATGCCGGGCCTGATATATTTTTCCAATTCCTTGAATGTACCGAAAACTATTTTTCCGGCAGCGCGCATTTTATTGATTTCTGAAGTTGATTTTATACTAATCATCGTATCCTCCGCAAAATGCTCAGCCTTCAAGAACTTTTAAAACTTCTTCGGTTGTTTCTTCAACAGAGGACGTGCCTCGTGCAACAACCAAAATTCCTTCTGACTTATAATAATCTATAAGCGGCTCTGTTTGCTTATGGTATACCTCGAGTCTGGATTTAACGGTTTCGGGAGCGTCGTCTTTTCTCATAACAAGCTCCTGACCGCATTTATCACAGTGAACTCCATCCTTTGTGGAATTAAAGCTCACGTGATACGTTGCTCCGCACACGGGGCATTCCCTTCTGCCCGAAAGTCTTTTAACAATAATCTCATCGGGCACCTCAATGTCGATCACTTTATCAATTTCGATACCTAATTTTGAAAGAGCGTCGGCCTGAGAAATTGTTCTTGGAAAGCCATCGAGAATGTAGCCGTTTTCACAGTCTTTCTCGCTGAGTCTTTCTTTGATAATATCAATTACCACCTCATCGGGAACAAGCTGTCCCTTATCAATAAGGGCGCTTGCCATTTTACCTGTTTCAGTGCCGTTTTTAATTGCGGCTCTGATTATGGCTCCCGTAGAGATTGTTGGTATATTGAATTTTTCACTTAATATCTGTGCCTGAGTGCCTTTTCCGGCACCCGGAGCGCCAAGCATTATAAGTTTCATATCTGATTCTCCCACCTGTTATCAGTCAAGGAATCCTTTATAATGACGCATCATCATCTGAGATTCAAGCTGCTTAACGGTTTCAAGAGCAACACCAACCATAATCAGAAGTGATGAACCACCAATGGACACCATCTGAAGTGCGGGTACTGCTTTTGCGAACACAAGCGGAATAACTGCAACTACTGCAAGGAACACAGCGCCTGCAAGAGTGATTCTTGTGAGGATTTTGCTCATATAGTCGCTTGTGGGTTTTCCGGGTCTGATACCCGGAACAAATCCGCCGTTCTTCTTCATATTGTTAGCAATTTCAATGGGATTGAACTGAATTGCTGTGTAGAAATATGTGAAGAAGATAATAAGCAGGAAGTAGAGAATGATATATACTGTTGAGCTGGGCTGGAAGATAGACATTACCTTACCCCAGAATCCTGTGGGATTAGCACCCATAAGCTGCACTATTGTGCCGGGGAAAGACATAATCGACATAGCGAAGATGATAGGAATAACACCTGCCATTGCAACTTTAATCGGAATAAAGCTGCTCTGTCCGCCATACATTTTTCTGCCAACCATTCTCTTAGCATACTGAACTGAAATTCTTCTTTCTGCATCTGTGATGAATACAACAAATGCAACCATTGCAAGTGCAAACAAGAGCACGAGCACTGCCATCCACCACTGAGCACCGCCACCCTGAACGGTCTTGATAACGGAGAGTCCCATTGAGGGAATTCTCGATACAATACCGGCAAAGATGATCATTGAAATACCGTTACCGATACCCTTTTGCGTAATCTGTTCGCCGAGCCACATAAGGAAAGCTGTACCTGCGGTGAATGTTGCAACTATTGTTACATAGCTTGCAAATGAAGGATTGATAACCGCACCTTTAATACCGAAGTAAAGTCCTGTTGCCTGAACAAACGCAAGAACTATTGTTAAAACACGTGTCCACTTTGCAATTTTCTTTCTGCCTTCTTCGCCTTCTTTTGAAAGTCTTTCAAGAGCAGGAATTGCAACAGTAAGAAGCTGAAGTATAATTGAAGAGTTGATGTACGGTGTGATACTCATTGCAAAGATTGTTGCCTGGCTGAAGGATCCGCCGGAAAATGCATCGAGCATTCCAAAAAGCGAGTTGCCTCCTTCTTCAACCATCTGCTTTAACGCAGCAGGGTTAAGACCCGGAATCGGAATAAATGTACCAAGTCTGAACACAACAATCATAAGCAAGGTGTAAAGCATTTTCTTTCTAAGGTCTGGAATTTTCCATGCATTCCTAAGAGTTGCAAACACCTTACTTCACCTCCTCATACTTTCCGCCTGCTGCTACAATCTTTTCTTTTGCAGCCGCAGTAAATTTTGCAGCCTTAACGGTTACTTTCTTTTCAACGTTTCCGTTTCCGAGAACTTTAAGTCCGTCAAGTGTCTTTTTGATGATGCCTGCTTCTTTCAATGCAGCTGCATCTACAACTGCGCCATCTTCGAATTTATTGAGATCCGAAACATTTATTTCAGCATATTTAAGAGCAAATACGTTATTGAAACCACGTTTGGGCAATCTTCTGTAAATAGGCATCTGACCGCCTTCAAAACCGATTCTTACACCGCCGCCGGATCTTGCTTTCTGACCCTTGTGACCTCTGCCTGCGGTTTTGCCGTTACCGGAGCCGTGGCCTCTGCCCTTTCTCTTTGAATCCTGATTTGCGCCGATTCCGGCCTGGAGTTCAAATAATTTCATGCAAAAGCACCTCCTTTAATTATATTTCCTCAACGCTGACGAGGTGGCTCACCTTTGTAACCATGCCCTTAATCTGAGCAGTAGCTTCGTGAGTTTTCTCATCTCTTATTTTCTTTAATCCAAGAGCTTTAACTGTAGCAATCTGATCCTGCTTGCAGCCGATTGTGCTCTTAACTAAAGTAACTTTTATTTTAGCCATCTGTGATTCCTCCTAAAATTTGTTATCGCAAATACTATTATTAACCGAGTATTTCTTCTACAGTCTTTCCTCTGAGAGCTGCAACATGCTCAGCAACCTTAAGAGATTTAAGACCTTCGATTGTTGCGTTAACAAGATTGCGGGGATTGTTTGAACGAAGTGACTTTGTTCTGATATCTCTGATACCTGCAAGCTCGAGTACCGCACTGGCACATCCGCCTGCGATAACGCCGGTACCTTCGCCGGCGGGCTTTAAGAGAACCTTACCTGCACCAAACACACCGATAACTTCGTGAGCTATTGTGGTGTTTACCATGGGAACAGTAATCATGTTCTTTTTAGCGTCGTCAATAGCCTTTCTTACAGCATCGGGGATTTCAGCAGCCTTACCGGTACCTGCACCAACGTGGCCGTTACCGTCGCCTACAACAACGAGTACGCTGAATCTGAAAGTTCTACCGCCCTTTACAACCTTAGCAACACGGTTTATGTTAACGATTCTTTCCTGTAATTCCAATGAATCTACATCTATTCTTTCCATAAGAGCCATAATTTCCTCCTCCTCTTCTTAGAATTCTAAGCCGCCTTCTCTGGCGCCTGCGGCAAGTTCCATAACTCTGCCGTGATACACATATCCGCCTCTGTCAAAAACAACAGCTTTGATGCCTGCATCAAGTGCTCTTTTTGCAACGAGGATACCAACTTCTTTAGCAGCCTCTTTGTTACCGCCAAAGCTTACTTTTTCTTTGATTTCTTTATCTAAGCTTGAAGCAGCAACGAGTGTTTTGCCTGTTGTATCGTCGATTACCTGAGCATAGATGTTGCTGAGTGATCTGAATACGTTAAGTCTGGGGCGCTGAGGAGTACCGGAAATATTTTTTCTTACTCTGTAATGCCTTTTAATTCTTGCAGCATTGCTATCTTTCTTATTAACCATTATCGTTTACTCCTTTCCGGTT
>JAZSOL010000118.1:0-1862 GCA_045536915.1 Clostridia bacterium
CTTGGCTCACAGAACGACATGGCTACGATCCGACTTGTGCGTCAAACAATGACTTTGCAAATCTTCACCTTTTCGGCAGAAACTCCGGTGGAGACCTGAGTACCCAAAGATACGATTCGAGTATGACATATTTTAAATTTGATTTTTCCGGCTATACGGATGTGAAAATCAAAAATGCAACTCTTAAGCTTTATGCAAAGTCAAACAGAGATGCAGTAAACAACATCAAAATATTTTTCTATAAAATGTCAAATGACTGGGCAGAGGATACTCTTACTTATTTTAACGCTCCTCTTACTCCGCTTTCCGGCTCGGACATACTGGTAGACGTTACAGGCACCAATATTGAAGGCAGGCAGCATCCCCTTTTGGCAGAATCCGGAATTTCCATCCCGGCATCTACTGCGGACTATAAGCTCATCAGCTTTGACATCTCAGATGTTATAAACAAATATAATCTCATTGAAGACCCTACGGTTTCTTTTGCAATGCTTGCCTACGGCGGCGGATATGCAATGCTTGCGGCTTCAAAAGAAAATCCTGACGAAGCGGTTCGTCCCACTCTGGAATTTGAAACTGAGGCAATTGAACCTCTTGATATTGTTTCAGCTACAGAAGGTGAAATTGAATACGGTGAAGATTTAAATGTAAGCTTTAATAACATTCTTGATTCTTCAACCGTTAATCCTTCAACCGTTACACTCTATGAAGACGGCGAAGCTGTTGAAATTTCCGAAGAAGACATAATCCTTTCGGAAACTCAGATAACCGTTACCACACCAAAAATTCCATATTGTGATTATGAGCTTGTACTATCTTCGGATATTGCCGATATCTATGGATGCACTCTTGGCGAAGATAAAATTCTGGGATTTTCAACAGTTAGCGGTGGTGCGAATCTCACATTTAAAAACATCTTTAATGCAGCACACCTTGATCCGACCAACCCCGACAACACTCGTATTACAAGCGGTGCCTGGTATCTTTATGCCAACGGAAATTATTATCCCTATTATGTTGAAATGAATGCAAGTGAACTTATCGGTATTGCATCCGGAATTGAAAAGGTAACCTATAGAGCAAAATTCAATAGTAGTAATCAGTATTTTACTGTATATTTTTATGATATTGAAGAGGATTTTGACCCCGAAACGGTTACATATAATACAGCACCTGCTTTCGGTGCGGAGTTTATGTCGCAATTTGTGGGTGCTAATCCGGCAAACTACGTTGATATTGATATTACTGAGTTTGTGAAAGAAAAATTAAGCACTTTGAGCACCGATGACCCATATATCAGATTTGCCATAAAACCTAATGCTGCAACAGCTCAGATTTACGGTGATCTGATGAGTGAATCAAATAGGCCCTATCTTGAAGTTGAGTATTCCGATAATTCGTATCTCGGTCTTGTTTCATCTGTTCCTGCAAATGGGAAATCAGGGGTAAGTGTTGAATCCGACATCAGCCTTACATTTTCATCGGGAATTGACTCTCCCGCTCCGGAAAACTTTGTTTTGAAAAATATAGATACGAATGAAGAAATCGTGCTTTCTCAGGATGAAATAACTTATGATGCATCATCTCACACTGTAACAATTAATCCTGAACGTGATTTTTCAGAGCTTTGTGCATATGAACTTATTATAACCGGAATATCTTCAGGCGACAAAGTTATGAAAGACAAAACAGTAAAATTCATAACTTCGAGTCGTCTTGAAATAGGCAATATCACTCTTGAAGGTGCAAAGCCTGTTACATCGGGCGGAAAAGTCAGCGCAAAAGTAACAGTTACCAACAACACTTCTTCTCCTGCCAAGAGTCCTGCTCTTATTCTTGCTTTGTATGATAAAAGCCTGGCA
>JAZSOL010000018.1:0-1906 GCA_045536915.1 Clostridia bacterium
TAATCCTCTGTACCTTCAACACTTGACTTTACATACCAGATTCCGGCATCGGTGGGAACCGTATCGGAATATTCGCCGTCAATGCTTGGGGAATATGTATAAACCGGTGTGCCGTATTTGGATTCGGATATGGGCTGATTCGGAGTGTCGCCATAGGTCCAGCCTTCTATGCTCAGGGGTGTATTCCATTCGTTTTTTTCAATTGTGGAAGCCGGCAATTCAAAGCCTGTTGCTCCGCCTACAACTCCAAATTCAAAATTTACGGGCAAATGGGGATCGGTTTCGTCACCGTCGTCCACAACTGCATATATTTCGTCAACAATCTTGAGGCTGTAGTCATCCGCAAGATATCCGTCGGGCAAAACTATAATTTTTGCCGGATCATATCCGGAATCAGGCGCAAGACTTACGCACAGTGCGGCATAGAGATTACCGTTGGAGTCAACATCGTTGGTATCGCCGATAAGAACAGCTTTTGCACCGTCTTCAGCCACGAATGTATTATCATAGTCATCGGTATCATTCGCCCCCGAACCTGAAAGTTTAATTCTTTTGCATTCCAGATAACCTTCATTGGTAATAACCGTCTGACCGCAATGTACGTTGCCGTTAATTTTCAGGGTTCCGTGAACGTTGAGAGTTGAGTTATTGCTGCCGCTTGATCCGAACGAAAGATTACATTCACCGGACACACTCACATTTGCACCGCTTTCAACAGTTATAACATGGTTATTGCCTCCACCCTGAAGGCTAAGCTGATTGAGTTCAAGTGCTCCGCTTCCGGTAAAAGTGATTGTGTCCCATTTATAATAATAGGAGCCTGAAGAGCCTTCGTCAAGTTTTCCGATGTATGAATCACTTTCGGTATTTATGGTTACGTGAATTTCTCCGTAACTCTTTCCGGGAAAAATTATGGAAGACAGGTGTGCATCTTTAAGATTGATTTTAAGTGTTCTCACGGTTTCTTCATCAATTTCTTCCACAGTCCATGTGTATGAATAAGTTGAGTTTTCACCCGTTTCGCCTGAGCTTGAGCCTAAATGTGTAAGATCAAGCTCTTCCGGTGGAGTAAGCGCAAAAGCAGTTGGAGAAATACATAATGAAAGGCTCAGAATGCACATTGCAAGAATAATGCTTATAAGTTTTTTTGTTTTCATAGTAATCATATCCTTTCTTTTATATTCGTGAAGCAAATTTATTAAACATATCGGAAGCAATTTTCCGGTAGTCCATTGCCAGAATTCCGGTTATTATTTCATCACGTTCGTTTTTGGAAATATCATATATTTTCATTATTGAATCCAGAAACAGTCTGATTTTATCATCCAGCGAAAAATACCGGTTGAGCGGAGTGGTAAAAGCTGCAAGCTCAATGCCGCTTGTGATGTTTTCAATGTTTCTGAAATCATCCTCGCTGAGGTCTGGAAGCCTGTCTTTTAACATATGATAACTTTTTTTTGCTGCCCAGTCTTTAATATAATCAAAGGTAGCAGGGTGGCTGTATGCCGAATAATACAAGTCCCACGCCTTGCTGTCATTTTCACAAAGAGCTATCTGCACAGCTATTTCCAATGCATAGCAAAACAGCTCATCATGCATTTTACTTTGAAAATCATCTATAATATCCAGATGAAAATCCATCAGCTCTTCCATGAGCTCTTTGAGCATATCTTCTTTTGCCTTATAATGATACGTTATAGTTCCCAGAGCCACACCCGTTTCTTCGGCAATCTGACGGTGAGTTGTTTTTGAAAATCCTTTTTCCAGAAAGAGCTTTGTTGCTCCTTTCAGAATTTGTATCTCCGAGTCAGACAGAGGATTGATTTTCCTGTGCCTTTCTATGATACTGTTCAGCATTGATATCATCTCCTTCGTTCCTGTTTCGTACAAGTACAATTATACACTA
>JAZSOL010000092.1:0-1816 GCA_045536915.1 Clostridia bacterium
CAGACAGTTTCTCAAATAATTTACCGGTGAGTCGTTGTGCAATCCACAATCCGACCGCTGCCCCCATTACGGAATACATGCGCAGCACTCCGTCATTCAGACGAAACTGTATGTAAAATGCAATAATTGCTGCTATACTCCAATAAATAAGCTCCGAAACCACCTGAGCTGCTTTTCGTAACCCCAGAAACATCCGAAGTAGATTCACTAAACCGTAACTGATAATTATTCCGAACCCGAACAAAAACGACGCGGCAAGCATCTGCAATTCTGACTGAATCATATACCCCTATGCCTCTCTGTTTATCGAAACATTCTTTTCAGCCAGGTTTCGCCGTTTTTTGTGTGCCCCTTTAGTTCCGTATAAATCAGACTGTCGATTCTGCCGTCAACATCCGTCTCGCCTCGTTCTATGGACAAGCGGTCAATGTGCAGTTTACTCCCCCGTATCAAAAGAATTCCCAGTTCCGTCTCCAGAAGGATCTCCTGTTCATCAAACGAATGCACATCCTTCACGCCTGTTATCAACAGAGTTTTCCGATTGTTCAATTCAATCCGGTGCTGTTTCACCGCTGTTCTGTCATCCGGCATAATTGCTCCCATTGGCTCTTTCTATCACTATATGCAAGGAAGCTACAAAATACGCCCATGTTTTGTTCATAGATATTTGAACATCTCTTTTGCTTCATCTTTTTTGGTTGTTTCAACAATACGGGTAATCTCTACCTTAACCGCTTTATCACCAAATCCGATTTCCAATATATCGCCGACTTTTACCTCGGCAGATGCCTTTACCTGCTTTCCATTAATCGATACACGTCCGGCATCACATGCCTCATTTGCTATCGTACGGCGCTTAATCAAACGTGACACTTTCAAATATTTATCTACTCTCATACCTGCCTCAATTCTGAATCCGAACGTCTTACACACCCGGACTGCTTGTTTTATAAAAAGAAAGGACTACTCTTACGAATAGTCCTTGTCACTTGCATCCCTGGTCCTGTTAATTACTTATTAACAACGTCCTTTAATGCCTTGCCTGCTTTGAACTTCGGTGCCTTGGAAGCTGCGATAGTGATGGTCTGCTTCGTCTGCGGATTTCTACCGGTTCTTGCAGGTCTGGTGGAAACTTCGAAAGTACCAAAACCAACAAGCTGAACCTTCTCGCCCTTAACTAATTCGTCGGTTACGATATCGATGAATGCCTTAAGAGCCTTCTCGGAATCTTTCTTGGATAACTCTGCCTGAGCTGCGATAGCTGCAACAAGTTCTGCTTTGTTCATGGAATACTCCTCCTCTAATGTATTATTGTCCCTTTTTTCATTCACGCACGGGACGGATTGTCACATACATATTTATATACGTTAAAACCTTATTTGTCAAGGAAAATTCAAGATTTTCCTCATTTATTATCCATTTCATTTCCTTTTGAAAAGCCGCTTCTCAAAACGTGAAAATTAATTTTTCTTTTAATTTTCTCCCATTTGATTGAGAATCAAAATGCATATGGCATATAATGTGTCAGGTTGATGATGGTCTCCCAAGTCTTGTAGTCAACGATGCCGTCGGCAGGAAGACCTTCACGGGTTTGGAATTTGCGGACGGCTTCTCTTGTTTGTTCCGTATAGATTCCGTTTTTATTCACACGATACCCAAGCTCTGTAAGCCGCAACTGCAAATTCTCTATGTGATCTCCAACTTCAAGACCTGCCGATAAATCCACTGTCATAAACGGCGAATAAGTCGGATCGTAGCCATGTCGTTCTGTGGGCCAAGGAGTTGATCATTTGGTTTGTCTTCCTAAGACCGCTTG
>JAZSOL010000252.1:0-3093 GCA_045536915.1 Clostridia bacterium
TTTCATCATCCCGATAAATCAAAATTTATTTCATCCGTCCCATCTGTTTAAGCGATGTTATAATACCGTCGCAAATGGCCTGAGCCATTTCGGCTCTTTTGGTTTCGCTTGCCAAAATCTCCCTGTCCCGCTCACAGGTTATGAATGCGCATTCCACAAGTGCCGCGGGCATAGCCGTTCTTTTCAGAACAACAATATTCGGACTTTCCACAAGACCTCTGTTTCTTAAGTTCACAACATCAACAAGCGGCGTGAGAATATTTTGCGCAAGTTCCTTACCGCTTATTCCGTAGTCCTCATTTGTTGAAAGACCGGCATACAAAACGCAGGTTCCGGATGCTTCAGGGTCTGTGAAGCCGTTGTTATGAATACTCACAAACAGGCATGCATCCGACTCGTTTGCTATTTCGCATCTTGCGAGCAAATCTTCCATGGTTGTGTCGCCAAGGGCAACATCCTCGCTTCGTGTCATAACAACATTAACGCCTTTTGCCGTGAGAAGTGCAGAAAGTTTTTTTGCTATATCAAGGCAAACGTCTTTTTCGGAGAGAACAACTTCTCCGTCTTCATTTCTGCCAACTGCACCGCTGTCACGTCCGCCGTGTCCGGCATCCACTATAACCGTGGGCACGCCTGAGATATTGGCAACGGGTTTTTTACTGGTTTCCGGCGCTTTATCTTTTTCGGAAGTGCTGTTTTTATCGGTTGTTTTATTATCCGATGCACTGCTATCGGAAGTCTCTGATGTTTCAACAGTTATCACAAATTCATTTTCAGACTTATATTCATATGAATATTTTATTTTTTTCTCCGATTCAACAACAATTCTTGAATATGTATCGTGTTTTGCCCAGCGGATTTCCTTTATGGGATACGGAGCATTCTTTATTTTTTCATCTGCGCAAGTCTGATAAACTTCATTAAAGTCAACAACGAGTCTGTCGGGCGATTCGAGAACAGATATCTTAGGTTGAATTTTTTTCGTGATGTTAACTGCAATCTCTGTTTTCTCTTTATTTTGGCGAACCTTTATTGAAGTTATATTCGCCGAAAAAGAGGGTTCTTTATTTTCTGGGTTGTTTTCCTTTTTAACCTCTGTGGCGGCCTGTTCATCCTTTTTATTTCCGGAATCGTTTTCCGGCTTGCTTATCCAGACCGTTCTCGTTGTTCCGTCCCAGTCTACATCATAACCGATGCTTTCCGAGATGAATCTCACGGGAACGAGCGTGCGTCCGTTTATGATAACCGGAGCAGAATCAAGATATACGATTTTTGAATTAAGATATGCAACATTACTGTTAACGGTGATAATTATTATTGAATCTTCCGATGTTATTATAACCTGATTGAGCATATCGTTCCAGGAAACTTCGGCATTTAGCTTTTCGAATATTCCCCTCACCGGCACCATTGTTCTGCTGTTTATTATAACAGGCTCAACATCGCACACAAGTTCTTCGTTATTCACAAAAAGTCTGATATTATCAGATGCATATGCATCTGAATCAAAGCCGGAAAGCGGCGCTATCAAAAGTGCAAAAAAGCATATAAATAACATTATTTTTTTCATATGTATGTATCTTTCTCTCCTTCCGTCAAAGGCTTTTCCTTTGCCCCTCCTCGTTGGAGGAAGGTTTTCACTACAGCTTAAATAATGCAAACATCTGCCCTGAAATTCAAATTTTACAAATCTATCCAGGAAAATGCAAAAACTAAAACTAATATGACATTATTATATTATAAAAACCAAAATACTGCCATACATTTCGTAAAATCCGAATAACATTGTCACACTTTTGTAACACTACATTAACATTCAATCATTAACATACGGGATTCCAAAATGTTCATATGCGGCTTTTGTTGCTACTCTGCCTCTCGGAGTACGATTGATAAATCCAAGTTGCAAAAGATACGGTTCATACACGTCTTCAATAGTATTGCTGTCTTCACCCGTTGTGGCGGCAAGGGTGTCGAGACCAACGGGGCCACCGCCGAATGTTTTTATCATAGTTGTTATAACATTTCTGTCGGTTGAATCAAGACCGATTTTATCCACTTCAATCCTGTTGAGCGCTTCGTCTGCAATCTCACTTGTTATAACTCCGTCTGCCATAACCTGAGCAAAATCACGCACTCTTTTTAAGAGTCTGTTGGCTATTCTCGGTGTACCTCTTGAGCGCGATGCAATTTCCGAAGCACCGCTTTCATCTATTCTTACTCCGAGTATGCCTGCACTTCTTTTAACAATTGTTTCGAGTTCTTCTTTTGTGTAGAGCTCAAGACGGGATATCACTCCAAAACGGTCACGCAGAGGTCCTGTCATATTTCCGGCTTTCGTTGTTGCGGCAACAAGGGTAAATTTCGGAAGGTCGAGACGTATTGAACGTGCACTCGGTCCTTTTCCAAGGATGATATCAACTGCGTAATCTTCCATTGCCGGATACAGAATTTCTTCAACACTGTGGCTAAGACGGTGAATTTCGTCTATAAACAAAACATCATGCTCGCCAAGATTTGTAAGAATTGCAGCGAGGTCGCCCTGCTTTTCTATTGCGGGACCGGATGTAACATGGATATTCACATCCATCTCATTTGCAATTATGTTGGCGAGAGTGGTTTTACCAAGTCCCGGAGGTCCGTAGAGCAAAACGTGGTCAAGAGCTTCTTTTCGCGCTTTGGCGGCTTCTATGTATATTTTAAGATTTTCTTTAACCTTTTTCTGACCGATATAGTCATCGAGTATGCGCGGTCTTATTCCGGTATCCTGAAGCATTTCATCCGAGAGAAGTTCAGGAGATACTATTCTGTCTTCAAAATCCATTGTTTATTCTCCTTTCCTTACATCAGATATTTCAATGCATATCTGATGTAGCTTTCTGCATCATCATATTTATCGGCAACGGAAGCAACAGCTTTCTGAGCTTCCTGACGGGTGTAGCCGAGAGTTATGAGTGCCGCAACGGCATCCGCTCTTGCATCGGTTCCGTCATCGCCCGAAACTGCCTCAAACACTTCTGAATCTTTGGGAATTAAATCATCATTTTTAATCTTATCCTTTAATTCCATGCAGATTCTCTGAGCCGTTTTTGC
>JAZSOL010000159.1:0-5057 GCA_045536915.1 Clostridia bacterium
TCCTGCTTGGGGTGATAACCCGAAGCTGTACAAAAGTACTGCGAGTGGTGAGATTTGTATATAGTCAAAAGCATTTTATAAAGAGAAAAACATCGTAAAATCGATGTTTTTCAACATATAGTGTAAATTTCAGAATTTTATAAGGTACTTTATCACTAATATCAGGTTTAAATCATGCTTTTGACGTTCTGGACTTTTTTTACATTCCCTTTTGTTTTGTTTTTGCACAAATTATTTATAGCATTTGCAATCGTTTGACACCATATTATTTCCCCAGCATCTCCATAAACTCTTTTTCATCAACAACGCGAATCCCAAGTGTTTTTGCTTTTTCGAGCTTGCTTCCGGCTTCTTCTCCTGCCAGAACAACACTCGTTTTTTTGGAAACACTTCCGCTTACCTTTCCGCCGTTTTGCTCAATGAGAGCAGAAGCTTCTTTTCTTCCCAGAGTATCAAGAGTTCCTGTGAGAACAAAGGTCATACCGGCAAAAATATCCGACTCTTTTTCTTCTTCAATATATTTAGTGTTCACTCCGGCTTCTTTCATTGCATCTATCATCTGCCTTACGTGAGGCTGAGAGAAAAAGCTCACAACGCTCTTTGCCATAATAAGACCTATATCATCAATTCTGGTGAGCTGCTCTTCGGCTATAACAAAAAGATTTTCAATATCTTTAACCTCTTTTGCAATAAGCTTTGCGGCGCCAAGACCGATATGACGTATTCCCAATGCATAAAGGAGCTTTGAAAGGTCGTTGGATTTTGATTTTTCAATTGCATTTATTAAGTTTTCGGCACTTTTATCGCCAAGCTTGTCAAGAGCTGAAATATCTTCTTTTTTAAGGCGGTAGATGTCGGCACTGTTGGTTATGAGTTTGTTTTCAAGTAGCTTTGCAACTATTGATGCGCCCATTCCGTCGATATCCATTGCATCTCTCGACACGAAATGAGTTATGGTGCGTTCAAGCTGAGCAGGGCAATCGGCGCCTGTGCAACGATACGCCGCTTCGCCGTCCTCCCGCATCACCTTTTCGCCACACACAGGGCAAAACCCGGGCATCTCAAAAGGAATTTCATCTCCCGTGCGGTCTTGTTTAACAACGCATTCAACCTCGGGAATGATATCGCCCGCCTTATACACAATAACGCTGTCGCCCACTCTGATGTCTTTTTCTGAGATGTAGTCCATATTATGAAGAGTTGCTCTGCTAACAAATGTTCCGGCAAGGGTAACGGTGTCGAACTCGGCATTCGGAGTCAGCACACCTGTTCTTCCAACCTGAACCGTTATTTCCCGGATTTTTGTTTTCTTCTTTTCTGCGGGATACTTAAACGCAATTGCCCATTTCGGAGTTTTGGCGGTTGAACCCAGAAGCTCACGGTCTGAAAGCGAATTAACCTTTATAACAGCGCCGTCTATATCGTAGGCTAAAGAGCTTCTCATCTCTCCGATTTTTTTAATTTCCTCTATTGCATCATCAATTGATTCAAACACCGTATCGTTTGAAATAACCTTAAATCCCTCATCTCTCAGAAAGCGGAGACCCTCAATATGGCTTGATATTTCTTTTCCGTCTATACTCTGAATATTAAAAACAAAAATATCGAGCTTTCTTTTTGCGGCAACTGCCGAATTAAGCTGACGGAGTGACCCCGCCGCCGCATTTCTCGGATTGGCAAAAACCGCCTCTCCCATAAGCTCTCTTTCGGAATTTATCTGCTCAAAGGTTTTTTTGGATATGAAAACCTCGCCTCTCACCTCAAGATACGGAAGCGCAGTTTTAAGCCTCAAAGGAATTGACATAACGGTTTTGAGATTTTCCGTCACATCCTCGCCCACATATCCGTCGCCTCTCGTTGAACCTCTCACAAACACTCCGTCCCTGTATTCAAGAGAAACCGAAAGGCCGTCTATTTTGTGTTCCACTGAATATCCGGCGCTTCTTCCGAGCGCAGACCGTACCCTTTCGTCGAAGGCTCTTAGCTCATCAAAGCTGAAAGCATCCGCAAGACTTTGCATAGGCACCGAATGTTCAACGGTTTCAAAACCGTCCAGCACCACTCCGCCGATTTTCTGAGACGGCGAATCAGGGGTAACAAGCTGCGGATTTTCTTTTTCAAAATCCAGAAGCTTTCTCATAAGCGCATCATACTGCTCATCTTTTATTTCAGGATTATCCAGAACATAGTAGCGGTGGCTGTGGTAATTTATCTCATTTTTCAGCTGTTCATATTCTTTAATGTTCATAATCATATCCTTCACTCTGAAATTTTCGTCAGATAATAGCCGTGGTCAATGTATTCAATGGTATAGTTCCAGCGGTAGGTATTGCTTTCCTGTGAACCGCCGGAATAATATATTGTTTCCGACTCCGTTACCGATGCAATCCATTTATAATCGTTGATTTTTCTTAAGGAATTAAGTGTGAGACCGTCGAATCTTTCGGTAAGTCCCATTTTTTCATATTCTGCAAGTAATTTTTTCTGCTGAGCATACATTTCCGACGAAGGATGCATATATGTTTCAACAATACTAAAATCACTGTAGTTTATGGCGTCCACAAAGGAAATGCAATACGACGTTATGAAATTTTCAACATATTCCGCCGAAAGCTCGGAAGTATAGCCTTTGTCGTATCTGCTCACAGGTTTGTTTTTCTCAAGCTCTTCTTCAATCTCGTCGCAATAGTCTTCAAGAGTGCGGCGGTCTTCAGACGAAAGATATTCTTCATCAATATATTCTGCTTCCTCTGCCGCATCAGCATATTTCTTTGCATGCATCAGGTCGCGGATTGTTTCAAATGCATCATATGCCTTTTCGCCTTTGGCAATTTTGGAGTTAAGGCTGTCCACGTCATCGCTCAGGCCGGGATAATACACATAATCGGACGGTATTTTCTCCGAATATCTTTTTGCTTTTGAATAATCCTTTTCATTTACCGCATCCGATGCCTTGTTGAAATTAAAGAGCACGGAATGCATAGTATAAACATCATCATCCGCAGATTCCGAATCAAGAAGACTGTTATATATAACCTCTGCCGATTTATAGTCGCCAACTTCAAGATAATGTTCAGCCTTTTTTATGAGCGACTGAACTGAGGCATCTTCAGTTTGCTGGGCGGAAGAATCAATTCTCACGGGGGCGGACTCCTTTTTTGAACCGCCAAACACCATAAGCATAGCTATAGCCACAACAATCACCCCAACAACCGCCAACACAATAATCAGCACGGTTTTTGGTTTGAATGAAGTTTCGTCGTTGCTTCTTTTAACAAGCTCCTCATATTGCTTTTCGTAGATTTCATCATCACGGCTGTATTGTGAATTGCTTTTTTCCTCACTCTTGCCGGGATATGAACTGTCATCATCATATATACTGTTTCTCACTCATTTTCCCCCTATCTGAACATTACAGCCTCTAAATCAGAACCGGCACCGGAAAATGCCGTATTCCCCGAGGTGTCTATTATGAGATATGTGGAATCCACGTTTCTCACAACCGCATAGCCGTCTGCATAAAACTCAGTTGCCTGAGCAAACGACGGCTCAATAACCGTATTGCCTTCGGTGTCGATATAGCCCCACACCTCTCCAACCTTAACAGGCGCAAGACCGCACGAGAAATTGCCGGCACCGTCGTATTCCGGCTGAATCACAAATTTTCCGTTTTCATCGGTAAAGCCGTATTTACCGTCGCTTCTCTGAGCAAAAATGAGCCTCTCGGCAGTAAAATCGCCAATGTCTGTGAATCTCGGATTTATTTTATAAACACCCTGTTTGTCCACATATCCATACTTCCTGCCAATGCGCACCTTAGCATATCCTGCCGGATTAAAAGTAAAAATATCATCAAACTGAGGCTCAATAACAAAATTACCCTCTGTGTCTATAGCGCCGTAGTCGCCGTTTTTCTTTACGCACGCAATTCCGTCGCTGAAAGATGCCGCATATTCAAACTCAGGCTCAATAACTGCAGTTCCGTCGGTTGTAATGTAGCCGTATTTGCCGTCAATTTTAACCGCCGCATATCCGTCGTCGGAAAAAGTGAATGCCATATCATACTGAGGCGCTATTGTGTATTCACCGTCTTTTCCAATATATCCGTAGCTTCCGTTTATGGATACTGCGGCATGGCCCTGCTTGCTGAAGCCGTAGGCTGTGTTGAATTTCGGATTGATAACGTAATCTCCATCCTCGTCAACATATCCCCACTTTCCGTCTGATTCAACGGCAATGTATCCGTTATCCGAAAACTCTCCCACCGAATCAAAATCCGACGAAGATGCATACTCGCCGTTTTTATCTATCAGGCAATATTTGGAGCCGATTCTTGCCGCAGCGCGCTCACCGTGAAAATCGGTTACCTTTCTGTATCCGGGAACAACAACATACCCGTCGAGATTTTCTTTATTAACAAATCCCCACTCACCGTTTGTGCACACCGCAAGCATGCCGGAACTGAAAAGATTCTCCGTTTCAACAGGCGGCGGTGCATCGTCTTTGCCAAAAAGTGACACCACAAACCATATTGCCCCCACTATAAGTGCAAGAATCAAAACCGCAACAACAACCCGTCCGTAATTAATTCCTGATTTTTTTCTTTTGCGCTTTCCCGCTAAAGCACCGTCTTTTTCGTCTGACTGCGCCTTTCTTTCCTGAATACTATATCCCTGCTCACTACTCCACAGCGAACTGTTATCCTCACCGCAAAAACCGCAAACCGGCGAAGAAAGCTCACGCTTACATACTCTGCAAATCATTTTACCGCCTCCTGTGTATATCTCATCAAAAAAATTTATCCAACATACCTATTATATTATATATACAGTTTACAACAATATATCAAAAAAGTCAATTATTTATTTTATTTGAGTTTCCCCATTTTTCAAAAATAAAGTCGCTAAAAATCGCACAGATACACGATTTAAAGTGAATCTAAAAATGAAATTACAATGTGAATAAATTTTGATTTGTCGGGGAGATGAAACAAGGTTAGTGCGTTGTAGGGGACGGGGGGATCCAGGTCCCGCACACCCCCTGGAGAAGGGCGGCGG
>JAZSOL010000057.1:0-33867 GCA_045536915.1 Clostridia bacterium
TCGATGATTTTGATTGCCTTTTTACTTTTTGTGGTGCAAATTCGGAACAAAACACGCAGAGTAATTGACTATTATCGGATATTATGATAAAATAAACTATTATAATAACTCAAATAAATGGTGTCGGTTGGTGTCAGAGCCAATTTTGAAACCCTTGAAATATAAGGAGATGTAATAATATATGAAATTAGGTATAGTAAGATAACGAGTATTTTTATAACTCAATGTAAAGCACATAAAAGTGCATAGAACCCTTGTGATACAAGGATTTTTTGAAAATCAATTTTATAAAACATCATATAACTCCATAAAGATTTATAAAAAAATGGTGTAAAAATGGTGTAGTAAAAAATAATGATTTAAAGAAAAAGACCATTTGCAACGTAAAAAAACACAAACCTATTTGGAGGGGGTACAATCCATTAATAGGTTTGTGTTTTTGTGTATTAAAATATATCAACTATTTCCGCTATCATCGGATAGTGATCAGAAAGTACAACATCCTTCAGTACATATGCAGTAGCCGAAAGGTCTTTGTGTATCAAAACGTGATCTATTGATGTTTGGCCTACGATATAGGTGTTTTCTGATTCAGGTATAAGGTTTCTGTATTTTTCTCCTAATAGCCTTTTGTATTCGTTTTTCCAAATTTTCGAATTGATGGATGCATTGAAATCTCCAATCATAACAAGATTCTTTTGTTCATTAGAAAATTTTATTAAAGCGTCCCAAAATAATGTAGTGCGTTTTTCTCTTTTATTAAATGGCATATGAATTCCTAGTAGATTAAGTAGTTCTTTGCCCTCTACTGAATAAGAAAGTTGTATGTATTTGTTTTCATAAAAGGCTTCTTTTTTATTTTCTTTTACATTTTGTGTTATTTTGTAAAAAGATGGATTGGTTTCCCAATTTGAGCTTTTATTTGCGATTGCTAATGTTATTTCACAAGTGTTTTCCCTATATGGGCAAAATATGTTGTAAATGCGATTGTCGAACGCACTTAGAAATAAAGTATATATGGAACGCAACAAATCGTATGTTACTGAATTACCAGGAACTTCTTGTAATATTACTATGTTATCCTCATTTTCAATCAAAAATCCTTTTATGAAGACTATTATATTGTTCATAAATGAAATTCTATTTCTAGGTTCAACATAGTTGTGCTTTTTTTCATGCCAACAACCAAGCCAACAAAACTGATTAACATTTAATGATAAAATCTTCACTAGTTATATCCCTTTCTATTAGAAACTTATTTAATTGTATAAACTATAATTTGTTGATTTATTAAAATATATTATAGTTGTCGATAAATGTCAACTGAATAAAGCCATAAAAGTGTATATGAAACATTATATCATAGCAGAATAAAAAATTGATGCAAATGTGTTTGCAAAAATATAAATATAAACGAAACATGCTAAGAGATTCTCTGTTTTGGAGGATCTCTTTTATCATATATCAAGAAAGGAGTGTTCACTGTGAAATGCTTGATGAAATATGATTGGGTAAAGCTTCCGCGTACTGCCCTGCCAAAAGGCAAGGGAGTAATGCGCTCGTGGGCACGCCTTGCATCGCGCGCAGCATTCAGGAAAGGACAAGCTGAGTATTGCGGACACACAAACCCTGTGAATGCCGGAGAATGGTCCGGAGGAATTGTCGGGGTAAAAAGCATTCTGGGAATAAAGAAACGTTCAGAAGCACTTGAAATGCTCGATAAGCTATCAAAGCTCGGGTATATCGGTTATTCTTTGGATGAACGAACAAAAAAGCTCACATACAGAATTTGTGATTGGGTGGTTAAATGCTCGGGAGCCGAATGTATGGACGGTAATGTCTATACGACTCAAGGATATGGATTCCTCTGCCTTCCACGCAATATAACAGAACGGCTTTGTGAAAAGAATTATAAATTTGAAGAATCAGACGCATGGTTGGATTTATGGTGCCACACGGTATTTGAGGATCCTGACAATGCGTTTTCTTTTTTTGCGCCGGTCATACAATATTCAAAACACGGTGCTATATTGACCTTGGAAACCTTGGGACAGCGTTGGAACTGGGAGAAAACAAAGGTATGGAGATTTCTGCAAAAGCATGGGGATGTCTTTGCTCTGTACCGTTTACCCGGCTCTTACGGCTGTCTCATTTATAATAAACTTTATCCAATAAATAAAGAGGTTTCACTTCCTGCAGAGGAAGAAATTGTGAGTATTCTGGACAGAATACGTATTTTGGGTGTAAATACGCACAAAAGCGCAAATGATCACGAACATATGAACAAGCTTGTTTCATGGTACAGCAAAACAGTTGTTCAGGAAATTGTCGCTGAAGCTTTGCAAAATCGCGTTGCACTTTCTGCCCATATAATACGCGCGTATATTTCTCCTTGCAGGAATTGTAAGAATTGTGAATATGACTGCGGAAGTATATATAAGAACTCTGCCACAGTTATTGAAGCGAATGACATCCGGGGACCATGTTTTCCTTCGGACATAATGAAATGCTAAAAGGAGAATCGAAATATGAATAAAAAGAATAATATATCCCTGTATGAACAGCAGGAAGAACGCATCAGGGTGCAATCGGATGCGTTTATCACGCTTCTGACAGAACGAGGCATTCTTGGAGATCACAGAATTGATGACCAAAAGATCAGAAGTGCAAGACAAACCAAGCAAAAAAACACCTACCACAACACCCTGATGCTCTTGAAAAATTACAGAACAATAGCGTGGATGCTCGAATGTTTCCCCGATGATGTATCAGTGGAATTGGAACGCCCGTTTGAAAAATTGGACAGGCTCATTGAGAATATTGACCTCGAAGTGGCGATGGGCAACAGAAAGCTTGAAAGCCGCATAGAAGGTGTGCAAAAATCCCGTATTTTGCTTGATAGGGTGAATGAAGCACTCACTGTCCTGAAGAAAAAGCCTGAAAACGGCGAGCTTTTGTATAACCTCATTTATCAGACCTATATAACCCCCGAAAAGCTTGGACTTACGGATGTTCTGTATCGACTGGACATTTCGCCAAGGCATTATTACAGACTCCGTTCACAGGCAATCACTATTCTGTCAATCCGGTTGTGGGCATCCCCCGGAAAAGATGTGGATTTCTGGCTTGAAATGCTCACATTGCTGGAGGGACTGAGCTAATGATTTCGGACGGCAATAAATTGGCACAAAATTGGCAGAGTTTTGCCGATGACATGCAAATGAAAAAGTGCTACAATGGTAGTGTCCAAAAGTGGGATCGGACAATAAAATGTCGCTTTTAAAGCTTGATAAGCTTATGAAGGCGACTTTTTTTATTGCCGAAATTTCAAGAAGAGGAGGTTATTAGTATGAACAGACGGTTAAGCGTAAGCAATAAGCTCCAGACTGCTTACTGGTCGGTAGTAGCTGCGGCATCGGGAATGATTTTATCAATCAACCCGACAATGGCCGCACCTACTGTAGATATCTGGTCTCGTTTTTCAACGATTATGCAGGATATCTACGGCGAAATCGTTGCTATCAGTACCATCGTTGCAGTAACGGTTGCAGCTATTGCTTTGGTTGTCAGAATGGTTTCACGAAACCAGCGTGCTGTTGATGAAGCGACAAGTTGGCTCAAGCGAATTGTAATCACTTGGATCGTTCTTAACTCACTTGGCTTTGTGGTTGCCTACTTACAGCCTCTGATCCAGGGCGGAAACTATACTGCACCTTAGTGTTTTTCCTGTCGGGCAATATGGAGGTGATGAAAATTGCTTGACTGGATTTTTGAGGGTATAGTTTCGTGGGTAAGCAGCATAGTAACCGATATGATGGACGCAGTATCCGGTTTATTCCTGAATGCTCTCGGTACGGATATGACAGCGATGGAGGAATATTTCCCGTTTGTCGAAAAAGCTTTCACCGTTATGCAGTACACAGGATGGGCGATGCTGTTTCTGATAACGGTATGGCAACTGTTCAGAATTTTCGGAGGTCCGATTACAGAAGCGGAAAATCCGTGGACACTGCTTGCAAGAAGTTGCCTTTTTGCATTGCTTATCGGATATGCGAAGCCTATTTTCACAACTGCACTCGACATTGCAACTGCTCCGTATACGGCACTTATGGATCTGACAATGTCAGCTGAGGATTTCACATTTGCAGGTGTCGGAAATGCGTTGAGTAATGGTCTCACTACAATCATATCAGTTGTGTCGGTTGTAGGATTATTATTGCTCATCATATTGGAAATCGCATTAGGTTGGAACTATTTCAAATTATTGCTCGAAACTGTTGAAAGATATGTCGTTGTGGGTGTACTTTGCTATACATCCCCTCTCGCATATGCAATGGGAGCCTCGAAAGCCACAAGCAATGTATTCCGGTCCTGGTGCCGTATGGTAGGCTCACAGCTTCTGTTACTTGTTATGAATGTATGGTTCCTCAGAGGCTTTAACAGCTCTATGGGGCAGTTCATGGGTAACGGCGGTGCACTTTCAACCGGTCAAGGCAGTATATTTCTGTGGTTGTTTTGCGCATTGGCGTTTTTGAAAACAGCGCAGAAGTTTGATAGCTATCTTGCTTCCATAGGACTCAATGTAGCCCAGACCGGAAGCAGTATGGGTATGGAACTGCTTATGGCGGCAAGAGTCGTAAGCGGCATAGGCAGCAACGTAAAAAGTGCAGGAAATGTGTTCAAGGGAGGAGGCTCTGGCACCGGAACAGGCGCGGCTCCGACAGGATTTGCAGGTGGTTTTGCGAACAAGTTCAAAGGCAACAGTTATGTTCGCGATGCCGTTGTCAATGGCGGTTCGCGCATGGGCATGGGAGGAACCATCGGCTTTGTGGGCAGAATGTTCGGAGGAATGGCGGCGCGAAACGGCGCAACCTTAAATGGTGAGTCGATTTCATCTGTTGCATCAAGAACCGCAGATGTTTCAGGCACTATTGCAGGAAACATTGCAGACAGAAGTCTTGGTAATTATATGCCACACATGGCAGGTCAAAAGCTTGCTGATACTCAGATTACAGGCGGACATATCAGAACTACGTCTGTTGGTCCGGATGGAAAAAATACTTCTGTTGAGATGTTTAGCGCAGCTCAGTATGAGAAGCCGGATGTACCGCATTCCGTAGTGACAGCATCAGATGGCAGTCAGTGGTTCCAAATGGCAAGCGGCAGCGGTGCAGGCGCATATTATGCTGTCCCCGAATTTAACGGTGATGCATCTGAAGCCGGAAAGGTTTCTGCGACATTTCCCGATGCAGAAGAAGGTACTATCCTCAGAACTGCAGATGAGGGTGTTATTGAAGCAAGCTTGCCCGGAGAAAATTCATTGTTGTATAGCAGCGCTATGTATACCGAGCCTGAAGGTGAACACTCTGTTGTAACCGATGCAGACGGTAATGAATGGTACAAGATGTCCGCTGAAGGGATTGCAGACGGTTCGGTCAATGCGCCTGAGTATATTGGTAGCGAGAATGTTTCCTTCCCCGAAATGGACGATGGTACATCCTTTACTGCTGTCGGCGATGGTGTTATGGAAGTAAATGGTGCTGACGGAAGCTCAATGCTTTATAACAGCGAAATGTATGCTGAGCCTGAAGGCGAGCATTCAGTTGTTACCGACTCAGAAGATAACAGATGGTATCAGATATCCGGAACGGACACGCCTCCTCAATTTACAGGAGATAATGGTGTTTCGTTCTCTGCAATGCCTGAAGGCACAGAGTTCACCCAGACTGGAAACGGTGTCGTTGAATCAAGCGGCGCTGACGGTGGTTCAACACTTTATAACAGTGCTATGTACGCTGAACCTGAAGGTGATCACAATGTTGTTACAGCCGATGACGGAAGTAACTGGTATCAGATGTCGAGTGCAGACCTTGCAAACGGCACGGTATCAGCTCCGCAATATATCGGAAATACAGCAGATGCACCTCAAGGTGCTGTCAGATTCCCAGAAATGGCAGACGGAACTACATATACTCCTGCCGGGAACGGTGTTGTTGAAGCAAGCAGAGAACCCGGTAACAACACGCTTTGGTACAGCAGTGCTAATTTTGAAGAGCCTGATGCTCCTCATACCGTTATGCAATCCGCTAATGGTGTTGACTGGTATGCGATGCAACCAAACGCAAGTGCTCCTGAATTTGAGGCCGGCGAAGCTGCAAATGCATATAATCGGGCGCAGTTCGGGTCCTTTATGCCGGGATATGAGCATAATGTTGTTTCTGTTGACGGAAACGGACGTCAGGACGGATACTTTGAGGTTCGCAATAAGGACGGCAGTGGTACAATGTTCTACGATACTGCACAATACGCTGCTCCTCGTGGCAATTATCAGGTGTTTGAGGATGTCAACGGAAGTCAATGGTATGCAATCCACGGCGAATCGGCTGTTGAAAGAAAGCCTGTATTTGATGCAGACGGTAAGCCTGTATATGAAAACGACAATACCGTCAAGACAAAGACTGTAGAAACAGTTCGTTACAAGAATACACCGTCAAGATACAGTGAACCAAAGCGGCGTGAAAAGACAGAAATAAAACAGCCGAAGCGTAAACGATAAAACATATTCGGACAGCCTGTTTGAAAACTCAGGCTGTCCGTTTTGTATGAGGAGGTGTGCGAGTGTCAGAACCGCAAAAAAACCAAATAGGTGACGGCCATGATAATTATGCCGGAGCCGCCAAGCAAATGGCAACTGCTGCAAAAGAAGTAAGTAAAGCCGCGGCAAAAACTGCGGCGACGGAAGGTGCAAAAGCAACTGCCAATGCGGCTGCTGCAACCGTAAAAGCCGGAGTAGAAGGAGGAAAAGCCGTTGCGGAGATAGCAACCGGAACTGCTGCAGGCGGGCCGTGGGGCGCGATTATCGCTGCTGCATGGGCCATGAGGCATACCTTATTCAAAATACTTGTTTGTATTTGCCTGTGTCTTGTTTTTTTGATTGTTTTAATCGTATCATTACCGTCCATAATAATGGATTACATCTTCGGGACTGATGAAGCTCCGCCTGCTGAAGATGTCACAGTTACGCAAACATATAACGACCTTGCAGATGCGGTTTCGGCGGTGATTGAGGAGGGGTATAACACCTCTTATGCCGAGGTCGAGAGCATTATTGCAGACGGCGGATATGATTATGATCTATCTATGGCATCACTTATAAATTACGCACAAAGCTCTGCGGGCTATGATACCTGTTATATTTTAGCTGCATATTCAGCATCTATGGAACAGAGCGGAACAAGTCAGGATGATATGATATCCAAGTTGAGAAGCGTTTCTGACCGTATGTTTCCTGTCACATATGTAGAAAAAACAGGCATAAAAGTAATTACAGCACCAAATGGGGATCAAACGACAGTAACTGTAAAATATGTTGAATGTACTATCCATCCTTTTGATAATACGGTTATAACAGATGCGTTTGAGATAGACATAAATGCTCAGTACAATCAGTTTAATATCACATATGGAGAAGCAATTACAAATATGGCAAACTCACTCAAAATGACACTGTACGGCTCTTTGGGAGATGGTCAGGCAGTTCCGCTTACCGATGCAGAGCTTGTAACCTATGTCAACAGCCAGGGCGTTACCGGTGCAAGAAAAGCACTTCTGGAAACGGGGTTATCTCTTGTCGGTAAGGTTCCGTATTTTTGGGGCGGCAAAAGTGCTGCCGGTTGGAATGACGAGTGGAATACGCCAAAGGTAGTTACGTCGGCCGGATCGGCAAGTACCGGAACCATTCGACCTTTCGGTCTCGACTGCAGTGGATTCACTTCATGGGTGTATTTAACTGCGTTGGATATCAATATAGGAGCCGGTGGCTCCGGACAATATTCCAATACAGTTTCGGTATCGGCTTCGGACTTGAAAGTCGGAGATCTTGGGTTTCTTGCCAAATCCGGCGGTAACGGCTGGGAACATGTTCTTATGTTTGCAGGATATGGTGATAACGGCGAACGGATGTGGGTTCACTCTACCGGTGGTGTTGGTGTCATTCTTAATTCTCCAAGCTACGACTCCGAACTGGTGCTGCGGCGCATAAAGACAATAGATTTTGATACGGCGATTCCCGTATCTCCATAAACAGGTAGGTGATTGAATTGGAAGAAAGAGAATATAACAACATTTATGCAATACCGGCAAACTATACCGATTCCGGTAAACTATTTGGCGGAATGCTTGAGCCGAGAAATGCCGTCGAAACAGTTATCGTCATACTTCTTATCGGATATCCTGAGCTTATGCTTATTCCTATGCCCGGCACTATCAGAATTGTTGTAATGACGATAACGCTGATTCCATTGGCAGTTATTGCGATGATGGGCATTGACGGTGATTCTCTGTTTCAGTATACGGGACACATATTCCGCTACTTCCTCAATCGCAGAACATTGCATTTCAGAAGGGTGGGATATAAATATGAGCAAAGCCAACTCAAAAAAAGAAAGAAGACCGACAAAGTCAAGGAAAAAGCCGGAAAAGCTTGAGTTTGTACAGGACTTCATACCGGTCAGGAACATAAATTACGGCGTAATTGAAACTACTGATGGCAGGTACATAAAAATATTGGAAATAGAACCAATTAACTTTATGCTTCGTTCAAGTGAAGAACAGTTTGGTATTATATCCTCATTTGCAAGCTGGCTAAAAATCTCACCTATGCGACTTCAATTCAAGAGCATTACACGTAAGGCTGATTCCGACAAGCATGTTGCTATGGTAAGAAGAGAGCTTGAAGATGAGGAGAACGAACAGTGCAAGCACCTTGGTGAGGGGTATCTGAAGCTGATCAAAGACGTCGGAAGCCGAGAGGCACTGACCAGACGCTTTTTCCTTATATTTCAGTATGAGGATATGCACCGTACCGATAGTGATGATATCGGTAAAATCTACGGAGCACTTCAAACCGCCGAACATACTGCAAGAGCGTATTTTCTGCAGTGCGGTAATTCAATATTGCAGCCGAAGGATCCCGATGAGGCAACAGCAGAAATCCTGTATATGTTCTTCAACAGGCGTTCCTGTGTAGATGAGCCGTTTTCATCAAGAGTAAACCGAGTTGTTGTCGATACGATGGCAGCTAAGAACAAAATAATCGGCATAGATCCCGTCCCTCACATAAAAATGGTAAACCTTATCGCACCGAGAGGTATTTGCCTTAAACACAGCAATTACATCGTTATGGATGGGCTTTATTACTCATTTCTCTATATCAAGGGAGACGGGTACCCAAACGCAGTCCGGGCAGGATGGATGTCATCGCTTATAAATGCAGGCGAAGGCATTGATGTTGATGTTCATCTGCGTCGTGAAAACCGAAGCAAAACCATAGATAAGGTTGCACAACGCATCAGGCTCAACCGCACAAAGCTTCGCAGTATGCAGGATACAAGCACTGATTATGAGGAGCTTACAAACTCCATCCAGTCCGGATATTTTATAAAAAACGGAATTGCCAACAACAACGAGGACTTGTTTTATATGTCTGTGTTCATTACAATCTCCGCTAAGAGCTATGATGAACTGATGTGGCGCAAGCAGCAAATGACCGATATGCTCAAATCAATGGATATGTATACCAGTGATTGCCGGTTCAAGCAGGAAGCTGCGCTAAAATCCGTTATGCCATTTTTAAGTATTGTTCCATTCCTTGAAAAGAAATCTCAGCGGAATGTGTTGACGAGCGGTGCGGCATCCACATATATGTTCACAAGTTTTGAAATGTCCGATGATACAGGAGTTCTGCTCGGTGTCAACCGTCATAATAATTCGTTGTGTATTGTGGACCTGTTCAATACAAAGAAAAACAAGAACGCAAACCTTAACCTGCTCGGAACAAGTGGCGCAGGCAAGACCTTTACGATGCAGCTCCTTGCTCTTCGCATGAGGATGCGCGGCATTCAGTGCTATATTCTGGCACCGATTAAGGGACATGAGTTTCGGCGCGCCTGTAACCATATAGGAGGTCAGTATGTCAAGATTTCTCCCGGTTCGCCGCATTGCATCAATGTTATGGAGATACGGCATACGCTAACGCCTGAAATGGAGCTTATTGACGAGCTTGACTACAGTGAGCCGACATCAATGCTTGCTCAGAAGGTTCAGCAGCTTATGATTTTCTTCTCGCTTCTCATCCCGGATATGTCCAATGAAGAAGAACAGCTTCTTGACGAGGCGCTTATAAGAACTTATGCTGATTTCGGAATAACACACGACAACGACTCGCTGTATATTGACAAGGACGCAAACCCTCCGGTAATGAAAAAGATGCCTATACTCGGTGATCTGCACAGAAACTTACTCGGCAACAAAATGACCGAGCGAGTTGCGGTAATAGTCAGCCGCTTCGTTACAGGCTCGGCACAGTCCTTTAACCAGCAGACCAACGTGGACCTTACGAACAAATATATTGTACTCGACTTATCCGAGCTGAAGGGCAAGCTTCTGCCTGTCGGAATGATGATAGCCCTTGATTATATCTGGGATAATATCAAGGCTGACATCACGAAGAAAAAGGCTATCCTGATCGATGAAATCTGGCAGCTCATAGGCGTTGCGTCCAATAAGAATGCGGCGGAGTTTTGTTTGACCATTTTCAAGACGATACGAGGCTTCGGCGGTGCGGCTATTTCTGCAACACAGGACCTTTCTGATTTCTTTAGTCTTGAGGACGGTAAGTATGGCAGAGCTATTATAAATAACTCCAAGAACAAAATAATCCTGAACCTTGAGCCTGATGAAGCCCGGTATGTTCAGGATGTACTGAAGCTTACCAAAACAGAAATCCGATCCATTACCCGTTTTGAACGCGGTGAGGCTCTTGTGTATTCCAATAATAACAAAGTTCCCGTCGTTATAAAAGCCTCCAAGGAGGAACAGGAAATGATTACAACTGACCGCGCTGAGTTGGAAGCGATACTGAAAGCGCGAAGAAAAAACAAAAGCGTATAATGCGCAAAATACGTATTCCATCCATTTTACGCATAAGGAGGTGAAAAAAGTGTTGCTTGATGATGAAAAATATGTGATTAAGTGGCTATCTCAGTATGGAGCATTACCGACAACACAGATTGCAAAAATGCTCCGAAAGAAGCCCGATGTTGCGATGAAGATTATAAAGAATCTGAAACGATTCCATCAGGCGAGCGATGTAAAAGGCGGCTATTATCTGGGAATTGATCCTATGAGCCAGCCCGATCAGAGAATAATACTTGCTGTGTGGGTGCTTCTCAAATTCATAGACCAGGTCGATCCTATGGCTCACTACCCGGCAGTGTATCCTTCGCAGATATTTTTCTTGAAGGACAACATCGGGTACGAGATTGTAACGCTGTATGAGGGAGAGGAGCATTTGCTGAAGCTTTTGCAGCCTGATGAAGATTTGAAATACATTATCATCATCCCTCATATCTCTATGGCGGCAAGGCTTAAACTACCAAAAGCCCCTTGCTTATTTGCAACAGTTGATTTTAACGGCAAGGATGAGCCGGATGTTACATTCTACACGGAAGGAGATATTGCGGATGAAACAAAAGAATTCATTTCAAAAAGTGCTGGATAAAGCAGAGAATAGAATACAGTTAATGAGCGAACAGGCAAAATCTGTTCGCTTTTTATATAACAGCGGACTAATCGATGAAGCCTATGAGAAAGCAATGCAATTGGAGGAAAGCTCCGAGAAATTAGTTTTACTCACACGTGCACTTCCTGCATACACAGGAAAACCCCAGGCGAGCATGGAAATCAGCAACGTAATCCGAAGCTGCATCCACGTTGAAATCGGATTCACTTCTGAAGGCTGGTTTTCGGTTCGCATACCAACCCTTCTCCCCAAGAAAAGCACGGGCTCTGCCGATTATGTCCGCTCGTTCCTGTATCCGGCCATGAACGATTTTTTCAAAACAGCGCCGCCTGTTCGTTACACCGACTGTGATTTGATTTACAGGCATGTATATGATGAAGCGAGAAACGAGCGGCAGCGGCGGGATCACGATAATATAGAAATCAACATGGTATCGGATATCATTGCACTGTATGTAATGCCCGATGACGGACCGAGTATATGTTCGCATTACTATTGCAGTGCAAAAGGAAAAGACGAACGCACGGAAATTTATGTAGTACCCAAAAAAGACTTTTCAGTGTGGTTAGCCTTAGAAAAAACAATGCCGGATTCGGGGGTGAAGCTTTATGAAACGCCGTTCCTTTCACGAAAAAAACAGGTGTAAAAATCGCGGAATTTACGGCAAGAAAAATTACACACGTTTAGGAAAACAGCAAAACCGCAGAAAATCAGCGGTTTGGGGTCGATATTCTACTCGGAATTGCGCCAAAGAGAGCAGTCATAATGGCGCAAAATTCTTACAGAGCGACGGTGAGCAACTGTGATACACATTCGCCCGGGCAGTCAGGCGGGCAGTCTGCTCTCCATTCTCTCCGTGGTTGGTGAGTACCCGTATTCATCACTTCGATTATTGGGAAATGAGCGTTGCTTTCGTATGACGGTCCATAAGCTTTCTGAGAAACAAGTCTTATACAACTCTGAGTCTGGTGAGCGGCTTACCTGCCGAGCTCTCAGTATATCCGGGAAAGGTTCCGGGAAAACGATCAGGCTGATGCGACCTGCTCTCTCTATACTGGAATGGATTTCACCTGAAGCTCTCCCTTCATATCTGAGCACTTTCCGAAATCACAGGTTTTCGGGAGACGTGTCGCATATCCTGCGAAATCATCGGATTGCAGAAGCGATAGTAATGTGTATGCGAACGGGAATGGAGTACCGTCCGTATATGCTGCCCAAGCTTCAGAACAGGGAGATTTTCTCTGTCATACCGAGCCGGACTGTATTTTATCCATCCAGGTGCCTGAAGTATATTGGTCAGCTTGAGATGAATAAAACAATGTTCACACGAATTGTCGGTGCTGTATTTTCGCATCGGAAATGCTTTGCAGTGTACAACACCCGCAACTCTGTTATGAAGTGGTCAGGTATGGGAGAGTTCAAGGCATTGCACAGTTTAATCGAAACCGCCAGATGGAATGCCGGCATTATTGATATTGATTCAGCGATTCTTTTCGGTCAGTCTGACAAAGTGTTGTTGGATACACTGGAGGACAATGAGGCGAGCAAACGACTTGAGTTTCGGTTTGACAGAATTTATCATCATATACACTTTGTGCCGCTCAATGATTACGGCATCAGGTTATTGAAGATTATATGCATCGAGGATGTCAGTAAAAAACTTCTTGATACTCTGTTTGAGTCTGACAGTTTATCTTGCGGTCTCGGTTCTTTCGAGTATGATGCTTTCTTTGATAATAAATATATATTATCGCACTTGGATGGCGATATCGCGAGGCTCATTCGATTTAAAGAAGCTGTTTCCGCAAATCGGTATGACAGTGAAGTGATATGCTTCGAGTTCCAGGCGGATTATGTAAACGAGTTTCTTTCAGGACTTGCAAATGTCAAGGTTATTCAAATGAGTCTGGTGGAAGAAGAACTTGGACTTATGTAAGGAGGTGAATTCATCATGGACCGTAAGAAAAGAGCACTGGGAATTGCAATTATTGTCATACTGGGATTGGCAGCGCTGATGTATTTGTCGGGGCTACTGGGACAATTGCTGGCTAACTATTCCCTCTGGCTGGAATCGGGTGGAATTTCGGGCGATACTCCGATGCCCGCATTGAGCTGGAATTTAATAAGATGCTTCCGGCAGTCATTTACTTCTGACGGGTTAAAAGCGATGCTTATAATTCTTGCTGTGGGTGGTGGCATCTTTGCATATATCAAGCTTCATGATAAGTTTGACGGCAAGGAGTATGATCCGAGAGGATTTGCAAAGAGCAAGACAGGTGCTTATGGTACTGCATCTTGGATGACAGAAAATGAGATGAAGGATGTTCTTGAAATAGCTACCCCTGGAAAAGCTGAAGGTATTATACTCGGTGAATACAATGGAAATGTGGTTTGCCTACCAAAGAACACCAAACTGAACCGACACATTGCCATATTCGGTGCATCGGGAACTATGAAGTCGCGCGCCATCATCCGGAACGCATTGTTCCAAGCAATAAAACGAAGTGAGTCTGTAGTAATCACCGATCCAAAAGGCGAGCTTTATTCGGATACCGCTGAGCTGTTCCGAAGTGAGGGTTACGAAGTGAAGGTATTCAATCTCGTGCATCCTGAGCATAGTGATTCGTGGAACTGTATGTCAGACTTACAGGGAGATACGCTACTTGCACAAGACTTGACCAATGTCATAATTGGGAACACCAGCAGCGGGAAGGGCGACCATTTCTGGGATAACGGCGAAGCTAATCTGTTGAAAGCGCTTGTTTTGTATGTGGACTTTGATCCAAGCAGAACACCCGAGATGAAAAACCTACCTGCAGTGTATCAGCTTTTGACTCAGTATAGTGAGCGACAGCTTACAGCAATGTTTGAAAAGCTTCCGATGGATCATCCGGCACGTGCACCGTATAACTTGTTTGCTCAAGCCAGTGATACTGTGCGTTCGGGAATTATAATCGGACTCGGAACCAGATTGCAGGTACTGCAGAATAAATCCGTAGCAGTAATCACAAGTCGGTCTGACATAGACCTTACTGCACCGGGTAAACGCAAATGCGCGTATTTTATAATCCTCAGCGACCAGAACACCACGATGGCGTTTCTGTCATCTCTGTTCTTTTCATTCCTTTTTACCAAACTGACTCGGTACGCCGACTCCACTTCCGAACAGCGCTGTGACGTGCCCGTTAATATGATACTCGATGAGTTTAATAACATAGGCAAAATCGGAAGTGCGGCAGACGGATCTGACTTTGCAAGAACACTCAGTGTTATTCGTTCAAGGGATATAAAGGTTATGATGGCTGTACAGAGTCTGGGACAGTTGCAGAACAGGTATCCGAACAACCTTTGGCTTGAGATACTCGGCAATGCGGACTTGCAACTTATGCTCGGTTGCTCGGATAGCGAAACAGCCAGCTTTTATTCTGAGCGTGCAGGAGAAATGAGTATTCAGATTGATACTACCATGACAGTGCGGCAAACTATGGCAGTTGCGCAGGTAATACCGCAATATCGTCATACTGAAGGGCAAGGTCGAAGAAAACTTCTTACTCCTGATGAAGTTCTTCGGCTTCCGAACGAAGAACTCCTGTGTGTTATAAGAGGACAGAATGTACTGAAGCTTGATAAGTTCGATTTTACCAAGCATCCGATGAGCAAAATGATTAAACGCGTTTCCATCATGGACTACACCCCGTCGGCGCTTCCTCATACTGATTTCTATAATCCAGTAAATTTGGATACCCAGAGTCCGGCCGAAATGATTCTTCCGAAAAAAAACGAAGAAAAACAGCCTGACTCCAAACCGAGTTCAAGGAGAAAACTCTACAGCTCAGCAACCCCGCCAATTGAATTTTAATTTATAAGGAGGTATGAATTATGCCAGCTAAGAAACCTACAGTTACTCCTGAAGAAGTGACAACTCCTCAACTTGAGGGAGAAAATGAAGCTAATTTAATAGACCGTAGTCAGAATTCCGAAGTGGCAACATCGTTACCCCAGACCGAAACTGAAATCGTATCTGATGAAGCCACCATCATGAATGCGCTTAACTCCAATAATGAGACTGTATCTGAAGACGTGCCCATTGTCCAGACCGAACCAAACGAAGAAAACCCTTCAGCCGCCGGCTTTGAAGACGCCATGAATTCAGGAGAAAACAATGCATCTCCTCAGACTGATGCAGAAACTCTGGAAAATCTCGCTCCAGAGCCCCCTGCTGCCGAAGAGGCGGCAGAAACTCACGATGAGAACCAGACCGAACCTGAAAAGCCAAAGCGAACCCGAAGGCGGAAAGCGAATCCTGAAGATTCACAAAATCAGTCTGATACAGCGCCGGGTTCTGATAAGAATGCCAACCCGGACGGCGTCGAGATTGCTGATAAGCCTAAGCTTAGAATCAGTCTGCCAAAGCGCTCGGATATTTTATCAATTGATGACGAGCTGGGTGTCGTCACCGATGCAGATAAAGCAAAGACGGAGCTGCTCGACCTGCTCGAATCCTACCGCGGCAAAAAACATCTGTCTGGGAAAATTCAGGGCATTGAAAATCCGACCGGGGAGCCTTCAAAATCCCTTGCAGTCCTTGCTTACGGTGAGTATAAGGTTATCATTCCTCTGCACGAAGCTGTTGAACCGCCGGATGATTTGAAAGGTCAGCCGCTTGATTATGCACTTAATTATATGCTGAACAAGCGGCTTGGCGCGGAAGTGGATTATATTGTAAAGGGTATTGATGCAAAAACAAAGATTGTAGTGGGCAGCCGTGTGGAAGCGATGCGGAATAAGCGCAAGAGCTATTACTTTGGCACAGACCGGGATGGGAACTACTTGCTTTATTCCGATATATGTGCTGAAGTCAGGGTTGTATCCGTAGTACGTTCGGGAATATTCGTTGATCTGTTCGGACTTGAGGTGTTCATCCCGTTGCGGGAACTCAGTTATCAGCGGTTAATGGATGCAGAAGGATATTTTGCACCCGGACAAAGAGCACTCGTGAAAATCCTTGAGATCGACAGGTCAGACCGAAAACATATCCGCGTTAAAGCCTCAGTAAAGCAGGCGGGCGAGAACCCGTATGAAAAGGCACTACGTAAGTACACTATAGGGAACCGATATGTCGGTACGGTCAGTCTGGTGGATGTGAACGGGGTATTCGTTTCCCTTGACGGTGGCATTGATTGTTTGTGTAATTACCCAAAGCGCGGCCGCCCGCCAAAGGGTGCAAGAGTTACCATAAGAGTTCTGGGCATCAACTATAACACCAATCGTATGTGGGGTGCAATCACGCACATTGCAGCGGCAAGATAGCGATGTATAAAATGAGTATGACGAGAGGAGGTGTTACATATGTCAGGTTTTAATCTCAACGCAGAGGAAAAGCAGCGACGTAAGGAGATATCCGAGCACACCAGAAAAATGATTCTGTCCATACTGGAAATTGAGGAGCAGGATGAAACCTCCGTGATGACCGGATACCGTGGCTATTACTTGCAGATTTCCTTTTCTGAGTTACATCCGCTGATGGTATTCTGTCTTGCCCGCCCCCTGAAGAATACAGGTGAAACGAGACAATTAAGGTTTATAAATGACTTAAACCTCAAAAGCATTCTGGGCAGTCATTCCATCAACAAAGACGTTGGCTGCTATTCCTACCGCGTAGCACATTGGCTGGATAAAGAGCTTGAGCCAACCAGATTCTATGAAATCCTTGACCGCTGTGTCGATGAAGCTGATAAGAGCTATAGTCGTCTGGCGGTCTGATTTTATATAAAAATAAAAGGAGCGATATTATGAAAAGAGATGTCTCTGGGCAGAAATGTCCCTCGTGTGAAACGGGAAGGCAAATGCTTTTTCTTGATCCGCGAGAGCTTTTCTGCCCGTATATTAGTAATCACAGAGGACATTCATGCGCAATGTATGTCCCGATACAAGCCAATTCAATTTCTGAAATTTACAAGGAGGAATTTGTCAAATGAAGACCAAATCAAAATTAAGATCATTCTTGTCAGCATTACTTGCGCTGGCTATGCTTCTCAGCTCATTCCCGATGGTAACTTATGCAGCTCAGTCCAATGAGTATGTAGACCCTGCAGATATGTGGCTCTCATCCAATAACAGGACCAATGAGCTCGATGTAAATTCAACAACGACGTATGAAACCCAGTATTGTGCTATATGTGATAAGGAAACAACGGTGCTTACATACAGAGTGCCCGAATACACACGTTCGGGTGAAACAGCTCTTAACCGAGATGTAAGGTACTCGGATGGCACAAAGATTGACGGAAGAGGACAAGGAAATCTCGACAGCGGAACCCCGGGCGTTGATGCATATTTTACGGGGTATCATTGGACGAAGGTTGTTTGCCAGAACTGCGGAACGATCAACTCGGGAAGCAATCAACAGTCATATGGATTCAATAACAACGTCTATTCGTTGCATAGCTGTGATAATAACTTTTTCCTGCAGTTTGATAACACAACCCACGAGCATTACAATGAGGAGTACCACCTTACAACGCTCAAACGTGGCGAATACTGTAAATTCTGCAAAGGTACATATGCAAGAGCAACGCAAGGACTCCAAGAGCATAGCTTTGTTGAAAATATCGACGGACAGGTCGGAAACAACAGATTTTATATTGCAGAAATCTGTAGTGATTGTGGGTATGAAACAAGTGAATATGTAACTGCAAAGTCTGTTGTAACTTCCTATTACGGTGTTGAAGACGGAGAAGCACATACTCTCGCTGTAAGCGATTTGTCAGATAGCGGAGTTCGCACTTCCATCCGCTACGGAACATCTGCTGACAACTGCACGAAGACATCTGCACCGAATTATACTCAGGCGGGATATTACACGGTTTATTATGAAATAGACTATTCCTACGCCGGAGAGGTTATGACAGAAAACGGTGTATCGTATGTATGGCTTGTAGCCGAAGATGAAGATAGCAATGGAACTATAGTAGTTCTTCCGCAAACTCACGAGCACGAGTTTCATTATCTTGAAACAATAAAGCCGAGCTGTGATGAGCTTGGATATGACAGATTCCAGTGTAACGGTTGCGGACAGCTTGAGAAGCGAAACTATACGCCGTCACTCGGTCATGATTATGATGATATCGTTATAAGAGAAGCAACCTGCAAACAGGGCGGTCTTGTGTTAACACTCTGTGCAGATTGCGGTGACTTCTATCAAACGACAACTGCAACGGGCGCTCATTCATACAAGTCTGTAAACCATACCCCGACTTGCCGTAACGTAGGATACACAGAGTACACATGCGAAGTGTGTGGCGATAATTACATTAATAACATTCAGCCGCTTATCTCTCACTCATATGAGAGAATTACAAAAGAGCCTACATGTATAGATCGTGGCTATACAACATCCACCTGTACGATGTGCGGATATAATTATGTTGATGACTATGTCGATGAGTTGGGACACAGTTGGGATGAGGGGCATACAGTAACCGCGTCCACCTGCACAGGCGAAGGTATTATGGAGTACAACTGCCAAAACACAGGTTGTACTGAAAAGATGATTCAGGCAATGGATGCTGCCGGACACACTCCGGGGGACGAAGCAACCTGCACAGAACCTCAGAAGTGTGTTGAGTGTGAAACAGTGCTTGAACTTCCGAAAGGACATGCCTATGACAGTGAAGTTACAGCACCTACTTGCACTGCAATGGGATACACGACCAATTCCTGCATAAGCTGCGGGGACACGTACTTGTCAGATTATGTGGATCCAACTCCTCACGAATACGAGGAAACAGTTATTCCGGCGACCTGTACGAGCCTGGGGTATTCAGTATTCAGGTGCGCAGATTGCGATGATGAGTACAAAGCGGACTACACCGATATGCTGGAGCACACCTACGTTGAAGACGTTACGGCTCCGACCTGTACCAGTCTGGGATATTCGACATTTACCTGTTCCGGGTGCGATGCAAGCTACGTGGGCAACTATGTGGATAAGACACCTCATAATTATAACAAAGAGGTAATCCCACCAACGTGTGTGGAGCACGGGCATTCCGTGTACGAGTGTCCTGATTGCGGAGCAAGCTACATTGATGAGATTGTGGAGAGCACCGAGCATACATATGAGGAAACAAAGATTCCTGCAACATGTACATCACTCGGCTACAGTATTTTCAAATGCACCGACTGTGATGATGAGTATGTAAGCAACTATGTGGATAAGCTTCCTCATGACTATGAAGCAACTGTTATTCCTGCAACATGTACCGGTCTTGGGCATTCCGAGTATCAGTGCAAGAACTGCCCGGATAATTATAAGAGCGACTACACAGAGCCGACGGGACATAATCCGTCAGACTGGATTATAGATACCCCTGCAACCATCGAGCACGCAGGAGCTAAGCATATCGAATGCTTAACCTGCGGAATAGCACTTCAGGAATCGGAGATTCCGCAGCTCATTGATGTGGATCGCAGCGATGAGGACGGCGAAGCTTTAGTTGGCGCATACAGCATCATCCTGACAGACTCAAAGAACATCCCTGTTTTTGACAGCGAGATTACAATTGATGTCAATGACAATGTCACCATCAGACTTCCGGAGGAAAGGCTACTGGACTATAAGGACCAGACAACTATCACTGTTTTCAATACCGAAACGCAGGAAGCTGTAACGGGACTTCGGATCTTTGTTTATGATGCAGCGAATAATGCAGCAACAGGTGCAACAGATGCAAACGGACAGCTTAAGGTTCCGAATAATCAGTCCTCTACAGGAGATGATAACGGAACCATCGGCAAAGACGAAAATGAAGAAAAGCTTACGTTTGTTGTCCGTGTATCCGACAAGGAAAATGTGGTTATTCCGGATTGTGATGTTTACATCGGCGAGAGCAATAATATTGTAGTGGATCTCCCCGAAGGTATAAAGCCTTCTGTTGAAGCTCCCGTAATTGTAACTGTTGAGGATCAGTATGGTAATCCGCAGAAGAATGTTACCATCATTGCACTCGGCGACAATGATTATATAGAAAAAGGCAAAACCGACATCTATGGCCGTGTCACACTCCCGATGGTAAACGAAGGTTTTACAAATGATGAAGGGCACGTAACTGTCGATAACATCAATGTTATTGTCAACGACGAAATCGGTCTGATAGCAGATGCGTTTGTTAAACACAACGAGGATGGAACTGTTTCGGTTACGCTTCCTGAAGGAAAAGGCATCAGCCATTCAAATCGCATTACGGTAACAGTACTCGACTCTGAAGCTCTGGCAGTTAAAGATAAGTCAATTACTGTAACCGATCTTGAAGAAAAGACTTATACCGACATTACGGATGAATCCGGCAAAATCGTTGTCCCGCCGCTTTCGGAAGATTACTCGGATGAAACCGGTATGGCAGTTGTAAATGGATACACTGTGTTTATCGCCGACGAAATAAATCCGATTGTTGATGCCTTTATTGAAATTGAGAACGGTGCTATCAGTATCACGCTTCCTGAAGGCGCAAATATTGATTATAACAACCGTATCACGGCGACCGTTACAAAGGATGACGAACCTGTCAAGGATATCCCTGTTAGCTTTACCGATACAACAGGTAAGACCGAAATCAATCTGACAGACGAGAATGGTAAGGCAGTTGTCCCGCCTGCAAACATTGATTTCACTGATGTGAACGGATTTGCGCAGGTTGACGGATATTCCGTAACAGTTAACGATGAAAAGGGCTTTGTGGAAAAGGCGTTTATAACTCACACGGAAGACGATAAGCTTGATATAAAGCTTCCGGATAATCTCTTGATCGAGTACGGCAACAGAATAACCGTGCAGGTGCTTGATAAAGAAACGCAGGCACCGGTGAAAGACCTCGTGGTCATTGTAAACGAAGTCATTGTTCCGACAGAGTCCGGCGAAGAAACACCTGTGGGTAAGACTATGACGGATACCACTGATTACAAGGGTATTGCGGTATTCCCACCGCTTTCTGAAGACATCACCGACAACGAAGGTGGTTCTAACGTAACCGACAAGACCGAAGAAGAGGACAAGGATACTGACGGAGACGGAACTCCCGACACTCCGGGTGAAACGATCGAACAACAGTATATCGTATCGGTAAAGGATACCAAGGGTATCATCCCTGATGCGTTCGTGAAAATCAGTAACGGCAAGATTAGTGTTACATTACCTGAAGGAAAGACTTTGACAACAAGTAATCAGACAACAGTCACGGTTCTTGATAAAGAGTCAAAGCCGGTATCGGGTGTAAGCGTTACAATCACTGACAGCAGCAACACCTCCAAATCCGGCACCACCAATGCAAACGGTCAGGTGACACTTCCCGTCAAGTCCTCCGGTGGAGGTGGCGGTGGCGGCGGTAGCAGCTCCTCTGGCGGCGGTGGTGGCTACTACAGTGGCGGCGGAATCGGAGGCTCATACTCATCTACAACCGTGAATGTTGTCGATAAGGACGGCAAGACCGTATCTGTTTCCAAGTCCACAACCACGACCCAAGCTACACTCACACTTCCTGCAGGCAAAAATCTGCTCAAGGATGATAACTATTATAAAATTACGGTAACTTCCGGTTCTCAGGCAAAACCTGGTTATACTGTTGTACTGAAAGACAGAAGCGGTAACGAAGTAAGCGGAGTCACGGATGCTTCCGGTAAGCTAACGCTCCCGGGTGTTAAGCATACAGCATATATCTTCGGATATCCGGATGGAACCTTCAGACCGAATGGTAACATGAGAAGAAGCGAAGCCGCGGCAATCTTTGCGCGTCTTATTGCGGAAGCGAAGAATGAAAGTATTAGCGGCAGAGCTTCTTTCAAGGACGTTGATTCTGATGAGTGGTATGCATCTTATGTTGCATATCTTGAAAAATATGACGTAATACGCGGATACTCCGATAATACATTCCGCGCAGACAACCAGGTCACACGCGCGGAGTTTGTCGCTATGAGCGTTCGATACTACGATTTATTCGGCGATTTACCGTCTGTTTCAAACACCAATAGATACAGTGATGTGTCTTCAAGCTACTGGGCGGTTAAAGAAATCTCCGTCGCAAAAGAAATAGGTTGGCTCAACGGATATGCTGACGGCACATTCCGCGGTGATAACAAAATTACGCGCGCAGAAGCCGTGACCGTAATTAACCATGCAACGGAACGTAATCCTGATAAAGAGCATATCAACGAAAACTTCACCAAGCTCAACAGATTTACAGATATAACCGATAGCAGCGCATGGTTTTTCTATGATGTGATGGAGTCCTGTAACACACATCTCGGCGCGGCATCAAGCGACGGCGAGAACTGGATAGACTAATTTTAAAAACAAGGTCCGGAGGACTTATTTCTCCGGACCTTCATAATAAAGGAGTGAACTTGATGAAAACTAAGCTTTTCAGTATGGTATTTGCCATACTCATATTTTGTGCATCAGTTACCAACGTCTTTGCAGCTCAGGGGACCGAGGGTAATGAGCTTCAAGTGGTTGAACCCCAACAACTTGAAATTCAGCTCGGTATAGAATGGGCAGGGGTTGAATTTATGCTCAGAACTGATGCAGGCGTATATCCAACAATCATTGCGGTAGATAAAACCGGAGTATTATCACTTGAAATCGGAGGCAGTAAGGAATATATCCTTTCTTGCCTGCATTCATCTGTCGCAATTCCTGATGCAATGTTATTGCAAGCTCCTGTCACGAGCGAGAATGAACCTCAGACAACTGTCATGGCGGAAATTGAAGGCATTGAAAAGGTAATTCCTGTATCACACATTGTTATGTTTGTTGTAGGCAGCATAGTTGCTGTAGGTATTCTGATTGCAATTTACGTCTCAAATAAAAATAAGCGTGTTGTGCAAGATGACGAAGATGATGACGAGTTTTAATAAAAATTGCTCTCCAGACTGACTTCAAAACCGAAAAAGCAAAACTTTGAGAAAAGTTATGTTGAATATTCACAAATCTTTACCAATAGGCTTGACGAAAGGGTTGCATTTTGATATACTATAACCGTGACAGGAGCTTGCATCCAGGCTCTCGGTACATCGGACGAATTCCCGGTGTTAGACTTGTTGATGATTGATACAAGGAACCGTTACGGATTTAGCGCACAGAGCGATCCATAATGATGCAAGCCAAATTGAATATGGGGCCGGAGGGCTGCTTAATACTTTACAGAGTCAATCGTCGGGATGAGACAACAAAATTCCCGACACGTTGGCTCTGTATTGCCATTTTTGCAGACTTTCCGGCCTTTTTCTTTACAATCGGAGGTGACTTTAATGAGTAAAAAGACTAAAAAAAGAAAGGGATTGAACAAAGCTCCCATGCGGTGCCCGTATTGTGGCAGCAGTGTGATTCTGCGAAGTGCTGACGGTATTTATCAGGACAACAGCAGAAATACTATGCTTTATGTATGTTCACACTATCCGGAGTGTGATGCTTACGTAAGAACACATTCCGGGACCAGGGTTCCGGTCGGTAGTATGGCAAACTCCGAGCTCAGGGCACTGCGCAGGAGCGCTCATCATTATTTCGACCAGCTATATAAGTCCGGGTTCATGTCAAAGGACGATGCATACTACTGGCTTTCAAGTATTATTGATGCCCCGCTGTCTCAGGCGCATATTGGATACCTGAGCGAATATTACTGTAAGCAGGTCATTGAGCAGAGTAAAGCATATCTTGAGCAGTGTCGCAGTAAAAGGAAGAAATCCGGACTATATAAGGCAGGGGGTGCGCTTGCATCATGAAACTCACTCTTCAGCAACAAAAATTAGTCGAAGATAATCTCGGTTTGGTAGGCAAAGTAATTCAGCAAAAGGTCCGCGGCTTACATAACATTCCTCATTATACATATGACGACCTGTTCCAGATCGGTTGTATCGGGCTCAGCAAAGCTGCAGCGACGGATAAGGGTGGGACATTTTCGACATATGCATACAGACTGATCTGGAATGAAATATGCGACACTCTCGTGTATGCATCAAAAAAGTATTCAAGGGAGGATGCGTATGAGGATGTTGGACTTGTTTTCAAGGAAGAGACTAAAGATTTTGGCGATACAGCAAAGATAGAGCTATATGATGTTATATCGGAGGCGAAGCGTAATGTTTCGCCATCGGTTGCACTTGGCATTGATGCTTTGCTCCTTATGAACGATGGATATACCGCTAAAGACATCGGCTCTTTATTCGGTAAGACAACAAATACGATAACGGCACTTATATCTAAGGCAAAAAAGCATCTTCGCTCTATTCCCGAGCTTCGGGCTCTTAACCGCGAATCGGTATGAAGAAAAAACTGTTTATTATCCCGGTACTATTCTTTGTGTTGGTAATGGTTTTGTTCCGCTGTGTTATTTACATCGGATATGTTCCGTCAGGATCAATGGAGCCGACTATCCCGGCAGGAAGTAAGGTGATAGGTATTCGAATAATCCCGGAGCTTGAGAAAGGTGATATTATTGTTTTCGGGTATGGAGATACATATATGATCAAGCGCATTGCCGCGAGCCCCGGGGACAAAGTAGGAGGAGGTATTGTACCGGAAGATTGCTATTACGTTCTTGGTGACAATTCAGCAAATTCCTATGATTCGAGATACTGGGAGAATCCATTTGTGCATCGCAGCAGAATCAAGGCGATAATTATTTGCAAGGTATAAAACAAAGGCCGTCTGTAGAATTGATATCTACAGACGGCTGATACTTTTTTGTTTTGAGGTTATTCTTTTTTGCTACCGATAATTCTGTCGGGAAATACTGATGCGTTAATTAAATCGCCCGGATCCACTTCCAAAGCATCGGCAATGTTAAAGAATACCTCCAGGGAGAATGGATGTGCAATACCCGGTGCTTCAATCGCACTAATGTGCGAACGACTGACCTGAGCAAGTTCGGCCAGCTTTTCCTGCGACAAACCACGCATTTTACGAAGTGTGGATATTGCAATACCGAGTTGTATGAACCTATCGCGGTTCTTGAAACCGACTATACCACTCATTTCAGATCACCTGCCTCTTATATATTATTATACTTCCTGACAGTGTTTATGTCTGTGTTTTTCGGTAAGCACTTGACTAAAATGGTAAGCAGAAGTATAATAAAATGTAAATGTGCTCATAAAGGTGAGCGTATTTGTGTGAAGGTGAGCAACTATGGGTTTTATCTGTAGTGGCTATATTGGAGAAAGACGGTCACCGCTTTTGCTATGTGGGAACCAGTAATAGTAACAAGGCGGGAAATGAAGTGGATTTGTTAAGGAAGTGAAGGTATGAGAGAAAGAATCCTGTCGCTTATTATTGTGTGTCTGTTTATATTAAGCTTGCCAATTACAGCTTTTGCCCATAGCGGCAGAACGGATGGCAGAGGCGGGCATAAAGATAATAAGAACAAAAGCGGACTCGGACGTTATCACTACCACTGCGGCGGATATCCTCCGCATCTGCACACAAGCGGTGTATGTCCATACAGAGGCGGAGCCGGCTCGTCAAGCAAGCGTTCATCTTACTCAAGCACTCCGAAACCGGTGTACGCGACAAGAATCAATGCAGTTAATATTCCGGGTAGCATAAATGCAGGAGAATCTGCAACACTTAAAGCAGCTGTATATCCGTCAAATGCAGAAGATAAGACTGTATATTGGGAAAGCTCAAACCCGAGCGTGTTATCAGTGAGCTTGACGGGGGAATTAACCGCTGTTGGCGTTGGGACAGCAACAATCACTGCAAAGACATCGAGAGGAACATCAAAGAAATTCAATATCACGGTAAAGGAAGTATTTGCAGATAGCATCAACATTTCTGATAACAAAGATGAAATTCTGCTCGGGGATAGCGAATATCTGAAATGCGTGTTTATGCCACAAAACACCACTAATAAAGCGGTGCAATGGGCCTCATCTGATGAAAATGTGCTTTCTGTGTCTGCTGACGGCAGAATAATTGGTAAAGGTGTAGGTGTTGCAACTGTTACAGCAACACATAAGGAGCTGACAGATACCTTGCTGATTGAGGTAAAGCCCATTGATGCTAAAAGCGTTGAGTTTATATTGCCTGATGATATTGAAAGAAACGAGGCTCAGACACCAAGAATAAAGAAGAACAGTACATTACAGATTCAAGCTATAATCGAACCTGAGAACACTACATATAAGGAGATCGAATGGAGTGTAAGTGATGAAACTGTTGCTTCCATAGATGGAAGCGGATTGCTTACTGCTTATGAAACGGGAACGGTTGTGATTACCGCAACAGCAGTAAGTGGTGTGTCAGAAGAAATTGAGATAGAGATATATTCTGATATAGGATATGCTGTTGCGGGTGTCGGAGGCGCTGTTGCAATTGCTGCAGGTGGAGCTGCCTGGTATTACAGAAAGAAGAAAAAGAAAGCAGAAGCTGAATAACATAGAGGTTGCAAATCAGTTACATAATTAGAAAGAGGACTTCGGAACTTTAGTACTTCCGAAGTCCTCTTGCATCTATATTTCAGAAAATGCCAACCATTGCACTGTATAGGTGTCATATGAAAATCTGCATCCGGCGCTGTTTTCAACCCAGTCGCATTTGATACTGTACCATCCGCGAAGTTTTGATCGCAGGTGTGAATCCGTTGAAATCGGTTCAACCCATACTCTGTCATATTCTCGAAGCTCGAAACTTTCAATGGGTTGTGTTTTTGGAACTGCACCTTCTGAATATTCCGGAGCTTTGTAATATATCTCTTTCGCTTCCTCAAACGGCACAACGACATTGTCCGGAGCTAAAAGCAGCATGCTTATAGAATCAACAATCATCCAGCCGTATTCGGTTGACCATACCGGTTGTCCGTGCATGATACGAAGGTTTGCCTGAGGTATCTGAATATCTGATTTTTCACTTCCGTTTAGCCGAACACTGCCATTTGTTGTGTTACCAAGCAGGAAATCTGTTGAAACCTTATATAACTCAGCCATTTTGAGAACACTGTCAATGGTCGGAGATTTTCTTCCGGCTTCCCATGAACTGAGCGTTGGTTGAGAAACGCCAAGCTTTTCCGCTGCCTCAAGCAACTTCAGTTTACACATCTTTCTTGCTGTTTTGAATTGTCTTGGCATATTATCACCGCCTGAATCGGATATAGAGATGTTTTAACGCGGTCAAAAGTCATCATTCTTGTCGGTGTTTTATTATCCCCGGCAATTTAAGCTCATTTCCCGTTTACGTTCTTCATATTCGGAAATTTCGCTCTCGTTTGCAGATCGGATATTAAATTTACCGCAATCGGGGCATTGTTCCGGTTCACTTGTTCTTTCAAAAAGAAACCGACAGTTATCACATGCATATATCATCTTTAGTCACCCTGCAAAGTTATTTTAGAATAATCCATTTGACATTTTTTCTATCACCGTCATTATCTATAATCTCAGATTTTTGCAATTTAGTCAAATATCGCTACACTGATCGTAATGGAATTGGCAATGCATCAGATATTTCTCTTGATGAAGCAGTAGGATTTTTTGAGATAAATTTAAGAATCATTTCTTCGTTTGCGCCAATGTTCACGCCATTTTCTTTGTTCGCGCCAATGTTCGCGCCATGTATTGTGCTGCTGCCGACATCGCCGACATCTCTTATATTAAGAAAAAGTGTGATTCTGTCGGGTTACGGAAGTTAAGTCAATCATTTCGAATTCTCCTTGCAATTGGATTTTATATATTTACCGCTCTTTATCCGAGCATCAGCAGGTTTTTGAGCAGTTATAGGTATCATCCATGTGTTACCGATTTTCTGAGAATCAGCGATTCGACCTTCGGCGCACAGAATTGCAACCCTTCTGTTTGAAAGTCCCCACTTGGCAGCGGCTTCTGTAGTAGAAATGAATTTCACCATACTCACTCCAGTCAGATATCATATAATATATTATATTCGCTTTGCTGAATAATATCAAGTTGTTTCGTATTAATTTGTTTGGATTGTTGTAAATTTCAAATCATATCCGTGTAATTATATTGAAAACATGAAAGGAGGTTTTCAGTATGAGAAAAAACAAAATACGCATCATATCCATTTTAATAGCGGTGATTACGGTGTTTTCCGTCATACCGGCGCACGCTCAGACAATCCCGCGCGAAGCTATTCCGGACAACACTCCCCAGCAAGCTGTCGATGTTGCAGAACACTACATTAAAAACACATTGATAAAGGTGCAGAATGGGATGGGGTATGCCGATGCAAAGGGTGAATCCAACAGAATCCTATTCAAAGCCTTTATCAACAAACAGACCTGCGGATACAGCTACGGTTTACTCACGATTATTGCAAATAACGCAATGTTCGAGTATAGGGATATGTATTTGCGTCCACAGGCTTATGCCGCATATGAAAAGCAGGTTAAAATTCTGCTTGCAGATTTAATTAAAGCTGTTGAGTGTGGGAAGATTACCTATGCTGATGCCAAGAAAGAGGCATACAATCGAATCTATAAATCTGTTGACCCGTCATATAACCCGAGCGACAGGTTCCTCGTTGACTTTTGTTATTGGGATGTGATTTCGGTAGACGGTGCTATGTTCAACAGAGCACGAAAGGTTCTGCTTGATGCAGAAGCGAGATACAAGAAGCAATCCCTGTGCGCTTAGTCAAAACGCTTGCATTATCGGGTAATGTTTGATATAATATAAATATAAGTTTCACAGTTACCCTATAAGGTAATTACAGTTTTCTTTGTCTGCAAAGTGTCTGAAGGTCTTGTACCATCAGGCACTTTTTTATTTTCTTATGCTTCTTTGTCAAGAAGCACATAACTACACAGAGCGCAGGAGCGTTCCTCCGCGTTTGTGTCGTATATACTCAAGGGTGAAAACTCAAAAGAACTCAGAGAATGAAGATATTCTTTGAGTTCTTTTTTTATATAAACAAGTGCCTTCAAGGCTCTGTTCAGGTATATTCCGGGGAGTCTTAAGGCTTACCTGCAATATAAATATTTTTCTATATAAGGAGGTAGGTGCTTATGAATGTGCATCTGCAAATCAATCAAAAAGGCGGTGATTCATTTGTTTGATGATCTGCCTGAGACAGATTATGTCCTGTTTCTTATTCCTACACTGGCAGAGATTATCTGTGAAGATGTAACGGACAAAGTTCGTGAACTTCATTTCTCTGCATACAGACAGCTTCAGGCACATCTGAACTTCTATAAGGGACGAGGATATTGCGAGAAGCTACTGTGTAGAATTGCGAAAAAGAAAGGACAACTGATTCTCAAAACCACATCAAAGGCTAAAATGGAAAAGCTTATGAAGCCTCAAGCTCCACATTATAATGGTGCAGAGTTCATACCGGACGAATATAATGTTCCGGAAGAAGAACTTATATGCTGGAGCGAAACTTCCTTTTTAGGACCTCTGAATCACATTGCTTACAAGAGGTACATGAAGGTGTTCGGTGAAGTTTTTCCGGATGAAGCCAAAAAATTATTACAACCATGAAAGGAGACTGCACAATAATGAGTGCGAATAAGTATCAGACAAATCTTGAAAGGATGAAAGAACTCATCCATATTCTTAACGAGGCAGATATTGCTTACTATCGGGATGATAATCCTATTATGACCGATTTTGACTACGACAGGCTCTTTGATGAGCTGAGCGGTCTTGAGCGGGACACAAAGCTTATTCTGTCCAATTCACCCACCCAGAAGGTGTCGGGAGAAATACTTGAGGAGCTTACCGAAGTAAGACACACAAAGCCGATGCTTTCTGCAGGAAAAACAAAATCTGTTGCGGATCTTGCGAAGTTTGCAGGAGATAAGGATGTTATCTTGTCGTGGAAGCTTGACGGTCTTACTCTTGTACTTCGGTATGAGAACGGCGAGCTTGTCCAAGCGATTACACGCGGACGTGAAGGCATAATCGGAGAAGATGTTACGCATACGGCGAAGGTATTCCTCAATATACCGCTGACTGTTCCGGTAAAGGAATCGTTTGAAGTCAGAGGCGAAGGCGTGATATCATGGCAAAACTTTGATGAGATCAATTCCGGTCTGCCGGAACCATATGCAAATCCGAGAGGCTTGGCATCCGGAAGCACCAGGAAACTTAATGCAAATGAAGCAAAGAAAAGATGTTTGGAGTTTTATGCCTTTGAGTTGATTTCTGATAAAATCAGTCATTATGATAAAGAGGAACAGCTCCACTTCCTTGCTTCAAACGGCTTTGATGTTGTCCCGCATAAAAGGATTTACGGACCTTCTACACTTGAGGAGATTCAGCATGAAGTTGACAGATTCAATCCCAAGGAATACAAATACGCAGTGGATGGACTCATTATGGAATATGCTGATATCGCTTATGGTAAGAGCCTTGGAGCAACAGGTCATCATGAGCGCCGACTGATAGCCCTTAAATGGGAAGACGAGCTTTATGATACTAAGTTTCTTGGAGTCGAGCTTGCTACTACCAGAACAGGTATGGTAAGCCTTACTGCCATTCTGGAACCGGTTACTATCGACGGTACGGTTGTCACCCGGGCATACCTGCATAATTTCGACATTTTCAACAGTTTCAAGTTCGGGATTGGCGATACAGTCAAGGTTTATAAAGCAAATATGATTATTCCGCAGATTCAGGAGAATGTTACGCAGAGTAATACATATCAGCTGCCTATGACTTGTCCGTGCTGCGGCGAACCTTTAACAGTGAAGGCTACATCCGGCGGAACGAGCTTTTTGTATTGCAATAATTCAGAGTGTCCTGCCAGACTGGTCCAGAAGTTCGTGCACTTCTGCGAGAAAACACGTATGAACATTGAGGGACTTTCGGAAAGGACCCTGGAAAAGTTTATCGGACGTGGATGGATACGCAATTTTGGAGACCTGTATGAGCTTGAAAAACATAAGGATGAAATTGTAAATACAGAAGGCTTTGGTGAAAAATCATATCAGCGATTGCAGGCATCTATCGAAAAGAGCCGAAAATGTACGCTCGATAAGTTTATTGCCGGACTTGGTATTCCTATGGTTGGAAGACATGCAGGAAAAATCATCAACCAGTATTTTGACGGAGACTGGAATGCTTTTGAGCAGGCTATCATTGATGGCTATGACTTCACAGCACTTCCTGATTTCGGTCAGACTATGCGTGCCAACATATACACATGGTATGCAGATGAGGAGGAAGCGAAGCTTTGGCGTCCGCTGCTTGATAAAATCAAATTTATAAAGGAGAATCATACTATGAACGCTACTGAGAAAACAGTATTTTACGGAAAAACCATCGTTGCTACAGGAAAGCTTGAGAACTATACCCGTGATGAAATTCAGGCGAAGATCATTTCGCTGGGTGCAACCCCGGCTTCATCTGTAACAAAAAAGACAGACTATGTAATCGTCGGTGAAAAGGCCGGGAACAAGCTTCAAAAAGCGTTAAATCTTGGCATCCGAACACTGACAGAAGAAGAGTTTGAAAACTTGCTGGTATCCGATAAGTAATTTATCAGCACATTATTGCGGCGCAGCAAATCTTAGGATTGCTGCGCCGTTTTTCATTTATGGAGGAAATTTTATGTATAACGGTAAAGAATCGAAATCCGACCGCTTCATAAGGATTGCAGAGGCGAGAGTCAATAAGCTCATCAAAATGATCAGGCTTCTCGGAAACTGCTCTATGAAATGCAATTATGAGTTCACTCAAAATCAGGTCAGTCAGATATTTTCAATTCTCTATGATGAACTGTATAAAGCGCGTGCAAAATATTCAATTGCAAAACGCGATAAAAAACGGTTCTCGCTCTCAAATGAGTCTGAGAAATATATGCAGGAATACCCTCATACTGATTTGCAGCTTCCGGACGGGACAACGATCAGAGCGACAGCGATTGATGATGAGAACTTCCCGGCGATTAATATTGACCTTATAGATTTTGAGAAGGACGAACGTCTTTGCTTTGTGGAATACAATCCGGAACGCAGCTCCTGTCACAAGGTTTGCATAGGTGTTTATCAGAGTGATAAAGACGAAACTGTATTCTATGAGCAATATGTCCGTGACAATTCACATTCACAGCCTTTATAGGCAGAAAGGAAATCATTATGAATAATCGTGTCAAATATGCCATGAAGCTTCACTGGAACGAGGTGGCAAACATTATCGGTGGGATTATATCCACTTTGCTTGGACGTGAAGTAATCTGTACCGCAAGGTACGAAGACTATAACTATTGGTGTGCAGCCACGACGGAAGACGATACATTCACGGTGGAAGAACTTAATATATTGCTTAACTTTATCGCTGCAGATGCAAGTGTCCGCTACGACAATATCCCTCATGATGCAGGCACAAGCAGATCTATTGCCATGAACCTTTCGGAGACATTGCTTTCGTTATGTCTGGAAACAACCTGGGAGCACGCATCAATCTGCAGAGATGGGCTATGGCTCGTTGGTATTGAGGATGTATCTGCACTTTCAAAATGTATCAGTAAGCGAGGTGTTGGTAATGTCACAACTTAATGTCAATCAGATAACTCGCAAAGATGCGAGAAACCGCTTTGTTGAAAGCCTAAACGATGCATTTGATATAGGTAAAATCCATTTCGTATTTGCTACATACGATGTGAACAAGCCATCAGGTCAGCGACAGACTAATAATGTCCACATATACATCAATGTGGATGAATATCTGGAGTTGTGCCGAAAACTGGAATGCGGTGAATTCAAGCATATGATGCAGACCAAGAAGAAAAATAAAGACGATAGTCCTTTGTTTGAACACCTTGGCGGTACATCAGCGAAAATTCTTGGTGAAAGAGGTAGGGCTCGCAAAGACGGGAAAAGCTTATCAAGAACAGCAAAGCTCACGGTCGGAGACAGTACTGATCTTGTGTTTTGGGTGAACAGCGGTCCGGGAGAGGTTGATGCTAAGGGACTTATTGTTCCAAAGTTCGGCAGTAAACCGGAAAACTCCGTGGTTCTCGGTATGAGTTTTGAGTCATTCAGTGAGCTGTTGCTATCTACCAAAATGCATTATTTTGCATGGCTTGCTGCTAAATACGCAAAGGCAGCTGATAGAAGCTCTCGTGTGGGAGATAACGCATAATGTTGGAACCGAAAACAGTGATTGCTGTACAGTTATGAAGAGACGGTGGGCATAATTATATGCCTTCCGTCTCGTTTTATATATTGGCATAAACTTGGCACAAAATTGGCACAGCTTTGCCGATGACAAGATAATGTGCAACGCGGTATAATAGTAACGTCGATAAGTGGGTTCGTAATCGGATCCCACTT
>JAZSOL010000211.1:0-28145 GCA_045536915.1 Clostridia bacterium
CTATTGACTTCTTTCATTTTTTGTTCGTCCACTTGCGAGATTTTTTCTTTCAATCTTCGCTTGTCTAGAGTGCGAATTTGTTCCAAAAGAATAACCGAATTTTTTGGCAAATGATAAAGTTGACTTGAAAGTTCGATATGGGTTGGAAGTTTTGCTTTTGTCAGTTGGCTTGTGATGGCAGAGACAATCACTGTTGGCGAATATTTGTTGCCAACATCATTTTGAATAACAAGAACAGGTCTCACACCGCCTTGCTCAGATCCTATAACCGGACTTAAATCGGCGTAAAAAATGTCTCCTCTTTTTACAATCAAAATTATTCACACTCCGCAAGTTTATCCTCGTAGAGTTGCAGTTCACTGGTTTCTGCCTGCAAACAGAATTCTGAGTATTCGAGATTCATCTGACCCATTTCTTCATATCCTTTTTTCAGCCTTTCGGCAATTTCTGTTTTCTTTTTTTCTCGGATATAAAGCTTCATAGCCTCTCTTATGAACTCACTTCGGTTTACATTTTGGCGTGTTGCCATGCTGTCGGCTTCATCGAGTAGGGAATCCGGTAAGCTTATAAGTATTTTTTTATTCCGTGCCAATCTGATCAAGCCCCCATTCTTTGCTGTTATCTTTTATACCTTATTATAACTTGTTTCGACACAAATGTCAAATACACTTTATGCCAAATCAGGGGATTAAAAGTTTTCACCGCATTCCGGGCTTGAACTGCATCAATGTAATTGCTGCTATGTAACACGGTTTATAAATAAACTGCTACACTACGGTGATAATATTATTACCATTAATTTTGGCATTTATAACTCTATTGATTAAATTTAAAGCTATTAAATATTATTTCGCTTGTCATTTCGTTGTTTTTGTTGAATACCTGCATTTTCTGCGGCAAAACGGAATCGTTGTCAATCCATAGCTTCATGCTTGATGCAAAATCCGTTGGATTAATCAGACTGCACTCTAAAAGAGTTTGTTTGGAGTCGGCATTTTCGCTCACGCTTATTGTTGTATCCTCTGCTTCGTAATAGCTTTCAAAAAATGTGTTTACGAATATGTACATATCGGCATCAGACGGAACAGATTCAATCGTATTGTCGCCTTTTGTGATTATTGTTTTATCCGGTGTCAGAGAAACTGTCAGATCATCCGACACTATTTTGTAGCCCGGCGCAGAGCTGTCGTAATCAACACTGCACTCATATGTGTTTTCTCCGCCCGTTGTGTAGGCAGTGACGGTGCAATCTGCACTGTAGCTTTTTATTGAATAGTATCTGGTGTGGATTTCAGAGTATATATCCCCGTTTCCGGTTTTCTTTTTTTCGCATGCGGAAAAGTTTATCATGAGTAAAAACAGGCTAAGGATTGCAATGAATCTTTTCAAGCTGTTTCCTCCCAAATATTTTATGCACGGCGAGATGTTTCTCTCACGGCATATTTAATATATTCAATTATATCGCTTGGTATGAGTGAATATTCACCGGTTTCATATGTTGCCATATCTGCAGCAAGAGAATGTATATATACTCCGGCAAGACCCGATTTTAAAACGTTGGAACTTTGAGCGGCAAATGATGCAATTGCACCTGCCAGAACGTCACCCGTACCGCCTGTTGCCATTGCAGGTCCGCCGAGTATGTTTTCAAATATTTTTCCGTCGGGCGATGCAACAACCGTGCGGTGTGATTTTAAAACAAGAGTTACGTTGTATTCCCGGGCAAAATCCAAAGCAAGGGATTTATGATTGTTTAGTATATATCCGGTGTCTTTGTTGATAATTCTTGAAAACTCACCAACATGTGGTGTAAGAATTATCGGACAACGTGCGTTTTTAACTACCTCAGGATTTTTTGAGATGGCATATAATCCATCCGCATCAATAATCAAAGGTACTTCGCATTCTTGGGTAAGACGGCACACTGTTTTGACCACATCTTCACTTCGTCCCAGTCCGGGACCTATAAGTACGGCATCGGAATTATTTGATTTTGATAAAATCTCGCCATATGAATCGTAGCTGATAATTCCAAAATCATCTTTGAGGGGTGCTGTCATAACTTCTGTAAGGCATATTTCAAAAACAGTGTTCAGACTTTCCGGACAACCGAGCGATATAAGACCGCATCCGCATCTGAGAGCAGAGCGGCATGCCATTATTGCAGCTCCCGTAAGACCCTTTGAACCTGCACACACAAATAACTTTCCGCAGCTTCCCTTATATGAATCTGCAGGACGTTTTTTGAAAAGTGAGCATATAAGTTCGTGAGTAATCGGACTTAGTGATGTTGATGTTTCAAATTTTTTTAAAACATCACAATATATTTCGATAATGTTATTATTCATAATTCCACCGTTAAAATTTATTTTACTACTCTTGGAGCATATATTTTGAATATATCAATCATTTTTTGAGTCGGGTTAAAAATAAGCTTCATTTTCTGACCATTCACGTAAAAAACGGCAAAATAATCATCATAAGTGGAAGAATTTGCATTTGCCACTATTATTTTGGAAAAATCCGAGTTTTCCTCGTTTGAATATTCGCCGCTTCCCACTTTTCCGAATGCAATAAATGTTTTGCAGTGAACAGTAATCAAACGTTTTCTTCTTTTTTTGTTGGTTATCTTGTCGATGTCAAGCTCACCGTTGGTGAGTATATATTCAAACTCAAGATCAAACGATACCGTGATTCTGTAGGCAAGGTAAAATACTGCAAAAATCAGTATTGGCAATATGCTGATTGCCGGAGGTATAATAAAAAGAAAAATGAAAGTAAGCACAAGCGACATCAGAAGAGCCGCAAACATAAGTGCTATGCTTTTGAGTATTGTTTTTTTTGTTTTTTTCTGCTTTATCATATATTCCATAAAACTATCCATATCCAACGTCCTTTCTCAGATGTCTGTTCTATACATTTTATCACATAAATGCAATTTAATCAATAGTTAAAAACATTTTTAATATTAAATTCGGGAGTTCGGTTGAATCTTTTCAGAATATGAATTTTATACGGTGACGGATATAAATTGTTAAATCCCTCTGCGCATCCGAGAGCGGTTTTGTATCCCATGCACCACAAAACAGACTTGCTTTCACTGCTGATTTCACCAAATGGGTAAACATACACTTTAGGTGAATTTCCTGTTAATTTTTTTAGCGATAAATGAGCATTTATTGTATCTTCGTAAAATATTGTGCGGTATTGATCGGAACTCTCATTTTTGCTTTTTGAACTTCCGCGGCGCTTCAAATTTATGGAGTGAAGATTATAGGAATGATTTTGGAATTCAACAAGACCTGAATTATGCATTTCCTTTATTTCGCTTATGTTTATGTTTGAATATGCGCTGCTTCTTTGCGAAACTGTGCTGTCTGCCTCGCAAAAATACATTATCGGAGAAATAACTGCCTTTACACCGTGTTTTTTCAAAACAGGAAATGCCTCGGTATAGTTGTTGAGATATCCGTCATCGAAAGTAAGCATAACAGGTTTTTTGGGAAGAACGGTTTTTCCGTCAAGGAAATCCGCAACTTCTGATGCAAAAACAAAATTGAATCCGTTTTCTTTAAAAAATATAATGTCTTTTTCAAAATCTGCAATATCTATAACATATTCCGACGGTTTTTCTTCTGATGTGAAACCGTGATACATTACTATGCCTAATTTCACTGTGCCAAAATCAGAATCTACCTCAACGCTTTTTCCCGATAAAGTAATTATAACTGTAATAATAATCGCAATGAAAAGGGTAATATAACTGTAGCGGTTTGATTTATGCTTTTTCAAAGACCCACTTCCCTGATTTAAAATCTGTTTAAAAATTATATTGAAATCATCATAAAAATGTTGTATAATATTAAAAAATGAATTACCGCTTATAAGAATAATTTTATAAACGGTTCTAATAATAACAGTATATAAAATTCCGGAGGTTAATATGAAAAAAATAACAAACGATATTGTGTATGTCGGAGTTAACGATTATGAAATAGATCTTTTTGAAGGTCAGTATGTTGTTCCAAATGGTATGGCATATAATTCATATATGGTTAAAGATGAAAAAATTGCTGTTTTCGATACCGTTGATGCACGTTTCAGCCACGAATGGCTAGATAATATTCAAAATGCTCTCGACGGTAAAAATCCCGATTATCTCATTATTCAGCATATGGAACCCGACCATTCCGCCAATATTGCAAATTTTTTGTCGGCATATCCCGATACGGAAATTGTTGCAAATGTCAAAACATTTTCTATGATGGAAAGCTTTTTTCCTGATGTGAAATTTGAAAAGAAAGTTGTTGTTGCAGACGGTGAAACCCTTTCTCTGGGCAAACATATTCTCACTTTCGTTTTTGCTCCTATGGTTCACTGGCCTGAGGTTATGGTGACCTACGACAGCGCAGATAAGGTTCTCTTTTCGGCAGACGGATTCGGAAAATTCGGTGCTCTCGACGCAGACGAAGACTGGGCATGCGAGGCAAGAAGATATTATTTCGGTATTGTGGGCAAATATGGTGCTCAGGTTCAGTCACTTCTGAAAAAAGCAGCAGGTCTCGATATTCAGACTATATGTCCGCTTCACGGTCCCATACTCACTGAAAATCTCGGATATTATCTTGATTTGTACAATACATGGTCTTCATATCAGGCGGAAAGCGAAGGCATTGTGATTGCCTACACATCAGTTTACGGCAATACAAGAAAAGCTGTTAATATGCTTAAAGAAAAGCTTGTTGCAAACGGATGCCCTAAGGTTGTTGTTCACGACCTTGCACGCACCGATATGGCAGAAGCAGTGGAAGATGCATTCCGCTATAATAAACTTATTCTTGCCACAACAACCTATAACTCCGATATTTTTCCTTTTATGAGACATTTTATAGATGCCCTTACCGAAAGAAGTTATCAGAACCGTACAATTGCACTCGTTGAAAACGGAACGTGGGCGCCTCTTGCGGCAAAGATAATGAGGGGGATGTTTGAAAAAAGCAATAATATAACCTGGGCAGAAACAATCGTGCGTATTAAATCAGCCGTAAATTCCGATAATATTGCTCAGATTAATTCGCTTGCAGATGAGCTTTGCATGGAATATATCGAACGCTCAGACAACACTGCCGATAAAAATAATCTTGATGCACTTTTTAAAATCGGATACGGACTTTACGTTGTGACATCAAATGACGGCAAAAAAGATAACGGACTTATTGTCAACACCGTTACTCAGGTTACCGATACTCCCAACAGAATAGCCGTAACCATTAATAAGTCAAACTATTCTCACCACACTATCAAACAAACAGGAAAAATGAATGTAAACTGCCTTAGCGTTGAAGCACCGTTTGGAATATTCGAAACCTTCGGCTTTAAAAGCGGACGTAACACCAATAAATTTGAAAATGTTGAATTTCAGCGTTCTGATAACGGACTTGCATTTCTCAACAGATATATAAATTCATTTATGTCGCTTAAGGTTGAAGATTATGTTGACCTCGACACTCATGGAATGTTTATCTGTTCGGTTACGGAAGCGAGAGTGATGGATAATAAAGAAACAATGACATATACCCATTACCACGAAAACGTAAAACCAAAAGCCGACACAGACGGCAAAAAAGGTTTTGTGTGCCGTGTTTGTGGTTATGTGTATGAAGGGGAAACACTTCCGGATGATTTTATCTGTCCTCTTTGCAAACACGGAACTTCGGATTTTGAAGCCATAGAAAACAAAAATAACAGTTAACAATTAATAAAGCCTCATATCAATCCAAACGGATAAATATGAGGCTTTATTTTTTTGAAATTAGAGTATGTCAGTTTAAATTGCTTGCTGTTCTTCCTGAACTTCTGCTTTCTTAACAGGTTTGTTGATTATTTCAATAACGCCTTTCGGACACGCATTAGCACATATTCCGCATCCCACACAGTTTGAATAATCAATTTTTGCAAGATTGTCAACAACGGCAATCGCCTGTTTCGGACATTTCTTTTCGCATATTCTGCATCCGATGCATCCTGCTTCGCAATAGTTTTTAACAAGAACGCCTTTGTCGTATGATGAACATTTCACAATTGCAGTTCTCTTGTCGGGAACAAGATGAATAAGATGTTTAGGACAAGTGCTTTCGCATTTACCGCAGCCAATGCATTTTTCTTTGTCGATTCGGGCAATTGAATCAACAATTGATATTGCACCTTCAGGACAAACATTAACGCAGCTTCCGAGACCCATACAACCAAATTCGCAATTTTTCGGGCCTGTTCCGAGTTGACTTGCGGTAATGCAATCGTCGATACCGTATATTTCGCATTTATCGGAGCATTTGTCGCAACTTCCGCCGCAGGCAAGAATCGCAGTTTTTTTCACTATTTCGCCGGCTTCAACTCCCATGATTTCTGCAATTGAAGATGCTTTTTCGGTAGTCATAAGATTACATTTTGTTGCCGGTGCACCTTCAGTGACAATAGCCTGTGCAAATGCTGAGCACCCTGCATATCCGCATCCGCCACAGTTTGCACCGGGAAGAATTTCTTCTATTTTGTCAATTCTTTCGTCTTTTTCAACTCTGAAAATTATAGAGGCAATTGCAAGCACCAGACCGAAAAACAGTCCGATTGCACCTATTGCAAGTGCCGGATATAAAATTGAATCTAACATATCTTAGTCCTCCCTTAAAATTTCAAACCCTGGAATCCCAGAAATGCCATAGCAATAAGGCTGGCTGTTATGAGAGCAATAGGGAAGCCTTTGAGGTATTTGGGAATCGGCGCGGTTTCAAGCTTTTCTCTCACACCTGCAAAAAGCACAATTGCCACCGTGAAACCAATAGCCGACCAGAATGCAAAGCACACAGACTGGAAAAGGTTGTAATCTCTCTGCACATTTACAAGTGTAACACCAAGGACCGCACAGTTTGTTGTTATGAGCGGCAGATATATGCCAAGCGAATTGTAAAGAGCCGGAACCGTTTTTGCAACAAACATTTCCACGAACTGCACAAGGCCTGCAATGAGAAGAATGAATGCAAGTGTTTGCAGATATTCAACGTTAAGCGGAATGAGAATGTAGTGCTGAACAAGCCAGCAAAGAAGTGATGCGAGAACCATAACAAATGTTACCGCCATACCCATTCCGAGGGCTGTATCGGTCTTTTTGGATACCCCGAGGAAAGGGCAGATACCGTAGAATTTAACCAATACGAAGTTTTCAATCAGAACACCCAGAACTGCGAGTGAGAAAAATTCACTTAAATAATTCATTATTTACCTGCTCCTTTCTTATCATTAATCATATTGTATATTGCAAGAATAATGCCCAATGCTAAAAATGCACCCGGAGGAAGAATAAACATCAGAGCGGGTTTGAAGCCTGCACCGAATATTGAAATTCCGAGTATCTGACCTGCACCGAGGATTTCTCTTACTGTACCGAGAATGCTCAGACCAAGAGTGAATCCGAGTCCCATTCCGAGACCGTCAAAAACAGACGGTATGGGTTTATTTTTGGAAGCAAAGCTTTCTGCACGCGCAAGAATTATACAGTTTACGGTTATCAGCGGTATAAATAAACCGAGTGCATCTGAGATAGACGGCAGATAAGCTTTCAGAAGCATTTCAATAACGCTTACGAATGCTGCTATAACAACAATGTATGATGCTATTCTGATTTTTGAGGGAATAAATTTTCTTAAAAGTGATATAACGAGATTTGAAAAAATCAAAACAAACGTTGCTGAAAGACCCATTCCTATAGCATTTATAAGAGATGTTGTAACCGCAAGAGTGGGGCACATACCCAAAAGCTGAATAAACGTTGGGTTTTCTGCGAATAATCCGTTTGAAAGTACTTTTAAATTGCTGTTTTCTTTCAACTTATTTCCCCTCCTTTTCATCAATTGCTTTTACTGCTTCAACTGCATTGTTAACACCCAACACAACAGCATCGGAAGTTATTGTTGCACCGCTTATTGCATCAATTTCGTTTTCTTTTGGAGAAGATGCGTTTTTAACAACCGTAAGAGGTGCTTTTTTACCGGAGGCAAACTGACCCGAAAAAGCTTCTTCCTGTGCTTTTGCGCCAAGACCCGGGGTTTCGCTCATTGATATGATTTTGATTCCGGTAATCGTTTCAAGGTCAGGACCGATTCCAACAAACATATTGATTCCGCCGCCAAATCCCGCTGGTTCAACATTTACGCAGTATCCGGCAAATTCACCGTTTTTATCGGCTTTGAATACATTGAGTATATTTAAAGCTTCAAACTCAGCCATATCAATATCAATCTCTTCAAAGCTTGCATCACTTATTACTTCCTGTTTTGCTTTTTCAGCATTAATTTCGGCAAGCGCTGCTATGCGGTTTTGTGTAAGATGATTACACAGCGTGAGAGCAAGAGTTGCAAAGAAGGTTATAGCAAACAGAATTAATGCAAGTTTGATTATTGTTGTTTTATTATTTTCTTTACTCATGCTTTCACCGCCTTACTTCCGAATTTTCCCGGTCTTATGTATTTATCAATAAGAGGAGTTATGATGTTCATAATTAAAATTGCATATGTAACACCTTCGGGATAACCGCCGTATATTCTGATAACACCTGTAATTAAGCCTGCACCGAATGCATACACAAACTGACCCCATTTCGTAACCGGGCTTGTGGCATAATCGGTTGCCATAAAGAATCCTCCAAGCACAACGCCTCCAGCCATAATGTTCCATAAAAAGCTGAAATCAGAAAAAATCATGCAAAAGATTCCAAGTGTTGCAAGGTATGTAACCGGTATAACAAGACTTATAACCTTTCTTATAACAAGATATGCCGCACCAATCAGGAGAAGCAATACCGATACTTCGCCAATACATCCGCCAACATATCCGAAGAAAAGCTCTGTGTATGAAGCAGCTTCCGCAGATGCGGCTTCTGTACCTTTAATAACCGCAAGCGGAGTAGCACCCGAAACTGCATCGAATGATGAAAACCATCCAAACGGGTCTTTTGGAACAGGGTATGTTGTCAACTCAACAGGCCAGCAGGCAAGAAGAAATGCTCTTGCCGCAAGTGCCGGGTTAACAAAGTTGTTACCTGCACCGCCAAAGAAACATTTAACAATAATTATTGCAAATGCATCACCAATAACAACCATATAAAGCGGTATCGATGCCGGCAGACAAAACGCAAGCAAAATACCTGTTACAATAGCTGTCAGGTCACCGGTTGTATTTTCTTTTCCGGTAAGTTTATCCCATATAAATTCAAAAAGTACGCAGAAAGCGGCAGACGTAAGACACACTAAAAGTGCTTCAAGTCCGAAAAAATATACGCTTCCCAAAAGTGCCGGCATAAGTGCAATAATAACATCGCGCATAAATGCTCTGATATTGTTTTTGCCTTTTATGTGCGGCGAATATGATATAACTAAATTAGCCAAAGTTTTGCACCTCAATTCTTTTTGCGGCTTGCCGCGATTTTTCTTTTGATAAGTTTGATTCTTTGAGTGATATGATTTCCGCAAGGGCAGTTAAACGAACATACACCGCATTCAACACAGTCCATAGCATCATATTTTGCACATGTTTCGGCATCGCCTATCTTAGCGTATGCATTAAGCTGAGCGGGAACGAGTCTCATCGGGCAGTTTTGAACACATTTTCCGCATCTGAGACACGGCGATTCATCTGAAAAATCAAATTCTTCGTCTGTGAATGCTAAAAGAGCTGATGTTCCTTTTATTGTGCTTGCTTTCATATCTTTCTGAGCCAACCCCATCATAGGTCCGCCTGCAATTAATTTTCTTGTGTTGTCAAGATCTATTTCACCTGCAGTAAGAATATCTTCAAAGCTTGTTCCGATGCGTACGCGGAAATTGGCTTTTCTTTTCATTCCCGAGCCGGAAAGTGTGATGATTCTTGACATTATTGGTTTTTTCATAATAACTGCATTTCTTATAGCTGTGTAGGTGTCGATATTATCCACCACAACGCCAACATCAGCAGGAAGCTTGCCACTTGGCACTTCCTTGCCTGTAATAGCTTTAATAAGATGCTTCTCGCTTCCCTGAGGATATTTGGTTTTGAGAGCGCAAACCGAAATGCCCTCATATTTTTTTGCATACTCAGACATAATCTTTATTGCTTCGGGTTTGTTGTTTTCAATACCGATATATCCTTTTTTAACACCGAGAATATCCATTGTGATTTTCAACCCCTCAAACACGAGTTCTGGAGTTTCAAGCATCACTCTGTAGTCTGAAGTAAGATACGGTTCGCATTCCGCACCGTTTACGATGCAGCAGTCGATTTTTTTGTCGGGTGGGGGAGAAAGCTTTATGAACGTGGGGAAGGTTGCTCCTCCGAGCCCCACAACACCGGCATTTTTGATTCTTTTGATTTTTTCCTCGTTGCTTATGCTTTCGTAATCTCCGAAATCCTTGATTTCTTCAAACATTTCGTCTTCAAAATCATTTTCCACCACAACAGACATAACGTTTGTACCGTTCGGATGAGGTCTTTTTTCAATAGCAATAACCTTTCCTGAAACAGTTGAGTGAATCGGCGCCGAAACAAATGCTTCGCTGTTTCCGATTATTTGACCTGCCAACACTCGGTCGCCAATACCCACCGTAGGATTACAAGGCGCACCAATATGCTGTGACATGGGATATACCATTATTTTAGACGGCATAAGATCTTCAATTGCAAGGTCCATAGTTTCTGCCTTGTGGTCAGCAGGGTGTGTACCGCCTTTAAATGTTAATAATTTCAAAATATTTCCTCCTTCCGGTTATTTGTGATTATTTAATAATTTATTTTTTATTTCCCATAATCCGGGAGATAAATCAACATAATAGTCATGCGGATTTTCAAAACGTTTCACTTCGTCCCAGAGAGTATTGACCTGCTCATGGCAATAGTTTCTGATATTTTCAATATCGGGCGAATCGTAAACGAGCTTGCCTTTTTTAAATATCGGAATCAGAATTTCTTTTGCATAATAATTTGTAACGGTTTTCCTCTTCCAGGTATGCTCCGGGTCAAAAATCTCGTAGTCTTCTCCATTTGGTATCGGTTCATCTTTAAGAAGCAACACATCCGCAATTGCTTTGTCGGTCTCTTTTGAATAAAGACGTACAACTTTTTTGCTGCATGGTGTAGTGATTTTTTCAATGTTTTCGGAAAGCTTGATTTTCGGGATTTCAACACCGTTTTCAAAAACTGAAACGAGCTTATATACTCCTCCGAAAACAGGTTCCGACTTTGATGTTATGAGCCTTTCGCCAACTCCGAAAACGTCGATTTCCGCTCCCTGAGATATTAAATCACGGATTATATATTCATCAAGAGAATTGCTTGCAACAATTTTAATATGCTCAAGACCTTCTTTTTTGAGAATTTCACGTATCTTTTTTGTAAGGTATGTGATGTCACCGCTGTCAACACGCACCGCACCGCTCATATGACCGTTTGGAACAAGATATTCCTTAAATACTCTTATTGCATTCGGAAGACCCGATTTTAAAACGTTGTAGGTGTCAATTAAAAGAGTACAATTATCAGGATATGTTTGGGCATAAGCGAGAAATGCATCATATTCGGTAGGGAACATCTGAACCCAGCTGTGTGCCATAGTTCCGGTTGCGGGAGTTTTGTAGAGCACATCTGAAAACGTGCATGCTGTTCCTGCGCAACCGGCAATATATGCCGCTCTTGCACCATCGGTGGCACCGCTTGCACCCTGAGCTCTTCTTGAACCAAGCTCAAGAACCGGCCTGCCATTTGCGGCGCGGACAATCCGGTTGGTTTTGGTGGCAATAAGGCTTTGATGATTTATCGTGAGAAGAACCATCGTTTCAATAAACTGAACTTCTATTGCAGGGCCTATAACTTTAACAATAGGTTCTTTCGGGAAAATCGGAGTACCTTCTTCAATTGCCCACACGTCAGAAGTGAATCTGAAATTTTTAAGGTATTCAAGAAACCTTTCATCAAAAAGCTTTTTGCTTCTGAGATATTCAATATCTTCATCGCAAAAACTAAGATTCAGTATATATTCAATCAGTTGCTTTAGTCCCATCATAATAGCATATCCGCCATTATCCGGAACTTTTCTGAAAAACATATCAAAACAGGCAACAGTGTCTTTCATACCGTGGCAAAAATATCCGTTTGCCATTGTCAGCTCATAGAAATCTGTGAGCATAGTCATATTAAGACCGTTTTTCATATTTGGTTCATCCTTTCGTATATCGAAGAAAAATGTAAAATTAGCGAGGCTGAGAACCTCGCTAAATTTTTAACAATCTTCAATTTGCCGCTGCATCTTCAAGCCAGAATGCACCAACATCCAATGCACGGTATAAACCTTCTCTTTCAACTTTCTTGACAACTCTTCCGTTTTCCATAAGAGATACTATAACGTCATTTGCAAGTTCAAGCTCATTTTGAGTTTCAGTACCGAGAATGCTTATGTGAATGTAGAATTTATCATTTATATCACCGTAGATAACGGTATTGCCACGTTTAACGAGTGGCTTGCCCTTATACATAAGAGCAGTCTGCTCTTTCTTTTTGGCCAAAATTATCACCTCTATACACATTATTACATATATTTTAACACATAATTTCCAATATGTAAAGGCATAATACAAATAAAGTTAGAAAAAATTATCCGAAAATGTGGTGTGAATTTTGTTAATATCTTTCACAAGAACACTTATTTTATACTTCCTCGTTGTTACAGCACTCAGAATTATGGGTAAGCGGCAGATTGGCGAGCTCCAACCATCGGAGCTTGTTGTTGCAATTATGATATCCGATCTTGCAACAATTCCAATGGGAGACACGGATATTCCTCTTTTGTATGGAATAGTTCCAATTGTCACGCTTGTCTGCGCTGAAGTAACACTTTCTTTTTTGTGTATGAAATCCCGTAGAATCAGAACTGTTGTCACCGGCAGACCTGCATATATAATAAATAAAGGAATAATCAATCAAAAAGAAATGAAAAAAGTTCGCTACTGCCTTTCCGATCTCCTTGAAGAACTCAGAATGATGGATGTTTTTGATATTTCCAAAGTCCACACTGCAACTCTTGAAACAAACGGTCAGATTTCTGTTGTTACCAATGATAACGCTCATGAAAGAGCATTTGTGCTTGTGTGTGATGGTGAAGTTCAGGAATTCACTCTTGCTGAATCTCCGTTTGATAAAAAGGATTTAAGGAAATTTATAGGTTCTAACAATATTAAAGATATATTCATTCTGTCCGTTTCTTTGAAACGGGAAATTTTTTGCGTTATGAAAGGAGAATGCTGATGAGAACTTGTTTTATTATTGTTGCTGCAATACTCGTTCTTGCAAGCATATTTGTATCTGAATACTTTGTTGTTGAAAGTTTTTACGATAACCTGAGATTAAATGCCGAGAATATGAAACAATCCGTGCAAAACGGTATAATAAATGCAGAAGAAGCAAACAAAATCGTGAAAATGTGGGAAGATAAAAAAGGCAAGCTTTATATTTATGAGAATCACGAGTACTTTAAGATTCTTGAAGAAAATGTGTATAATCTGAAATTTGCCGCAGAAAAATCCGAACAGAGAAACACTCTTTTTGCTCTCGAAAAACTCATTGTTATTGCCGAAGAGTCAGAATATGATTTTGCATTGTCGTTTGGAAATGTTTTTTGAGCCTGCACGTTTTAAAAGTGCGAATGTTTTTATTGATTTATATCATTTTTTATGATAAAATAATATAAAATATATTTATATATATAAGTTTGAAAATTATTATGGAAGGTGATGATTATGTCAAGAAAATATTATGCGTGTGTATACGGCGGAGCGTCCGAAAAAATAGCGGATACATATATAAAGGAGATTGAAAAGCTCGGTTCTGTTCTGGTTAAGAGCGGTTTTTCTCTTGTGTACGGTGCAGGAGGCACGGGATGTATGGGTGCTGTTGCAAGAGGTGTTCATAAAGAGGGCGGATATGTTATGGGCATAACTCCGTCATTTATGAGTAGCTTTGAAGATATATATGAGTGCGACAATACAATTACCGTTGACACTATGGCAGAGCGTAAAACCCTCATGGAAAAGCATGCGGATGTTTATTTTATTGCGCCTGGCGGTGTTGGAACTATGGACGAATTTTTTCAGGTGCTTACCTTAAAATACCTTAAGCGCTTTGATACTCCGATTGTTGTTCTTAATATAAACGGATTTTATGATGTACTTCTTAAATTTATCAACAGTCTCATTGATGGCGGTGCCGTTAAAAAGAGCATATACGATTTGTTTGTTGTGGCAGACAGTGTTGATTGCAAAGAAGTTATTAAGCTTCTGGAAAAAATAAGACAAAGTTAATTTATGCCCCGGTGATATTTGCGTTACCGGGGCTGTTTTTGCGTTTTGTTCTTTATTTTTCTGTGTTTTTAAATTATTTTCTTTGAAACTATTGACTTTTGATTTGTTTTGTTGTAATATTATGATATCATATTTTGTTTTTGTTTTGATTAATTTTGTTTGTAAACTCAATTTTTGTTCAGGAGTTGAAATTATGGCGAAATATTACAACAAAGAAATTCCAAAATCTCCGAGAATAGATCTTCTTAAAAATGCTCTTTTTGAAAAGATGCCTCAGATTGAAGCCGACAGAGGTGTTCTTATAACTGAAAGCTATAAGGCAACAGAAAATATGCCGGTTGTTGAAAGAAGATCAAAGGCTTTTACTCATATTCTCAAAAATCTGCCTGTTACAATACGTGAAAACGAGCTTATAGTCGGAAGCAACACAGTTAATCCGAGAAGCTGTCAGGTTTTTCCGGAATATTCCTATAAGTGGCTTGAGGACGAATTTGAAACCGTTGCCACAAGAAGTGCAGACCCGTTTTATATCTCAGATGAAACCAAACAGAAGCTTAAAAAAGCATACGAATACTGGGATGGTAAAACCACAAGTGATTTAGCTTCATATTATATGGATGACCGTACGAAGATGGCTATGGAGCATAATATTTTCACCCCCGGTAACTACTACTACAACGGTATCGGTCACGTAACCGTTGACTACGGCAAGGTTTTGAAAATCGGTTTTTCAGGCATAAGAAAAGAAGCGGAAGAAGCACTCTCAAAGCTTACTGTGTGTAACCCTGAATATGCCGAAAAAAGTGCATTTCTGCGTTCGGTTATAGAATCAATGGATTCTGCAGTTATGTATGCAAACCGCTATGCCGATCTTGCTGAAAAAATGGCTCAGGAGTGCAATATTGAAGAACGCAAATGCGAACTTTATACCATATCTGCAAATTGCCGTAAGGTGCCTGAGTATGGTGCTGAAAGCTTTTATGAAGCGTGTCAGTCGTTCTGGTTTGTTCAGCTTCTTTTGCAAACCGAATCGAGCGGACATTCAATCTCACCCGGACGTTTTGACCAGTATATGTATCCCTATTATAAAAAGGATATCGAATCCGGAAAAATCACCCGTGAGTTTGCTCAGGAGCTTATGGATTGCATATGGATTAAGCTCAACGATTTAAATAAAGTCAGAGATGCAGCATCAGCCGAGGGATTTGCAGGCTACAGCCTCTTCCAGAATCTTATCTGCGGCGGTCAGACTCCCGACGGAACCGATGCAACAAATGACCTTTCGTTTATGTGTATCACTTCCTCGCTTCATGTAATGCTTCCGCAGCCGTCGCTCTCTATCAGGGTTTGGAACGGTTCACCCCATGACCTTCTTGTGTGGGCGGCAAATCTTACCCGTACGGGAATAGGTCTTCCGGCTTACTATAATGACGAAGTGATAATCCCTTCTCTTGTTTCCAGAGGACTTACTATGGAAGATGCAAGAGACTATAATATAATAGGTTGTGTTGAGCCTCAGAAGTCTGCAAAAACTGACGGCTGGCACGATGCGGCATTCTTTAATATGTGCCGTCCGCTTGAACTTGTTTTTTCAAATGGCTTTGAAAACGGCGATCAGGTAGGTCCGAAAACCGGTGAGGTTGAAAGCTTCACATCGTTTGAGGATTTCTTTGAAGCATATAAAAAACAGATGAATTATGCAATTGCACTTTTAGTAAATGCCGATAATTCAATCGATATGGCTCATGCTAAAAGATGTCCGCTTCCTTTCCAGTCGAGTATGGTGGAAGATTGCATAGGCAGAGCCAAAAGTCTTCAGGAGGGCGGAGCAATATATAATTTTACAGGGCCGCAAGGGTTCGGTGTTGCAAATGTTGCCGATTCTCTCTACACAATCAAAAAACTTGTTTTTGAAGAAAAGAAATTTACTCTTTCCGAGCTCAAAGATGCTCTTAAGGCTAATTTCGGAAAAGGCACACCGGCTTTGGAAGCCGAGAAAATCACTGTTGAAATTGTGAAAGAGCTTGCAAAAAGCGGTGTGGAGATTTCCAAAGAGCAGATTGCCGAAATTTATGACGGTATATCATCAGGAGGTTCGGGTGCTGACTCACGTTATCGTGAAATATATGATATGATAAATGAAGCCGATAAGTTCGGTAATGATATCGATGAGGTAGATATGCTTGCAAGAGAAGCCGGCTACGCATATACCAGACCTCTTGAAAACTATAAAAACCCAAGAGGCGGTATTTTCCAGGCGGGTCTTTATCCTGTGTCGGCAAATGTTCCTCTCGGTGCGCAAACCGGCGCCACTCCCGATGGAAGATATGCCTATACCCCGGTTGCAGACGGTGTTTCACCATCTGCCGGTAAAGATACCCACGGTCCCACGGCATCTGCAAACTCTGTGTCGAAGCTTGACCATTCAATTGCATCAAACGGAACACTTTTCAATATGAAATTTCACCCCTCGGCTCTTGAAGGCGATTCGGGAATAGAAAGTTTCATAGCTCTCATAAGAGGATATTTCGACAGAAAAGGTTCGCATATGCAGTTTAACGTTGTGAGCCGTGAAACTCTTCTTGATGCGCAAAAGCACCCTGAAAACTATAAGGGACTTGTTGTGAGAGTTGCGGGCTACAGCGCACTTTTCACCACTCTTTCAAAATCACTTCAGGATGATATCATAAACCGTACACTTCAGTGCGGATTCTGATGATGAAAGGTTAAAATTATGAATGAACTGGAAATATACGACTATCTGAATACAAAGGGAAGAATTTTTGATATTCAGCGCTTTTCGGTGCACGACGGTCCCGGTATCAGAACAATTTTTTTCTTGAAAGGCTGTGTTCTTAAGTGCCGGTGGTGCTGTAATCCGGAGTCTCAAAGCTACGATATTGAGCAAATGAATATGAACGGCAAGCTGAAAACGGTGGGAGAGGATGTGACTGCAGGTTATCTTCTCGAAATTGCTGAAAGGGACCGCATATATTATTCGCGTTCCGGCGGCGGAGTAACTCTTTCGGGCGGTGAAAGCCTTTGTCAGAGCACTTTTGCATCCGCAATCTTAAGAGGATGCAAGGAAAACGGCATCAACACTGCAATTGAATCCACAGCTTGTGCTTCATATGATAAAATTCAGAAAGTAATTCCCTATGTTGACTATTTTCTGATGGATATAAAACATATGAACAGTGCAAAACACCGGGAATACACCGGTCAACCCAATGAACTGATGCTTGAAAATGCCAAAAAAATCGCTAAAGAACCCACCCGGCTCACCGTGAGAGTTCCGGTTATTCCGGGCTTTAACGATACACCGGAGGAAATCGGTGATATCGCGGCATTTGCCCGAAGTCTCGAAACGGCAGAGGAAATTCATCTTCTTCCGTATCACAGACTCGGATACGATAAATACATAGGTCTTGGCAGAGAATATCAGATGGGGGATGCTGAGCTTCTTTCACCTGAGAAAATTCATCTTCTGAAATCTGCCGCTGAAAAACACGGACTTATTTGCAAGATAGGAGGATGAGGTGATATTATGTTTGATAACAAGCTGGATTATAACGATAAAATGAGAATCATTCAGGAACTTGTTCCGGGTAAGCAGATAACTCTTGCTCATATTATAGCCAATCCTGACCGCATACTCTATAAAAAACTCGGTCTTGACCCGGCGGTTGATTATTCAAAAGCCGCAATCGGTATTGTGACGATGTCGCCGGCAGAAACTGCAATTATTGCGGGTGATATTGCAATAAAAGCATCAGGAGTTGAGCTTGGATTTGTTGACCGTTTCAGCGGTACGCTCATTGTTACCGGAACTGTATCGGAAGTTGAATCCGCACTTGCCGCGCTCACGGATTATGCAAAGGAAACCTTGTCGTTCACGGTATGCCCAATAACCCGGACTTAAAAAAACTGATTCTTCTCGGTCGCAGCGGCAGCGGTAAAACCACCCTCACTCAGGCACTCAGAGGGCAGAAGATAACCTATGAAAAAACTCAGTACATAAATTACCACACCAATATAATAGATACTCCCGGTGAATATGCAGAAAACAGAGAACTCGGACGTGCTCTTGCTCTTTATGCATATGAATCCGACATCTGCGGACTCCTTGTTTCTGCAACTGAGCAGTATTGCCTTTTTTCACCAAACATAACGTGTATGGCAAACCGCGAGGTTATTGGAATTGTTACTAAAATAGACAAAGAGGATGCAAGACCTGATATGGCAGAAAGCTGGCTGAGACTTGCCGGATGCGAAAAAGTTTTTCACGTCAGTGCAAAAACGGGCGAAGGTTTGGACAATTTGTACGAATACTTAAAGAAATAAAAACACAGATTTCCAAAGAAAAACAAACATAAATGTATTGACAACAAAGAAAAAATGTGTTATTATAAAAGCAAATCAAAACAAAATACAGCAAAAACTAAAAAACAAAATAAAAAAGGAGAATGTCAAATGGTATCAGAATTTGAAATCAAAAAACAAATTTGTGACATCGGCAAAAGAATCTACGACAGAAGAATGGTTGCTGCAAATGACGGTAACATCTCGGTGAAAATCAGCGATAACGAATTCCTCTGCACACCCACAGGTGTTTCCAAAGGTTTTATGACTCCTGAATACATCTGTAAAATCGATGGTGAAGGCAATGTGCTTCAGGCAAACGGAAGCTTCAAACCTTCATCAGAAATCAAGATGCATTTAAGAGTTTATCAGAAAAGACCTGATGTAAAAGCTGTTGTTCACGCTCATCCTATTTATGCAACAAGCTTTGCTATTGCAGGTATCCCGCTCACTCAGCCCATTATGCCTGAGGCTGTTATTGCTCTCGGATGCGTTCCGATTGCTGAATACGGCGTACCTTCCACAATGGAAATTCCCGATAATGTTGAAAAATATCTTCCTTATTATGATGCAGTGCTTCTTGAAAATCACGGTGCACTTTCATACTCTGATTCTCTTCTCGCTGCATATCATAAAATGGAATCTCTTGAATTCTACGCAGAACTTCTCTTCCATTCAAGACAGCTCGGCGGTCCTAAGGAATTCACAAAAGAACAGGTTGAAAGACTCTACGAAATCAGACGTCAGTTCGGTATGACAGGTAAGCACCCTGCAAATCTCTGCCCGAACAACAAAGATGGCAAAACAAGCTGTCATAACTGTGGTGCTTGCGGTTCAAAATCCGGCAGTGTTTCAAATCCGGAAGCTGACCTCATTGCGGCTATAACCAAAAAGGTTATGGAGCAGCTCGGAAAATAAGAGGTATCCGATCATGAATGAAAAGGATATCAGCCTGATTGTTGAAACAGTTATAAATCAACTAAAAAAAACCGAAGTGAAAATGAATCTGATTCTTGCAAGACGGCTCATCCACACTGTTGAGAAAAAGGCAAAAGAGATGGGTGTTAACGCGGTTGTTGCCGTGAGCGATGCCGGTGCAAGAACGGTTGCTGTTGAGTGTATGGACGATTCCTACATAGCAAGCTATGATATAGCAGTTAATAAGGCATATACGTGTGCATCACTCAAAATGCCTACTTCAAAGCTCAAAACTTTAAGTCAGCCCGGTGAATCCCTCTATGGAATCCAGTTTACAAACGAAGGTAAAATTGTGATTTTCGGAGGCGGTGATCCTCTCTTTGTTGGCGAAAAGCTTATAGGTGCAATCGGAGTAAGCGGCGGCACGGAAGAAGAAGATACATTTCTTTCGGCATATGGAGCAAAAAAGCTTCAGGAACTATTATAATATAAGAGGAGATGACAAAGCGCATGAATCAGAATGATATAGAAGCAATTGTAAAGCAGGTCATCGCAGGTATGCAGGGGGCTCCGGCATCCAAAGCATCAAATGCCAAAATTCCTGCCACAGCAAATGTTGCAATGCTCACATCTCTTGAACATTTTGACATAAAACAGTATCCGATTCCCGAGCTTGGTGATGACGATATTTTAGTTAAGGTTGAAGGTTGCGGTGTCTGCGGTACAGATGCCCACGAATTCAAACGCGACCCCTTCGGTCTTATCCCGGTTGCTCTCGGTCACGAAGGTACCGGCGAAGTTGTTAAAATGGGTAAGAATGTTAAAAAAGACTCAGCCGGCAAAGATTTAAATGTTGGCGATAAAGTTGTAACATGTATGATTTTCAAAGATAATCCCGACATCACAATGTTTGACCTCAACAAGCAAAATGTTGGCGGTGCAGATGTTTACGGACTTCTTCCCGATGATGATGTTCACCTTAACGGTTGGTTCAGTGATTATCTGATTGTACGTAAAGGTTCAACAATATTCAACGTAAGTGATCTCGACCTTGATTCGAGAATACTCATTGAACCCTGTGCAGTTCTTATTCACGCAGTTGAAAGAGCTAAAACAACTGGAATTCTCAAATTCAACAGCCGTGTTGTTGTTCAGGGATGCGGACCTATTGGTCTTATTTGTATTGCGGTCTTAAGAACAATGGGTATTGAAAATATCGTAGCAGTTGACGGTCAGGAAATGAGACTTTCATTTGCAAAGGAAATGGGTGCAGATAAGAGCGTTAACTTTATGGAACATAAGGGTATTGAAGCTCTTGCAGGTGCAGTTAAGGATGCTTTTGGCGGTTATGAAGCTGACTTTGCATTCCAGTGCACAGGCTCACCTGTTGCTCATTCAAATATCTATAAGTTCATCCGTTCCGGCGGTGGACTTTGCGAACTTGGATTTTTCATCAACGGCGGAGATGCAACCATCAATCCGCACTTTGATATTTGTTCAAAGGAAATCACAACCGTTGGTTCGTGGGTATATACCTTACGTGACTACGCAACAACATTTGATTTTCTCAAGCGTGCAAAGGCAATAGGCATTCCTCTCGAAAAGCTTATTACCCATAAGTTCCCGCTTGATAAAATAAACGAAGCACTCGAGACAAACCTCAAGATGGAAGGTCTCAAAATAGCAATTGTTAATGAATAAAATTTAAATATTGGAGGATTTAAAAATGGCACAGGAAGCATTAGGAATGATCGAAACAAGAGGCTTGGTAGCTGCAATCGAAGCTGCTGATGCAATGCTCAAAGCAGCTAACGTAGTTTTGGTTGGAACAGAAAAAATCGGTTCCGGACTCGTTAGTGTAATGGTAAGAGGTGACGTTGGTGCTGTTAACGCTGCAGTTCAGGCAGGCGGAGCTACCGCAGGCAGACTCGGTGAAATCATCGCAACTCACGTTATTCCCAGACCTCACGCTGATGTTGAGAAAATTTTGCCTTCTCTTAAATAATTAAGAGGAAAATGTGAATTTGTTTCTGTCGGGGTGCCCGGTGCACTCCGGCAGAGATTTCACTTTTTTGAAGTGTTATCCAAACAAGCTTGATAAAATTAAGTATGCTTCGATAACATTTCAAACTGTATTTTTTGAAAGGAGAACTGTTATGATAATCGGTAAAGTGACGGGAAGCGTGGTTTCCACACGCAAAAACGAAAACCTTGTGGGCAATAAATTTATGATTGTTCAGCCAATAAAAGAAATGGGATTAACCGGTTCAATAGTTGCAATAGATAATGTTGGCGCCGGAATCGGCGAAATTGTTTTAGTTGCAACAGGAAGTGCCGCAAGAATCGGATGTGGTCAGGAAAAATCACCGGTTGATGCTGCAATTGTTGGTATTGTTGATGAACTGTAACTATATGCAGTCTGATTTGAATTCATAAGAAAGGAGAAGTGCAAATGGAGCTTAAAAAGCTTTCGCACATCATGAAAACTCACGGCATAATTGGTGCCGGCGGTGCGGGATTTCCGTCATATGCCAAGCTTAACGCCGATGCCGATACAATAATATTAAACTGCGCTGAGTGTGAACCGCTTTTCAAACTTCACCGTCAGCTTCTCGCTAACTATACATTTGAGATTCTGACCGCCCTTTCCGAAGTCAAACAGGCGGTCGGTGCCAAAAGAGTGCTGATAGCACTCAAGCCGTCCTATAAAGAGGCAATAGATAAGGTGAAATACTATCTTCCGTCGTTTGATGGATTTGAAATTTCTCTTCTTCCTTCAATATATCCGGTAGGAGATGAAATCATACTTATCTATGAAACCACGGGAAGAGTGGTTAAACCGGGAAAACTTCCGATTACCGAGGGAGTGATTGTGTATAATGTTGAAACAATGCTCAACACCTACTATGCAATTAAAGAAGATAAAAATGTTACTTCAAAATATATAACTGTCACGGGTGAAATTAAAAACCCCGGCACGTTCAAAGTCCCTGTGGGCATAACAGTGAAAGAAGCTGTTGCTCTCACCGGCGGAGAAAAAATCAAGGATGCAATGTATCTGGGCGGAGGTCTTATGACCGGAAATATTGTTCAGCCCGATGACGTTGTAACGAAAAAACTTAATGCAATTTTGGTTTTACCTAAAAATCATCCGATAATTCAAAAGAGACTTTCAAATCCCACAATAAATATTCATCGTGCAATGAGCAGTTGTTGTCAGTGTAGGTCGTGTACGGATTTGTGTTCAAGAAATCTTCTCGGATATCCAATAGAGCCGCATCTTTTTATGAGAGCGGTTTCAAAAGGAATGAGTTCCGACACGGAAGCAGTTTTAAATAGTGCATACTGTTCATCGTGCGGACTTTGTGAAATGTTTTCATGTCCTCAGGATTTGTCGCCGAGGTCGCTGATTTCTGCATTCAAGGCAGAGCTTCGCAAAAACAATGTTCCGCCTCCGGCTGAGCCGAAATTCTCAGGCGTGAGTGAGGACCGGGAATATAAAAAGGTTAGTATGAAAAGACTTCGTTCAAGACTCGGGGTAACAGGTTACTACGTACCCGCAACTCTTGATGAAAAAGAAGTAAAATACGATACAGTTAAAATTATGATGAATCAACACATTGGTCCTCCGGCAAAGATTTGCGTTAAGGTGGGGGATAAGGTTAAAGAAGGCGACGTTGTGGGAACAACTGCCGATAAACTCGGAAGCGACGCTCACAGTTCGGTTAACGGAACGGTTTTAGCTGTAAATGATATGTATGTAATAATAAAAAGGGAGGATAATCATAAATGAGTAAAGCGCTTGCAATGGTAGAATACCTCACAGTGTCTACCGGTATCACAGCGGCAGATACGATGGTTAAAACCGCTGACGTAAAGCTTATTGAAGCTCACGTTGTGTGTCCGGGAAAATATATTGCTCTGATAGAAGGAGAGCTCAGCGCTGTTCAGGCGGCAGTTGACAGTGCAAAGGCAAATAATCCCGCAAAACTTGTGGATTCCTTTGTTCTTGGTAATCCGGATGATTCAATCTTCCCTGCAATCTACGGAAGCGTGGAGATTGAAAATCCGCGTGCGCTCGGAGTTTTGGAAACCTACAGTGCCGCTTCAATAATAGTTGCCGCAGACATCGCATCCAAAACAGCAGATGTTCAGCTTGTTGAACTAAGAATTGCCAAAGGAATGTGCGGTAAGTCATATATGCTTATAACGGGTGAGGTTGCAGCGGTTAGTGCTTCGATTGAAACCGTTAAATCAAGAATAAAAGAAACATCCATGTATCTGGATAGCTCGGTTATTGCAAATCCCGATAAGATGACATGGCAAAATATTATGTAAGAGGAAAGGAAGAAAACATATGTTGGATGAAAAATATATAAGTCATATAGTAGAAAGTGTTATCAAAAATATCAATTCCGAATCTTCCGGTTCTAATCAGCACGGCGTTTTCGACACAATGGAAGAGGCTTTGGAAGCAGTAAAAAAGGCTTATAAGCTTTTCAGAGGATATTCGGTTGCTCAAAGAGAGAAAATGATTTCCAACATCCGCCGCCTCACTCTTGAAGAAGCTGAGACAATGGCAGTTATGGGTGTTCAGGAAACCGGAATGGGCAGAGTGAGCGATAAAATAATAAAACATCAGCTTGTTGCCAATAAAACTCCCGGAACAGAAGACCTTAACCCCACTGTTAAAACCGGTGACGACGGTCTTACTCTTATTGAAATGGCACCTTTTGGTATAATCGGAAGTATTACACCTTCCACCAACCCCAGTGAAACTGTTATCTGCAACACAATGGGTATGATAGCCGGCGGAAATGCGGTAGTTTTTAATCCTCATCCTAATGCGGCAAAGGTTGCAAACTACGCAGTTGACCTTGTAAACCGTGCAATATTAGAAGCCGGTGGACCTGAAAATCTTGTAGTTTCCGTTAAAAAACCAACAATGGATTCATCCAAGATGATGATGCAGTGTCCTGATGTTAAAATGCTTGTTGCAACAGGCGGTCCCGGTGTTGTAAGAACACTTCTTTCCTCCGGTAAAAAAGCAATCGGCGCCGGCGCGGGAAATCCCCCTGTTATTGTTGATGACACAGCGGATATCAAAAAAGCCGCTATCGACATCGTAAATGGTGCAAGCTTCGATAATAATCTTCCCTGCATCGCTGAAAAAGAATGCTTCGCATTCTCAAACATTGCAGATGAACTCATAAAGAATATGACTGAAAACGGTGCATATCTCTTAAAGGGTGAAATGATAGATAAACTCGTTAAAATTGCTCTCGTTGAAAAAGACGGCAAATATGATATAAATAAAAAATGGGTAGGAAAGGATGCGTCTCTTTTCTTAAAAGAACTCGGAATTAATGCCGACCCAAGACTTATCATTTGTGAAACAAGTGAAAACCATCCTTTTGTTCAGGTTGAAATGATGATGCCGATTTTGGCAATCGTTAGAGTTTCCAACATAGAAGAAGCAATCGATATGGCCGTTAAGGCAGAACACGGATGCCGTCACTCGGCTCATATCCATTCCAAAAATGTTGATCGTTTAACAGCTTTTGCAAGAGCAGTTGAAACAACCATTTTTGTTAAAAATGCTCCTTCCTATGCAGGAATCGGTGCAGGTGGCGAAGGCTACACAACATTTACCATCGCAGGTCCCACAGGTGAAGGCTTAACTGCGGCTCATTCGTTTACCCGTCAGAGAAGATGTGTTATGGCTGACGGACTCCACATTGTTTGATAATTAATTGATGAGGTGACTTATGAAAGCACTTGGAATGATAGAAGTATACAGTTTTTCAGCGGCAGTTTTCGCCGCTGACGTTGCGGCAAAAGCTGCAGATGTTAAAATAATAGCTTTCGACCGTAATCGTCCGTTTGCTCCCGATGCTCCGGCTCCTCTTATTATGGAGGTTAAAATGGAAGGCGAGGTTGCGGCGGTTGAAGCGGCACTTGATGCGGCAGTAAGCTATGCTAAATCCAAAGGAAAATACATTATCCATCACATAATTCCCCGTCCTGCCGAAACGGTTGAAAAAATGGCATATCTGATGGATATCAATAAGGATAAATTCAATAAAAAGCTTCCCAAAAGCTTTTTAGGTAAGGAGGAAGACTAATGACAGAAGCAATAGGACTTTTGGAAGTTCAGGGGCTTGTTGCCTCCATAAACGGACTCGATATTATGCTTAAAACTGCAGATGTACGTCTTATCCACACAGAAAAAAGACTCGGCGGAAGACTTGTTACAATAGTAATTGCAGGAAGCGTGTCGGCTGTTCAGTCTTCAATCGAAGCCGGAATTCATGCGGCAGAAACCCTCGGTACGGTATATGGATACGAAGTTATCCCGAATCCTCACTCTGAGGTGAGAAAGTTTTTTGATATGTAATAACTGCGCTTATATGAAAGGCGGTAAGAATTTTGTATAGTGAAGATAAAATCCGCGAAGCAATCTCAAAAGTTGTTTCAGAAATGAAAGAAGATATTCACGAAGTAAACGGTGAAATAAAAGTTGGTGTGTCTCAGCGCCATGTCCACCTTTCGCAAAAAGACCTTGAAACTCTTTTTGGAAAAGGCTATGAGCTTACGGTAAAAAAATATCTTATGGGCAGAGAATATGCCTCTGAGGAGTTTGTAACTCTCGTTGGGCCATCTCTCAAAGCCATAGAAAAGGTGAGAGTTCTCGGTCCTGTGAGAAAAGATACTCAGGTTGAAATTTCCCGTACGGATACATTTGCTTTAAAGGTAAGTCCTCCGGTACGTCCGTCAGGTCAGATTGAGGGAAGCGAACGTCTCGTCCTTGTAGGACCTAAGGGAAGTGTGTATCTTAAGGAAGGTGTTATAATCGCCAACCGCCATATTCATCTCACTCCTGAATATGCTTTAAAGCACGGTATTAAAGATAATGATTACGTTGATGTGGAGATTGAAGGAATTAAACCGACTCGTTTTTATGATGTTCAGGTAAGAGTAAGAGATGATTTCAATGTTGAAATGCACATAGATACTGACGATGCAAACTCAGCCGGACTTAAAAACGGCGCAAGAGTAAGAATAATAAATAAGTAAATAACTTGCGGAGGTGTGTTATGCTTGCTCCTGAAAGACATAAATATATTCTTGATACACTCGAGCAAACAGGTGCTGTAATGGTCAGCAAACTTGCTCAGTCTCTTGATGTTACCGAGGAAACAATCCGTCGCGACCTTGAAAAGCTTGAAGCAAGAGATGCTCTTGTCAGAACTCACGGCGGTGCAGTTCCCGTTGAAGAATCAGCATATGATTTGTCGCTTGAAAAAAGAAAATCAACGAATATTGAAGCTAAGCAGAATATTGCCAGGCTTGCGTCAATGCACGTTGTTCCCGGTGACACTATTTTTCTTGATGCATCCACAACAACCTATTTTCTTGCAAATGAACTGAAAACCAAAAAAAATATCACGGTCATAACAAACTCTCTTAGAGTTATTGCTCTTCTTGCAGGCTGTGAGCACATAAAACTTATATCGGTTGGCGGAATAGTGAGTCCGAATCTGTCGTTTGTAGGCTCGCTTGCCGAAAACACGATTAAAGAGCAGTATTTTGCCAATAAGATGTTTTTTTCGGCAAAAGGTATAACCGAAGAAATTGGTATACTTGAAAGCAATGAGCAGGAATGTGGTATTAAGCAGAATATGCTTAAAAATGCAAAAAGAAAATATTTTCTCTGTGACAGTGCAAAAATAGGCAGGGTAGGTTTTGCAAAGCTTGCCAGACTATCTGATATAGATTATTTTTTCACTGATGCAGATTTAACAGAAGAATTCACACAACTTCTTGAAGATAATGCTGTTAAAATAATAAAAGAATGAAAGGATTGATTATCCATGAAAAAAGTACTTGCTTTTGACCTCGGTGCATCAAGCGGAAGAGCAATAATTGCCACCTATGATGCCGGAAAAATCACTCTCGAAGAGGTTCATCGCTTTGCCAACAATGGTGTAAATGTTAGAAATACCTTCTACTGGGATATTCTTTATTTATTTGACCAGATTAAGCAGGGGATAGTAAATGCACGTTTGGCAGGTGGTTTTGATTCTATCGGTATCGACACATGGGGTGTTGATTTCGGTCTTGTTGATGAATGTGGAGATTTAATAGGTAATCCTGTTCACTACCGTGATTCAAGAACCGATAACATTCCTGAAGAAGTCTTTAAAGAAATTTCAAAGGATGAGCTTTACGGAAAAACAGGAATTCAAATTCTCAATTTCAACACAATTTTCCAGCTTTATTATCTTGCAAAATACAAATCCGATATGCTAAAAAAAGCTGATAAATTCCTCTTTATTCCCGATCTTTTGAACTATTTTCTCACAGGTGTGAAAAAGAGCGAATATACAATTGCTTCAACATCTCAGCTCTTAAATCCCGAAAAACGCACATGGGATAAAGAGCTTATGACAGAGCTAGGCATTCCCACAGATATTCTCTGTGACATCATAA
>JAZSOL010000200.1:0-7192 GCA_045536915.1 Clostridia bacterium
TACGATCCGACTTCGAGGACGCCGTCCCCTACAATACCGCAACACAAATTCCGGTTTCCAACTCACCGATAAATCAAAATTTAATGAATAATTGAGACAAAAAAACTGTTCTTATTTCACAAAATCAAACTCAGAACAACAAGAGCAACAGCGCCGGGGATTCCGAGGATTCCCATAAACACAGCGGTTACGGGGTTTATTGAAATGTTTATCGGAGAATTAACAAATGTGTTTATAACATACAAAGCTATGCATCCGCAGATGCTATTTAAAAGAAGAGAAAAAATCCATTTAAGCGGTGCTTTCAGAGTGCGTGTCAGAACGTAGAGAATAAGGATACCGAGAAAGCAGCCGGCAAGAAATGAAAAGTCGGAAAATGTCATATTATAAGCCTCCCGGTGAATAATATCAGTTGAGGTGTGTATTAAATTATATTCACCAATAAGCGCAATATGACAGCTATTAACGAAAAATTTGATAAAAAGGGAGAATTTACATATATTTTCAATGCATTATTTCACGAAAAATTATTGGGATTAGGCAATGTCTTTGTGCAAAATGGATAAATTGCAACATAAATATTGCAAAATTCGATGAAAAATATTAGAATAATGTATATATACTTTAAAATGGGGTGTCGTTTATGAATGTTAGATATTTCCAGCAAATCACATATCAGATGAAGGATGTAATGAACAGGGATCTCGGTCTCATAACAGACGGGGGTTTTGTTATTGCTTCAAATGATAACTGTATTAGTAACAATGACCTTGAATGTGTGCTGAGTTTCACCGAGGACAACACCGACACATTCACCTACAACGGCTTTACATATAAGCCGATTGTTGCAATGGGCAAGATCGATTATATTATCTTTGTTAAGGGAGACGACTCTCTTGCAAGAAATTATGCAGACATTCTTCAGGTGAGTTTTTCTTCTGTTAAGTCGCTTTATGACGACAAGCACGACAGACTCAACTTTATTAAGAATTTTCTTCTCGATAACGTTCTTCCCGGAGATGTTCTCGCAAAGGCTGCAGAGCTTCACCTTCCTATAGAAGCGAGAAGAGTTGTGTATCTTATTCAAACAGACAAGGTTTCAGATTTCTCCGTTTTGGAGCTTATTGAAAGCATGTTCCCGAATAAGCAAAACGACTTTATTGTGAGTGTTGACGAAAACAACATTGCTCTCGTAAAGGAACTCGACAACGAACCTTCTCTTTCCGATTTGCAGACAGTTGCAAAAAACATCTGCCACAACATCAATTCCGAAGTTATGCTTTCCGCATCGGTTGGTATTGGTACTGTTGTGGGCAATATCAAAGAAATAGCACGTTCCTACAAGGAAGCAAGAGTTGCTCTTGAAGTGGGCAAGGTGTTTGATGATGAAAAGAAAATCTTAAGCTATGAAGACCTCGGTATTGGTCGTCTTATTTACCAGCTTCCCACCACTTTGTGTGAGCTTTTCCTCACAGAAGTGTTTAAAAAGGGTTCAATAGATGAGCTTGACCAGGAAATTATTTTCACAATTCAGAAATTCTTTGAAAATAATCTTAATGTTTCGGAAACTTCAAGACAGCTTTATGTTCACCGAAACACTCTTGTTTACAGACTCGACAAGATTCAGAAGATCACAGGACTTGACCTTAGAATCTTTGACCAGGCAATCATATTCAAGGTTGCTATGATGGTTAATAAGTATCTTGTTTCCAACACGGTGAGACTGTAGGTTACATCAGCCGCTTGCGGCTGATATTAGGATAATATAAGTTGCAGGGGTATGTGACCGGAAAATATGCTTAAAAAGTGCAAACAAAGTTTGTGCTTTGGTTTTAATGTGTTTTTTGAAGGTCTTAAAGCTTTGGTGCTGATTCTGAGGTGCACCGGGGCGGATATTACCCCTGCATGTTTTTGTGTTGAAGCAAAATCTTAGGACTCAAAAAATATTTGCCGTCTGATTTAAAGGCGGTTTTTACAAAGGAGTTTTTAAATTGATTACTTTTGAAAATGTGTCTAAAATCTACGATAACGGATACGGTGCGCTCAAGGGCGTTTCATTTCACATACAAAAAGGTGAGTTCGTTTTTCTTGTTGGCTCAAGTGCGGCGGGAAAATCAACCATCATTAAGCTTATGATGAAAGAAGAAGATGCAACCGGCGGAAAGATTTTCATAAACGATATCGACGTAAACGATTTGCGCCACAAGGAGATTTCGTATTTCAGAAGAACGCTCGGCGTTGTGTTTCAGGATTTCCGTCTTCTGCCCAACAAAAACGTGCAGGAGAACGTGTCGTATGCAATGGAAATAGTTGGTGCGTCAAACAGTGAAATCCGCAGAAATGTGCCCATAGTGCTCAGTCAGGTGGGGCTTTCCAACAAGGCTAAAATGTATCCCCATCAGCTCTCGGGCGGTGAACAGCAGAGAGTTGCAATTGCAAGGGCAATTGTGAATAACCCTGTTTTGCTCATTGCCGATGAACCAACAGGTAACCTTGACCCCGAAACAGCGCTTGAAATTATGGCAATTATTGAGGATATCAATAAAAGAGGGACAACCGTTGTTATGGCAACGCATGCGGAAAAGATTGTTAACGATATGAAAAAACGTGTTATAGCTGTGGAAAGAGGAATCATTACACGTGACGAAGATAAAGGAGGCTACGAATATGTTCAGAGCAATTAGAAGATCATTCACAGAAGGCCTCAAGGGAATGTTTAAAAACGGACTTATGACAGTTACTTCAATATTCGTGGTAACATCTTGCATATTTGTTTTCGGACTTTTTCTTATGGTAACTTTCAATATGAATCATATCACAACCTCTATGGGTGATAACTATCAGATGGATGTTTACATTACACGTCCGGAAAGCATGGAAAGTGCTGAATATGACAAATACAAGGCAGATATTGAAAAGAAAATTAAAACCACCAAAAATATTAATCCGGATGAAATAATGTTTACAAGCGGTGTGGCAAAATTTGAAAACTTCAAAAAATCGCTCGATGAATCGGAAAAAAAGAATTTTGAATCACTTCCTGCAGATTTTCTGCCGGACTTGTTTACGGTTAAGATGGAAGATATTTCAAAAATTGACGAAACCACCAAAGCTCTTTACAAGATAAAGGGAGTTGAGTCGGTTGAAAACAGCGATGATCTTGTGAAAATAATAGACAAGGCGGAAAATATCGTTAAGCAGGTATCCATATGGATAATTGTTATTTTTGCACTTGTGAGCCTCTTTATTATTTCCAACACAATAAAGCTTACGGTTCACAACAGAAGAAAAGAAATCAACATTATGAAATATGTTGGTGCAACGGATTCGTATATCAGAGGACCTTTTATAATGGAAGGGGTTTTAGTGGGGCTTGTGTCGGCAGTGGTTGCATTTTTTGTTTCCCAATGGGTGTATGTGGGACTTTTCGACACCTTTGCATCTTCACTCGGTTCATCTCAGGCATTCACGAGTCTTCTTGAGTTTTCGGATATGTGGCTTCAGCTTCTCGGGGCATATGTGCTTTTGGGATGCATTATCGGAGCATTCGGAAGCTCAATATCGGTGCGCCGTTATCTGAAAGTGTGATAAACTGCGCGCATAAAACTTCGCAGATTCCTTGAAAATGCAAAAAAAGGAGAGAAAATATGCTGAAAAACAAATTAATAATGAGAATTATGGCGGCAATTGCTCTCGTGGCATTTCTTGCAACGTGTATTTACGTGTCGGTTCCTCCGCTGTTTTCCAAAGCAGACAAGATTTCAGATGCAAAAAGGCAGCAACAGGAGGCTCAGCAGAAAATCGACAGTGCTCAAAAATGGCGCGACAATGAAATAGAAAAGAGAAACAACATCGACCGTCAGATTTCGGATGTTCAAACTGAAATTGATAAATATCAGGCTCAGATTGATGAAAAAACAGCCAAAATTGAAGAAACCCAAAAGGAAATCGACAGACTTTCCGCAGAGCTCATAAAACAGAACGAGGATTACACCACAAGGGCAAGAATGCTCATTCAGAAAGGCAATATTTCATACGTTGAGATAATTCTCAATTCAAAATCCCTCGAGGATATGATGAACAGAATTTCGATGGTTAAATGGATTGCCAAATACGACAGCGAACGTCTTGACGAAATTGAAGCGTCAATGACAGAGGTTGAAATTCTCAAAGAAGAGCTTTTAAGTCAGAAAGAAGAAGTTATTACGCTTAAATCTTCTCAGGATGCCAAAAAAACAGAACTCGACGGCTACAGACAGGAAAGTCAGGAAATAATAAATAAGCTGCAAAGTGACATAGCGGCATTCCAGAAGCAATATGATGAAGCAAAAAGAATAGAAGAACAGGCAAGAGCCGAAGCCGAAAGGCTCAGAAAGGAAGCCGAAGCCAACAGCAGCAACACAAGCGGTGGAAGCGGCATTGTGAGAGCGCCGGCAAACTTCGTTGGAGGTCAGTTCCAGTGGCCGTCGGCAAGCTCATATCTTGTAACATCTCCCTACGGCTACAGAATTCACCCCGTAACGGGTTCAAAGAGATTCCATGCCGGTATCGACATAGGCGCTGCCTACGGCACCAACATTCTTGCTGCAAATTCCGGAACGGTTATTGTTGCCGGATATAATTCCGGCGGCTACGGCAACTACGTTGTGATAAGCCACGGCGGAGGTTATTCCACTCTTTATGCGCATGCAAGCTCGCTTTTGGTGTCGAGAGGTCAGCAGGTAAGTAAAGGGCAGGTTATTGCAAAATGCGGTTCAACCGGAATGTCCACCGGTCCTCACATACATTTTGAAGTACAGCTCAACGGCAGTACAACAAATCCTATGCAATATTATCGATGAGGTTTCATACAATTTAATGGAGCTGATTAGTTAATGAAAAAAAATTACATTGTAACAATTGTTCTGACGGCTTTGATTGTGTTTATGCTTTCAGGGTTGTTTTACTCAAGAACCGGACTTGGCAGACTCGTTTATTCGGATCTTGCTCAGTCGTCTGTGGGCTTGGGACATTCAAAATTTCTTAAAATTGAAGCTTTGCTCGATGAAAAGTATATGGGCGAACTCAACAAAGATGAAATGACGGAAAATGCATATGAAGCATACGTTGCAACACTTGGCGACCCCTACACCAATTATCTCGACAAAAAAAACTATGCCGGGATGAATGAAAAACTAAATGGCGACTATGTGGGAATTGGTGTTGAAATCGGCGAAGAAAACAACAAAATAAAGGTTGTGGGAGTAAATGCCGCATCACCTGCCGAGAAAGCCGGAATTATGACGGGCGACTATATTATTGCTGTTGACGGTGTTGAGTATTCCTACGATAAGGTAGAAGAGGCGGTTAATTCGATTAAAAACTCGGATTCCGAAGTGCCTCTTGTGGTCACGGTTGAGCGCGGAGCACAGAAGATTGACGTCCGGGTTTGCACAGGAGAAATTGAAATAAAATACGTTGTACATGATATGCTTGAAAAAAACATCGGGTATATCCGTGTTAAGACTTTCGGAAACAATGTGTATGAAGATTTCAAAAAAGCCTTAGAAGAGCTTACGTCAAATCAAATGAAGGGTCTTATTATAGATCTGAGGTCAAACCCCGGCGGTTCGCTTGAGCAGGTTGTGGAAATGACGGATTTGCTTGTTCCCGAGGGGATTATCACAACCGTAAAGAAAAAGGACGGCAGCACAACGGAATATAAATCAGACGAAAACGAGGTTTCCGTTCCGATTTGTGTGCTCATAAATTCTGAAAGTGCAAGCGCTTCGGAGGTTATGTCGGGAGCACTTCGTGACTATGACAAAGCAACTCTTATAGGCGAAAAAACCTTTGGCAAGGGAGTTGTTCAGGGAATTTTTGAGTTCAGCGACAAAACGGCACTTCGGATAACCGTTGCAAAATACTACACTCCATCGGGCGAGTGCATTCACGGAAGCGGCATCATGCCGGATATTGAAGTGAGCCTGCCGGAGGATATGTATATAAGCGATTTTGACGACAACATTCAAAGTCATCTGAGTGACGATGCTCAGCTGAAAAAAGCAATAGAAGTATTAAACAGCTGAAAAAGGTAGATTTATATGAACAGAATAGAAAATGTTAAAAGAATTGTGGTAAAGGTTGGCACATCAACGCTCACCTATGACGGCGGAGGAATAAATATACGCAGAGTTGAAAAGCTTGTTAAGGTGCTTTCAGACATCAAAAACAGCGGTAAAGAGGTTATTCTCGTGAGCTCTGGTGCAATCGGAGTGGGCATGGGAAAGCTTGGGATAAAAAGCCGCCCCGCGTGCGTTAAGGATAAGCAGGCGCTTGCGGCAATAGGTCAGTGTGAGCTTATAAATTTTTATTCGGGACTTTTTGACCACTACAACCACAACGTTGCACAGGTTCTTCTTACGAAAGATGTTGTGAGCGACCCGAAGAGAAACGAAAATGCCAGAAACACTTTTGAGCGTCTTTTGGAGCTCGGAATTATCCCCATAGTAAACGAAAACGACGTAATCAGCACAGAGCAGATTGAATTTGGCGACAACGACACCCTTTCTGCAACGGTTGCGTGTCTGGCTGATGCTGATTTACTGGTGATTCTTTCAGATATCGATGGTCTCTACGATTCAGACCCGAGAAGCAATCCTGATGCAAGGCTCATTGAAGAAGTGGAAAAAATAACTCCCGAAATTGAGGCCCTTGCAGGCGGCGCCGGAAGCGAGAGAGGAACCGGCGGGATGATTACCAAAATCCTTGCCGCAAAAACTGCAACAGAAGCGGGAATTGATATGCTGATAAATAACGGAGCAGACCCGATGATTCTTTATGATATTATCGACGGCGAAAAAAGAGGAACTTTATTTAAAGCAGAAAAGAAATGAATAAAAAAGGGGAGTGAAGAAAATCTACGGATTTTTTACAGTCCCTTGTTGGGGAATAGGAAAAAATGATTCAGAATTGATAAATCGAACCCCAAGCAAGGATTTATCCTGCTTGGGGTGATAACCCGAAGCTGTACAAAAGAACTGCGAGTGGTGTGATTTGTCTATAGTCAAAAGCATTTTATAAAGAGAAAAACATCGTAAAATCGATGTTTTTCAACATATAGTGTAAATTTCAGAATTTTAAAAGGTACTTTATCACTAATATCAGGCTTAAATCATGCTTTTGACGTTCTGGACTTTTTTTACATTCCCTT
>JAZSOL010000202.1:0-2476 GCA_045536915.1 Clostridia bacterium
TAAGCGGTAGTTATGCATATATTCTTTTGCCTAATCGAACTAAAGAGCAAACGGAAGCTTATGCAAAGGAAAATCAGGTTGAAATACTTTCAAACACAGGTGAGATTCAGGCAGTTAGAAAGAAAAATCTTGGTACTACAGGCATAATTTTCTGGAAAGAAGGTACATTTGAAGGTATCAGCGTGAATAAGCCTTGTATTGTTATGTATTCTGAGAATGAAACGGGTATGAAAATAGCAGTTTCCGATCCTACTCAAAAGCTTTCTGAACTTAAACTTACCATAACCGGAGAATACAATGTAAAATCTCAGGATGATTGTGCATCTGTTTCAAACCCGACAAATAATACCGTTGTTACATATGATATGACCGGTTCAGCCGGCAGAAGTATGGAGTGTGTGCTTGAAAAATAATCATAATGTAATGCGTGTGAAAGGATGATGAAAATGAACATTTTCAAAAAAGCAAGTGCAATAATACTCATTTTTTCGCTTGTTCTCTCGTGTGTGCCAAATGTTGGTCTGGCGAGTGTAGACGTTAATAATTTCAATATTGGCACATATGTCATAGCTGATTTTACAACCGAAGAAGATTGCAACAAAATCAAATCAGATAACGTGTCATATTCTGAGCAGTCCGGTTATGAAGACGGTGCAGCTCTTTTGTGGAATGTAGATGGGTATATTGATTATCCTGTTGACGCAGAAGTTGATTTTACCGGGTATGATGAAGTGCATATTCGCTATAAATCATCACTCAGATATCAGCGATTCAATATTGGTTTTTCCGGTACTGAAGAGTATGATGAAAGTAGCTATGATTATGCTTCTGTTATGACTCTTGGCTCATGGCAGGAGTTCACCTTGAATATTTCGGATATTTCAGATGCTTTTTTATCATCTTCAAATCAAAGGGGTATTTCTTTCATACGTTTTGATGCATCTGTAAGCAGTGCTATGAAAGGAACAAATTTCTATATTGATAAAATCTGGCTTGTATCAAATGAAATCGGAGCTGAAATGAAGGTGGAATCATGTTCAGTTTCAAATGGAGATATGTATCTTTTGCCAGACCTGGATGGTACAAATTCCATAAGCTTTGAATTTGATAAGCCTCTTTATGATTTTGATTATTCAAAATCTGCAGAGATTTATGAAATCAATGATAACGAAAAAATTATTGCAGATGTATTGATTTCAACAAGCGTGAATGACAATATATTGACTCTTACTTTTGACAAAACACTCAAAATCGGCAGTGAATACGAGCTAGTACTTAAATCCGGCAAGATTTATTCAAAAAAAGGTGCTCAGCTCAAATCGGACTATGCGCTCCGCTTCGGGATTGGAATCGGCAATCTTGAAATTGAAAGTGTGAGCATTGAATCCGGAGTGCAAAATGTTGATGCTCACTTGCCCGGATATGAAATAACCTATGAATTTAATTCCGAAATTTCAGAAGAATTTTTAACGAATAAGTATATTTTGGTGTTTGAAAACGGTGAAAAGTATTCAGAAGATTTTGAGATTTCAGCTTTTCAAAATAAGCTTACAATAAGATTTTTAAAAGCCCTTTGTGATTATTCGGATTATGAAGTGATTATTTCAAAAGATATTGAAGATAAAATGGGAGGTACGCTTTCACAAGATCATTGTGTAAGCTTTAAAACCTGTCCGGAAAGCTACTATATTGCCGATGATGGCGTGATTTTTGATGCAGATAATAAGTCTGATGTTGAATTTGCCGTGAAAAACGGTGCTGATATAGTTGATTCAGGTGTGGCTTGCATTGAAAAATCCGCTATGTATTACGGTAAAGCAAATAGTGTAAACAGCTATACCATTTTTGAAGGGTTATCGGATATTTCAAAATATACCTTTCTTAATTGTTTTGTGTATATTCCGGATACCATGAATGACGAAGTGGCAATTGAAGTTAAAGCCGATAGTGCTCAGATGACACATACTCTTCCATATAAATCCGGTTGGAACACACTTTCACTTAAACTGTCAGAGTTTGACGGATATAGCAGTGATGTTAAAAATGCTGTATCGCAAATAATGCTTTATATAGGTCAAAATGGAATCTGCAATGAAGAATGCAATGTTAAACTTGGCAAAATGTGGCTCACAACACGCAAACCGGTTAGTGATTTTGAGGTGGTAAAAAGCGAGTATGGTATGGAAGAGTCAGATGTTTCTGCAGATCTCGGAGGCGACAAAACATTTACAATTGAGTTTTCTGATAACATATTACCTGCAGCCGATAGCATTACAGTGGAAAAATATTCCGACTTGGCGTTTAAAGATTATTCGGATTATAGCTTAAAGTTCAGCGGAAAAAAAGTTCACATTCAATTTAATAATAAACTTTTAAAAGATGACTTGTTCAGAATCAGAATCTCTTCGGGAAGCCTATATTCACAGGATTTAATTGCGAATAAAAATGCTTTTGAATCAACCTTCTGCATAGAAGC
>JAZSOL010000296.1:0-3054 GCA_045536915.1 Clostridia bacterium
CTTGGCCTCCGACTTATCTTTAATACCTATTGTAGATTTGATTTCTTTAACAAGCTTTTCAAGTTCCGCTTCCGATGTGCCGTTAGCAAGAGCTAAAAGCTCATCTCTGTCGGTTTTTGAAAGATAGGATATTTCCTTTGATGCACTCTTGCCGTCGGACGAAACCTTAACTGTGTACTGACCGGATTTTGCATCTTCAGGGAACACATAGTAATACACAAAGCTACCGTCTGCATTTGCATCAGCAATACCGGCAGAAATTACATCTTCGCCTTTAATTTCAACCATAACTGCATTTCCAAGAGCTGCCAGAGTTCCTCTGATTTCCAGAACGTTTACATTAAGCTCAGCCGAATCAATGGTAATTGAAGGAGTTTTGCCTTCTGCTATCACAGATGTAACAAGCTCGCTTCCGTCGGATGTAAGCTTCATGTATTTTTTGGAAAGGAGTCTGCCCTGATTGTCAAGCACATATGCAATTATCTTTTCTGTTTCCTCAGTGCATACTACGGAAAGCTGTGTCTGAGTATCACCGACAGCTGCATTTGATTTTGAGCTTTCAAAAGCAACAACACGGTTATCTTCATCGGTTGCAATAAGCATATATTCAAGTAATGCCGCATTTTGTGAAAGGTTTGAAATGTTATATGTGGCTGTCATCTGAACATCGGGTGTTAATCTGTCATAATTAAATTCTATTTTTCCAAGGAACACACCGTCCAAAACAGTGGTAAACTCAAACTCTATGGGAATAGTCTGAACAACAGGCTGTGCGCCGACGAGTCCGTTAATGCTTACGGTGTATCCGGTGCTTGAAGCAAGTGTACCGAAGGTAAGAGTCATGGTGTTTTTCATAAAGCTTACTTCGTAATCCGACACTACGTCACCGTTTTCGGCAGTAACAGTAATTTCAGGATTCTGCACACTGCTTAGGTCAGATTTAAATCTAAAGGTAATGGTCTCGCCTGAAATTGCGGCTTGTGAGTAGCCATTCGGGAGACTTGTGGAGTCAAGCTCAATTGCAGATGGCTTTTCCTTGCTGAACCAGAGCTCATCAATCAAAAGATAGGTGTCTGCGGTAACATCATTTGCTGTGCCCCATCCGCCGAGATTGAAGTTAACGGTTTCAACGGAGGTGTAGTTACCGATGGCTGAGTTATCTATGGTGATGAGCTTCCAGCCCTCCCAGTCCTGAGTTATGCCATAGTATACGTATTTTTTGGTACTCATGTTGTTGTATACTATAATACCAATCGGGAAGCCGGTGGCCTTTGGTGAGTATACCCAGGCGTTCATGTATTTCATACCGGTAATATCTGTCGGTTTCAGATGGAACGGATATTTTGATACGTCCTTGCCGGCTGTGTAACTCATTTTTCCTGTTTGGGAATAGAGATTTGTTATTGAGGTTTCTTCGGTAATATCTTTTCTCGCAATTGCCGCATTGAACTGATCAGCATCATTTGCCGAAAATACCACAACCGAATCACCGGTTTCAACAATACCCAGATCAAAAGTAAATTCCTTTATATCTGTGATTTTGTTGCCGTATATATCTGCGTAATCATCAGAAATCCTGAATGTGTATTCAACACCTTTTTTTAGTGCTTCGGTAAAGGTAAGCACGAGCTTTTTGCCTTCTTTTCTGAAGGAATAAGCATTATACTGCTTTTTGCCGTCAGCATAGAGGGTGATGTAATCGGGAATATCTGCATTTTCAGGCTCGTTGTTAAATTCAAAGGTATAGGTGTTTTCTTCTATGCCATAGCCTGTAACTTTGAAGTAAGGCGAAGCCGCGCCCACGGTGAACACTGTTTCTGTTATATCCGCACCGAATGACACATTTTCAGATATGATTCCTGTTGAATCAACTGTAAGCTTATAGGTGTCACCATTATTGAGACCTGACGGGAATTTAACATTCAGTTTATTTCCGTCAACTATTGTTTCAAATGCAGCACTTGAGCCTACAAATTCAGAACCGTCATATTTATATACGCTTACACATTCAGAATAGTCTTTATCTACAATATTCTGATCAAAGGTGAAGCTATAGGCATTGTCGCCGCCAAGATTTGCCGGAACGTAAGCCTCTTCGTATTCATATTCTGTTGCATCAAGGCTTAAGGGTTTTACTTCTTCATTTGTGTACCAGATGCGGTCAACCAAAATGTAGCCGTCTTCTGTACGCTTGTCACCCCAACCGCTGAAGTTTACCGTGTGGGCAATAACCTGAGTTTTATCGGGTTTTCTTGTGCCGGGCATGGTCGATACCGGAATGCTCAGAACCTTCCAGCCTGCCCAATCGGTTTTTCCGGTGTAGAGGTAGTAGGTGTCTTTATCGTTTGTAGGATCCTTCTTTACCGTAGCTATCATAAGACGCATTCCCTCGCCGTCGGCTTTGGGGCTGTAAATAAGGTAGTTGATGTGTGTAAAACCTGTGATATCGCCAAGTCTCGGAGAGATGGTGGCTGTTTTGTCAACACCTGCTTTATAGCTGATTTTAAGGGTTTTATCACCAAGAAGAGCATTTTCATCGGTGATTTCAACCGTCATACCGCCGGGCTTTAAAAGACCGTCGGCAAGGTCGTTTTCATTTCTTGCATCAAACACCACGCCATCGGCACCAATGCGTGTAACAACTCTTGAAGTGGTGAAGGTGTAGGTGATATCTTCATCAAGATACTGAGTGTATTCGTCACATATTTCCGAAGAAAGCACGATTTTATAGTCAGTTCTGCCCTCAAGCATTTTGGTGAGTGTGATTGAAAGAACATTACCCTCGCAATCAACGGTATAATCTTCGTTAACATCAAGGCTGTCAGCGCCTTCTGTGACAGACACAAAATTATCTGTACCGCCGGATATGTCAATATTGTTATTAAATGTAACAGTGTATGTTAATCCCTCCTGAGGTTCAACATCTTTTGCCCCATCGGGAATTGTGTGCGAAGTTACAAGGAAGAATACAGAACCCTTTTCCACGGAGAAAATGTATTCTGCATCAGTGCTTAATTTTTCACCGTTTGCACAAGTCGGATCGTAGCCATGTCG
>JAZSOL010000085.1:0-5038 GCA_045536915.1 Clostridia bacterium
CGAAGCGAACAGTTAATTGACGAAGTCAATTTTGTTCTAAAATGCTTTTGACTATAGACAAATCTCACCACTCGCAGTACTTTTGTACAGCTTCGGGTTATCACCCCAAGCAGGATAAATCCTTGCTTGGGGTTCGATTTATCAATTCTGAATCGTTTTTTCCTATTCCCCAAAAAGGGACTGTAAAAAATCCGTAGATTTTTTACAGTCCCAGCTTATTACTGCATAATTTCTACAATTGCCTTATTGTTTTCTCTGCTTGCGGCAGCTTTCATTACGGCACGAATAGACTTAGCTATTCTGCCCTGCTTGCCGATAACCTTACCCATGTCGGATTCATTGACATAGAGTTCAAGAGTAACAACGGAACCGGATTCGGTTGCCTCTACTCTCACATCATCGGGATAATCCACAAGAGATTTAGCAATAAATTCCAGTAATTCCTTCATGTTATTTTACCTCCGATGCGAATTATTTTATAGCACCGCTGATTTTAAGAAGACCTTTAACAGTATCTGTGGGCTGTGCACCCTGTGAAAGCCATTTGATAGCTTTTTCGTTATCAACATCAATTGTTGAAGGATCTGTGAGGGGGTTGTAAGTACCGATCTGTTCGATGAATCTGCCGTCTCTGGGGTATCTTGAATCAGCAACAACGATTCTGTAGAAAGGAGTTTTCTTAGCACCCATTCTCTTTAAACGAATTTTTACCATTATTTTCACCTCCGTAAAATTAATATATATCACAAATAGTAATCAGCTCTTATTTAAAAAGATTTCCAAAACCGCCAAAAGCACGTTTCATCTTTTTGGGATTACTAAATTGTTTCATCATTTTGCGCATCTGTTCAAACTGTTTTAAAAACATATTGACATCCTGCACCTTAACTCCGCATCCGTCGGCAACTCTTTTCTTTCTGCTTGAGTTGAGAATAGACGGGTCTGACCTTTCAGCCGGAGTCATTGAAGTTATCATAGCTTCAATTCTGAGAAGCTTTCTTTCATCTATATTAACATTATCAAGAGCCGCTGCATTAACACCGGGCACCATTTTGAGGAGGTCCTGCAAAGGTCCCATTTTTTTCATCTGATGCATCTGATCAAGATAATCGTTTAAATCAAACTGCTGCTGACGGATTTTCTTTTCAAGATCTTGTGCCTGCTTTTCATCAAAGGCTTGCTGAGCCTTGTCGATAAGAGTGAGCACATCGCCCATACCGAGGATTCTTGAAGCCATACGGTCGGGATAGAACCAGTCCATATCCGTGAGCTTTTCGCCCTGACCTATGAGCTTTATTGGCTTTCCCGTTACTGCACGAACAGAGAGCGCCGCACCGCCTCGGGTGTCACCGTCGAGCTTGGTGAGAACAACACCGGTGATGTCGAGTTTTTCATTGAAAGCCTCAGCTACGTTTACGGCATCCTGACCTGTCATAGCATCGAGAACAAGAAGAATTTCGGTGGGTCCAACCTCAGATTTGATATTTTCAAGCTCATCCATAAGCTCTTCATTCAAGTGAAGACGACCCGCTGTATCCACTATTACAACATCATTGCCGTTTCTTCTTGCGTGGTCAATACTCTTTTTTGCGATATCAACCGCATCATTTGATTCATCTATTGAAAACACGGGAACATCAAGCTGAGAACCCACAACCTGAAGCTGCTTTTTAGCGGCAGGTCTGTAGACATCGCACGCAACCAAAAGAGGGCGTTTGTTCTGCTTTTTCAAAAGTCCGCCGATTTTGGCACAGGTTGTTGTTTTACCTGCACCCTGAAGACCAACCATCATAATGACCGTGGGCGATTTTGAGGAAAACTGAATTTTTTCAGCCTTTTCACCCATGAGAGCTGTAAGCTCTTCGTTAACTATTTTAATTACCTGCTGACCGGGAGTAAGACTTTCTAAAACATTTGCTCCCAGAGCTTTTTCGGATACTGTTTTGATAAAATCCTTAACAACCATAAAGTTAACGTCTGCTTCTAAAAGTGCGAGCTTAACTTCACGCATTGCCGCCTTAAGGTCTGCTTCGGAGATTTTCCCCTTGCCTCTTAACTTTTTAAATGTTTGCTGAAGTTTATCAGCAAGGTTTTCAAATGCCATTTATCTCATCTCCTTTTGGAAATGCAAAGTGCAAAGTGCAAAATGCAAAATGCCGGATTAATTTCTCACACAAGTTTTCTGATTGAGGCAAGCTCGCCGTTTATCTGCTCCAACTCCGCTTTTGCCACATCGGAATTTTCAAGTGTTTTTTCTATTTTATCGAGCGACTCTGAAATCGCAAGGAATCTGTCTTTTAATTTAAGCTTTTCTTCAAGAGAGATTATTTCTTTTTCTCCCCGGCGGATATTATCGTGCACACCCTGACGGGTCATTTCCATAACGGAAGCAATTTCCGAAAGGGACATATCCTCCTGATAATACATTTCAAGAATTTCTCTTTGTTTGTCGGAAAGAAGACTGCCATAGAAATCAAGGAGATAATCCACCTTCATATCCTTCATTTTCTCCACCTCCGACGCTGTAAAGCAAAAAGCTTTACACTTATAATAATACATTCTTCCCCGTTTGTCAAGCATTTTATTAAAAAAATCAAAAAAGCGGCACTTGTCACAATTGTGCCGCTTGTTTTGAGTGTTTTTTGTTCATATTTTAAATCTTATTCCAAACTTTTGGAATTTATTCTCTTTATATTATTCCTGCGATTCAAAAAGTGCTTTTGCAAAATCTGAAAGCACGAAATCACGAAGAACACCTATACCTTCTCCAACACCCACTAATTTAGCAAGGATGTTCATTCCCGAGAAACAGTATATATTATATTTTTAATATTTCTTCGATATTTCCGCTTAATTCCGGAAAATCTTCAATAACCGTTTTATAGACGTCTTTCATTTTTAATGTCTGATACTTATGTGCCGCGATATCCCGGAATCCGGCTATGAATTTCCACGGAATATGATTGTATTTACTTCTCAGATCATCAGACAGATTTTTTACCAGTTCACCAATATTGATTACTGTCATACAAATAGCACGCTTCATTAATTCGCTGTCATTAAATTCTTCGAATGATGACTCACAAACAATATCATATGCTACTTTTATCTCTTCAGTAATTTTAATTAATATTACCTTATCTCTATGCTGCATATATTTCTATCGTCCTTTCCGGAGCTATCATTGCATTCTCATCAATTGGTGCATGTATCACATCAACCGAAACGCCCAAAATATCTTCGAGTCTGCATTTTAGCGAAACAAGTGTAATAAGTGAAATGCTGTCACTATCAAATTCGATAAGCAAATCAACATCACTATCAGGAGTATTTCTGCCATCTGCATACGAGCCAAACAGCTCTACTTTAACAATGGGATACTCATTTGCAACAATTTTTGCCGCATCCGAAATTTGTTCTATAGATAACATTACAAACACCTCACATTCACACAGTTTAAAAAGCTTATTTTTCTCTCAATACAATTCATTCCTGTGACTATAGTATCTATATATTTATTATACCATTAAATATTGCAAAATACAACAGTTGTTTTCCGGCATTCATAAAAGCTATTATAATAACATTCGTGATTTTTCAACACACCATACTGCCAAAACTTATTCCTGTGATTCAAAAAGTGCTTTTGCAAAATCTGATGCAACAAAATCTTGCAAATCGTCTATCCCCTCGCCCACTCCGACTAATTTTACCGGAATGTTCTGCTCATGAGAAATTGCAAGGACTATACCACCCTTTGCGCTTCCGTCGAGTTTGGTGAGAATGATACCCGTGATTTCTGCGGCCTCCGAGAAGGTTTTAGCCTGATTTACGGCGTTCTGACCTGTTGTGGCATCAAGAACAAGGAGAGTTTCTCTTGCGCAGCCATCAAGTTCACGGTCAATCACCTTTGAAATTTTTGCAAGCTCATCCATAAGATTTTTCTTATTGTGGAGTCTGCCTGCGGTATCGAGAATTATAACATCACTGCCTCTTGACTTTGCAGCGGCGATTGTGTCGAACACAACCGATGCAGGGTCAGAGCCCTCCTGATGCTTAACGATATCAATGCCGGAGCGATCCGCCCATATCTGAAGCTGATCTATTGCCGCCGCTCTGAATGTATCTGCAGCACCTAAGATTACCTTTTTGCCCTCCGCCTTATAGCGCGCCGCCATCTTTCCTATAGATGTTGTCTTACCAACACCGTTTACACCAATTACCATTATAACCGTTGGATTTGCAGAAAGATTTATGGAATTGTTGTTTTCACACAACAGCTCTGCTATTACCTCTTCAATTGCACCTTTCACGAGCTCCGGTTCCGAAATTTTCTGCTCTTTAACCTTTTTTCTGAGTTCCTCTATTATATAGAGTGATGTGTCAACACCAACATCAGCCATTATGAGAGCTTCTTCGAGTTCCTCGAAAAGTTCTTCATCCACCTTCTGAAAGGCTTTCAGAACTGAATCGAGTTTGTCATTTATGGAGCTTCTTGTTTTGGCAAGTCCGCTTTTTAGCTTTGCAAAAAAGCCGGTCTTTTTCTTCGGTTCTTCCGGAGATGTTTCCTCAGCATTAGCCTGCTCTTCATTAGCTTTTCTTGCCGCTTCTTCTTCGGCTTTTGCCTGTTCTTCAGCGGCTTTTCTTGCCGCTTCTTCCTCAGCTTTCGCCTGTTCTTCAGCGGCTTTTCTTGCCGCTTCTTCCTCAGCTTTCGCCTGTTCTTCAGCGGCTTTTCTTGCCGCTTCTTCTTCGGCTTTCGCCTGTTCTTCAGCGGCTTTTCTTGCTGCTTCTTCTTCGGCTTTCGCCTGTTCTTCAGCGGCTTTTCTTGCCGCTTCTTCTTCGGCTTTCGCCTGTTCTTCCATGGCTTTCCTTGCCGCTTCTTCCTCGGCTTTCGCCTGTTCTTCAGCGGCTTTTCTTGCCGCTTCTTCCTCGGCTTTTGCCTGTTCTTCAGCGGCTTTTATCTGTTTTTCAACAGCCTCGTCATTATGAACGGGCTCTTCTTTTTTACCGAATCCAAAAAATTTCCCGAATTTATTTT
>JAZSOL010000223.1:0-8619 GCA_045536915.1 Clostridia bacterium
GTTACCAAAATAAGCTTGCCGTCTTTTTTATCTTTGAGGCGTTTATAAACCTCCGGTGAAATTTTAGCTTTGTACTTACCATAATAATCAATATCATTTTCACTAAGTCCAAGCTTTGAAGCTATTTCTCCTATATGGAGCATTCTGGCATTCTGAGCAATTTCGATATCTGTTAACATTTTTCATCAACCCTTTCTTCAAGTAAACATACACAATGGGACGATATTCCTTCCAAACGTCCTTCAAAACCGAGTTTTTCGGTTGTTGTTGCTTTAATATTAACCTGTCCGGTTTCAACGTTCATACACTTGGCAATATTTTTTATCATTGCATCGATATGTGGCGAAATTTTAGGTTTCTGAGCAACAATTGTTGCATCTATATTGGAAATATGATATCCTTTTTCGTATATCATATCACACACATTTTTCAAAAGAATCATACTGTCTATATTTTCATATTTTGAATCAGTATCCGGGAAGTGACGTCCTATATCACCGAGCGCCGCAGCGCCAAGCAAAGCATCACATATTGCATGAAGCAAAACATCTGCATCCGAATGGCCCAAAAGACCTTTTTCATGAGGAATACAAACCCCACCCAAAACAAGCTTTCTGCCTTCGACTAATTTATGAACATCATATCCGATTCCAATTCTCATTGCACCGACCTCTTTTTAATATACAATCCGGCAACATCCATATCAAACGGAGTTGTGATTTTAATGTTTTCATAGCTTCCTTCAACGATACGCACTTTACCACCATACATTTCAATGAGCGCACAATCATCCGTGGCTTCTTTATGTTCTTTTGATGCTCTTTCATGTGCAGAACATATCTCATCATAATTAAATGCCTGAGGAGTCTGAATCTGCCAGAGAAACTCCCTGTTGGGAGTGGATAAAATATATCCGGATGAATCGGCAATCTTCACAGTATCTTTAACTCTTACTCCCAGAGCACACGAACCGGATTTTAAAACATATTCATGCAATCTGGATACATCAGCAGAATTAACACAGCACCGCACTGCATCGTGAATTAATACGCAATCGCAATTATTCATGGCTTTAAGTCCATTGAAAACCGATTCCTGACGGCTTTTGCCACCTGATACAATTTTCACCGCATTGCAACCTATTGCATCATCAACGAGTTTTCTGCACAATTCAATGTAGTCATTATGACAAACAATCAATATTTCTTCAAACAGATTCATCTGTGCAAACACATCAAGTGTATGAAGAATAATTTCTTTTCCGTCAATCTTAAGAAACTGCTTTGGGCACTCTGTTCCCATCCGCTGTCCGCTTCCGCCGGCAACTATTATGAGTCCTGTTCTTTTAACCCTGTTCATATTCTACGCAAGAAAAGCATCGGTCTGCTTTATCATATCTTCTTTATTGCACACATTTTCGAATCTGATTTTTTTCACTCTCAATTCCGAAAGCTGAGACGGAATCTCTATTTTGCCACGTTCCGAAAGAACATCGAGCATATCAAATTCATCGAGTTTGTTAATATCCACATCAGGTGCAACTGCTGAAATAACAGCCTGATTAAATTTAAACGGATTAGCAGTTGATGCAATAACCGTTACTGTTTCATCCCCTGTTTCCCTGAGATATTTTTCATAAACATTAACTGCAACTGCTGTGTGGGTATCAATAACATATTCGTATTTATTATAAATTTCAGAAATTGTTTTAACAGTGTCTTCGTCATCGCAAAAACCTCCAACAAACGATTCTGAAATCTTAGCCTTTATGGCATCTGACACTTCATATTCACCTGTTTGTCCGAGTTTTGACATATATTCGCTTATAAGCTTGCTGTCGCATCCGGACATATGGAAAAGTAATCTTTCGAGGTTACTGGAAATCAGAATATCCATAGAAGGCGAAATTGTTGTGTGGAAATCTCTGTTTCTGTTGTATACACCTGTTTCAATAAACTGTGTGAGAACATTATTGCTGTTTGAAGCACAAATGAGCTTTTTCACAGGCAATCCCATAAGCTTTGCATAATATGCAGCAAGTATGTTACCAAAGTTACCTGTGGGCACAACAATATTTATTTTATCACCGCATTTAATCTGACCGTTTTTTATTAAATCACAATAAGCGGAAAAATAGTACACAATCTGAGGTGCAAGTCTGCCCCAGTTGATGGAATTGGCAGATGAAAGCGAATATCCTCTTTTGGCAAGCTCAGATTTATATGATTCGTTTGTGAAAATTGTTTTAACTCCGGTCTGAGCATCGTCAAAATTGCCGTATACAGCGCAAACGCTCACATTTTCCCCATCCTGAGTTGCCATCTGAAGTTTCTGTATTTTAGAAACACCGTCAACAGGATAGAAAACCTGAATTTTAGTTCCCTTAACATCCTTGAACCCTTCAAGAGCTGCTTTTCCGGTATCGCCTGATGTTGCTACCAGAATAACAACTTCCTTGTCCTCGCCGGTTTTTGCAATTGCTTTGGTAAGGAGATGAGGAAGAATCTGCAATGCCATATCCTTAAATGCGCAGGTTGGTCCGTGCCAAAGTTCAAGAATATTAGTCTGACCGTCAAGTTTATATACCGGCGCTGTATCATCAGAACCGAATTTTTTTGCCTCATATGCATTTTCGGCACATTCTTTAAGCTCATCCGGTGAATAATCTGTAAGAAACATTCCGAGAATCTTAGCTGCTCTCTCGGTGTATTTCATTTCGGAAAGACTAACGATTTCATCCGCCGTAACAGTTGGTATTTCACACGGAACATACAATCCGCCGTCGGGTGATATTCCGTTTTTTATTGCCTGAGCAGAATCAACACGGATATCACTGTTTCTTGTACTCTGATATTTCATTAAAAAAACCTCCAAATATCAACTTATTTTATCACGATTCTGTGGAACACTTTCTTACCCTTTTTAATTGTTGCTTCATCGGATTCGAAATCATTTAAGGTAAGAGCATATGCAATATCTGTTATTTTGTTGCCGTTGAGGCTTATTCCGCCTTGCTGAACAAGTCTTCTGCCCTCACCTTTTGAAGGTGCAAGACCGGATGCAACAAGCACATCGAGAATGCTCATTCCATTTTCAAAATCGGATTTACCAAGCTCGGTAGTCGGCATATTTTCAGAATTACTTCCGGCACCGAAAACCGCTTCTGCAGCAGCACGAACTTTATCGGCTTCTTCTTCACCGTGAACAAGCTTTGTTACTTCATATGCAAGAACTTTTTTAGCTTTGTTGATTTCAGCATCCTTATACTGAGCCATAACTTCAATTTCTTCAAGCGGAATAAACGTGAGGAGTTTAAGACATTTGATTACGTCAGCATCATCAACATTTACCCAATACTGATAAAAATCATATGGAGAGGTTTTGTTGGGGTCAAGCCAGAGAGCACCACTCTGAGTTTTACCCATTTTCTTGCCTTCGCTGTTGGTAAGAAGAGTGAACGTCATACCATACACCTGATTCTGGTCTTTACGACGGCAAAGGTCAATACCGCCAAGGATATTGCTCCACTGGTCATCTCCGCCAAGCTCTATCTTGCAGTCATATTCTCTTGAAAGCATGAGAAAATCGTAGCTTTGCATGAGCATATAGTTGAATTCAAGGAACGAAAGACCTTTTTCAAGTCTCTGCTTGAAGCATTCTGCTGTAAGCATCTTATTTACAGAGAAGCAAGAACCAATATCTCTCAGAAAATCAACATAGTTAAGTTTTAAAAGCCAGTCGGCATTATTCACCATAAGAGCTTTCCCGTCTGAAAAATCAATTACTCTTGAAAGCTGCTTTTTAAAGCATTCGCAGTTATGGTCAATAATTTCGGTAGTCATCATCTGGCGCATATCGGTTCTGCCCGAGGGGTCTCCTATATGACCGGTACCGCCGCCAACGAGTGCAATCGGACGGTGACCATGCATCTGCATATGACGCATAACCACCATCTGAAGAAAATGACCTACGTGAAGGCTGTCTGCCGTTGGGTCAAATCCGATATAGAATGTTACTTTTTCATTTTCCAAAAGCTCACGAATTTCTTTTTCGTGAGTCACCTGAGCAATAAGCCCTCTTTCTTTTAAGACATCATAAACGCTCATAAAGTCCTCCTGTATGTTAAAAATCATATTTTTTACCAATATACCCTATCATTATATATCAATTCACTCAATAATGCAAGAGTAAAGTGAAATATTTATACAAACTTTATACTTTGAAAGCACTTTTGAGCCAAATTTTGAAAAGGCTTCCCCGTATAATACGGAAAAGCCTCGTTTTATGCATCAAAACCGGGGATTATTCGTCCCCGGTTTTGAATCAATTTAATTTATTTATTCTTATTTTTATCATTTTCACGAAGCTCAACTCTGCGAATCTTACCGGAAATCGTCTTGGGGAGTTCATCAACGAACTCAACAATTCTCGGATACTTATACGGAGCAGTTGTTTTCTTAACGTGATTTTGAAGTTCCTTTTTAAGTTCATCGGAAGGCTTATAGCCTTTTGCAAGAACAATTGTTGCCTTAACAATCTGCCCTCTTATTTCATCGGGCACTGCTGTTATTGCGGTTTCAAAAACTGCAGGATGCTCCATAAGTGCACTTTCAACTTCGAAAGGTCCTATACGATATCCCGAGCTTTTTATAACATCATCAGCTCTTCCTACATACCAGTAGAATCCGTCTTCGTCGCACCATGCAAGGTCACCGGTAAGATAATATCCGTGAGTAAACACCGAATCAGTTTTTTCCTGATCTTTATAATAGCAATCAAGAACGCCTATTGGCTTACCGTCGCGTATATCAAAACCAATCTGCCCTATTTCACCGGGTTCACACACCGTGAAATCATCTCTGAGAAGAACGCATTTGAATCCGGCAGCCGGTCTGCCCATTGAACCGGGTTTTGGTTCATCCCACATATAATTTCCAAGGAGTATCGGAGATTCGGTCTGACCGAAGCCTTCATATACCTTAAGACCTGTTGCGGCATAAATCTGATTAAAAACTTCGGGGTTGAGCGCTTCGCCTGCAGTTGAAATATGAACGAGTGATGAAAGGTCATATTTTTTCATATCGGATTTGATGAAAAATCTGTATATTGTTGGTGGAGCACAGAAAGTTGTTATACGGTATTTACTGATAAGTTCAAGCAAATCCGTGGGGACAAATTTATCGCTGTAGTCATATATAAACTGTGCCGTTCCGGCTATAAGCTGACCGTAGAGTTTTCCCCACGAACACTTAGCCCAGCCTGAGTCTGCAACGCTGATATGAAGACCATCATCAACAACATCATGCCAGTATTTACCGGTTGAGATATGACCAAGAGGATAAGTGTAGGGATGAAGTGCCATTTTGGGGTTACCGCTTGTTCCGGATGTGAAATACACAAGCATAGGATCATTATTGTGAGTAGCCTCACTGCCTGTGGGTCTTGGAAATTCCGTGCTTTCGTCAGCAATTTCCAAATCAAAATTATACCATCCATCATATTTTTCTTCACCGAGAACACAACAAATTTCAACAGTTTCACACAACGGAAGGCTTTCTTCAACGTGCTGTCTGATTTCGCCGTAGTTAGAGCAGATAATCATTTTAACATCTGCACTGTTGCATCTGAACACGATATCTTTCTTGGTGAGAAGATGAGTTGCCGGAATAACAACAGCACCTATTTTATGAAGTGCATAAACGCTTATCCAGAACTGATAATGCCTTCTGAGAATGAGCATTGCAAAGTCACCTTTTTTTATGCCGATTCTCTTGAAAAAGTTAGCAGCCTTATTAACCTCTGCGTTAAGCTCGGCATAGGTAAAGGTTCTTTCCATGCCTTCATCGTTGCACCAGAGAATTGCTCTTTTATCGGGAGCCACTTTTGCATATTCTTCTATTACATCATACGCAAAATTGAAATCCTCGGGAACTTTAATTTTGAAATTCTGATAGTAATCGTTGTAGTCCGTATATTCTGTTCTGTCCAGAAACTTACTTAATAAATTCATTTGTTAAATACCTCACATTATAATTAATCAGTTACAATAGCAAGGAATTTAGCTTCTTTACCGTCAAGAGCTCTCATACCATGCCAGTGCTTCGAATCAAAGATAAGGGAATCCCCTTTTTCCATGATTATTTCTTTACCGTTAATTATAATGCAGACTCGACCCTCAAGGCAAAAATTAAACTCCTGCCCGGGATGAGCCGTAAGATGAACAGAACCCTCATCATCACTTGGGGGAACAGTTACCAAAAACGGTTCAATGTTTTTATTTGCGAAGTTAAAAGCGAGATTATGATATTCATACTGCTCACGTCTTTTAACACCGAGGCCGCAACCGGCTTTAACAAACTGATAAACGTTAAGTTTCGGCGCATCTCCGGAGAGAATCGCAGTAAAATCAACATCAAACTTATTTGCCAGTTCATAAAGCACACTTATCGGCATATCAATTTCGCCTTTTTCATATGACATATAAGTATTGAGAGACACATTAAGACACTCTGCAACTTCCTCTGCAGAAAGCTCTGCAATTTCTCTGAGATCCTGAATTCTCTGACCTATAAGCTTTACCTGATCATTCATAATCACACACTCCTTTCATCATAATACTATTCTAACATTTTATAAAACAAAGACAAAAAAGTAAATAGTATATTTTTAAATTCATATAAATAACACAAAAAAAATATGTATTATTTTTCAAAACAGTGCAATAATATACCACAAGGAGGTTATGCCGTATGTTTAAAATTAAAAACATTCTTATATCTGTTATTTGCTTGATAATTCTGGCATCATTTGTTGCATGCTCGGGTTCAAATCCCGACAGCACAAACAACACCGCAGATAAAAACAATTCCGTAACAGATCCCCAAACCAATACCAATAGTGACAAAAGTGACAGCCTGGGCGAGGATCTGAAAGACGGTGCTGAAGATATCACAAACGGCGTCGAAGATACCGTTGATGATATCAGAGATGATATGACAGGAAGCGACAGTAATAATTCTGAAAATAATAACACAAACTCAAACAAATAACTATTTACATCAGGCAGAAAATGTAGTAAAATATATTTAACAGCATTGCGGAGTGTTCCGCAATGTACATATCCCTTTCGAAAGGAAAAAGAAAATGAAAGAACAAACGACAAAGTATGTGTGTTCGGAATGCGGACACAAATCTATAAAATGGCTCGGCAAATGTCCTTTGTGTAACAACTGGAATACCTTTGAAGAAGAAATAGAAACTGCACCATCAAGATACGACATTCAAAGTCACGGCAATTATACAGTGCAATCAACTAAACCAATGAAGCTTTCGGAAATATCAACCGCTGAGGAAGGAAGAATCAAAACCAACGTGGGAGAGCTCGACAGAGTTTTGGGAGGCGGAATAGTGAAAGGGTCTCTCGTTTTGGTTGGAGGAGATCCGGGAATCGGGAAATCAACTTTGCTTCTTCAGATATGCAATAAGCTTTCGGGCGACAGTACGGTTCTTTATGTTTCAGGCGAAGAATCTCTTCAGCAAATCAAAATCAGAGCCAACAGACTCGGAATAGATGCCGACAAATTACTCATTATGGCTGAAACCGATCTTGACGTGATTCTCAAAACCGCTTCTTCATTAAATCCATCTGTGATGATTATAGATTCTATCCAGACAATATTCCGCAATGAAATAGCATCTGCACCCGGAAGCGTTGGTCAGGTAAGAGAGGTAACTCATTTTCTTATGCGCTTTGCAAAGGAGAATTCCATAGCAACATTTATTGTGGGGCACGTTACCAAAGACGGAAACATTGCAGGACCGAGAATGCTTGAGCACATGGTTGACTGCGTACTTTATTTTGAGGGTCAGAGAACTCAGAGCTACAGAATTTTGCGAACCGTTAAAAATAGATTCGGTTCAACAAATGAAATCGGCGTTTTTGAAATGAAAGACAATGGTCTTAACGAAGTTGAAAACCCGTCAAAAATGCTTTTGGAAGAACGCCCCGAAAACGCATCGGGTTCAACAGTTGTCTGCACATTGGAAGGCACAAGGCCCGTTTTAGCTGAAGTGCAGGCTCTCTGCTCCCCTACCGGTTTTGGAACACCGAGGAGAATGGCAACCGGAATTGATTTTGGAAGAGCGTTTTTGCTGACGGCAATTTTAGAAAAGCAACTTTCTATGCCGATGCAAAATCACGATGTGTACATAAACGTTGTTGGCGGAATAAAAATTGTTGAAACCGCAACAGACCTTGCGGTTATTATGGCTATTGCATCCAATTTCAAGAATTTTATTATAGATTCCAAAACGCTTATTCTTGGGGAAGTGGGTTTAACAAGTGAAGTAAGAGGTGTGAGTTTTTGCGAGCAACGAATTGCCGAAGCAGAAAAAATGGGATTTGAGTTCTGCATTCTTCCGGCTTCAAATGCTTCGGCAATTGCCGGTAAAACAAAAATCAAACTGCTTGCGGTCAAAAACGTTGGCGAAGCTATTAGTTATATCCGAAAAATAGAAAACTACAGAAACCAGAATGAACAGCAATAAAAATGATATTTGAAAAGGGACTGTAAAAAAAGTCACTTAAAAATCGAGGATGAAAATTCTCGATTTTTTTGT
>JAZSOL010000040.1:0-13216 GCA_045536915.1 Clostridia bacterium
AGTTTAGGCGGGGTGCAGGGTGCCCTTTTCAAAGGGCAGCTCTGCCAGGTGGCTTACCGCAGTAAGCAGGGCAGAGCCCTGTATCCCCCTCGGAGAGCCCACTGACATCTTTCGGATAACCGAAAGTGTCATAGTGGGTTACGCACTTTGAAAAAGCTGCGTAACGAAAAACGATGATTCGACGAAGGGAGTGCTTGCCATGAGCGTAAACTTCAGTGTGGTAAGGGTCGAAAAAAGAACACGCGAAAGCGTTGAAAAATTTGAACGCCACATTGAAAGAAAAAATGAAAACTATTCGAATATGAACGTGGATCTTTCGCAGACAGAAAACAACATATATTTCAAATCCTGCGATGTGACCTATACCGAAAAACTTGATGAAATGATAAAAGAAGGTAAAGCATCGTTATGGAATATCAAAAAAGATTCTCCGATTTTCAATGAGCTTGTCTTCGATGTAAATACACAGTATTTTTACCAGAACGGCGGTTATGAATTCGCAAAGAAATTCTATGAAGAAGCTTTCCATTTTGCGGAAGAACTTTACGGAAGCGAATATATTCTTTCCGCGGTTATGCATGCCGACGAGGTAAACCTCGGTCTTTCCGATGAATTTAACACCTACTATCATTATCACATGCACGTTATAGCTCTGCCGGTTGTGGAAAAGGAAGTGCGTTGGACAAAACGGTGCAAAGATAAATCCCTGGTGGGCAAAGTCAAAAGAATAGAAATGCAGGTAAGCCATTCAAAGAAATGGTATTCCGAAAAAGTTACTGATGAAAACGGTAATATGTATTACAACTATTCCTATTCCGTTTTGCAGGACAAGTTTTGGGAATATATGCAGAACAAAGGATTCCGAAACTTTGAACGCGGCGAAAAAGGAAGCACGGCGGAACATCTTTCATCTCTGCAATATCAAATCGAAAAGGATAAGCGCAGACTTCTTGAAGCAGAATACGAAGCGCAGAAAGCGGAAAAAGCTCTTGCCGAAATCAAACCTATACAAATAGAAACGGAGAAAATTGATGAAATCGGAAAGAAAAATATCCTCGGCAAAATCCAAATGTCCGCCGAGGATTATGAAAAGCTTACCACTCTTGCAAAAGAAGGTATTGCGAATCGGTATGAAATCGCGAAGCAAAAATCTGTTATTGAACAGAAAAACGATAAGATTTCATTCCTGGAGGACGAACTTAACGAGCTGAAAAAGAAATGCAAACCGTTCCTTGAAGCTTTGAAAATCGCACCGAAGAAAGTAATGAAATTTATCGAAGAAATCATAAAACCGCCGGAAAAGGCTGTTCAAAAAGCTGAGGAGGATAAACCTTCCCAATGGGAAATAACCATCGGATCGAAGAAAATACCTCAGCCGGAGGTTAAACATGAACAGCCTAAACGAAACAAAAAGAAAGGAGATTATGAAAGATGAAAGAGCATTATATAAATGAGAAAACCGGGATAAGCTATACGCTTTGGGGAGATTATTATCTCCCCGACCTTTTACCCGCTGAAGAAGAACATGAAATCGGAATATGGGGTCAACGTTATCTGCGTTTCATTAAAAAGCACCGCAAAGTTCTATATACAAATCTTCTCACAACCGGCGTGCTCAACAAGCACCTCGCAGAGGTTGACACCCGTGCTCAAACAATGCTCGACGATTTAATAAAGAAATTTGCTGAGCCAGAAGGCGTAAATGAGATGCTCAAAGAGCAAAATCAAATGGAATGGGTCGGAAGAATGAATAACATACGGAACAGGGCGGAAGAAATTGTTTATAACGAAATCTTCAATTAAAATAATACTTGTCTTAATTATTGTTCAACAACATTATTATTTGTATCCTTTTCAAAATAAATGGTTTATAAGTCATTTTGCAAATTAACATTTTCAATACGAGATATAATGATGTATCAACCAAAATGGCATGAGCATTAGGTTTTTGAGAGGCAATCAAGCCTTAATACAACATTTTTACAACAACTTAAGATTATTCAAAAAAAGAGCCATTGGACTTTTGTTTCGAATCCAATGGCTCTTTTTTTGTTAATTAACCGTAATATAAAAGTCGCGCAATACTTGTCCATCATGTTTTGCTGCTATCTGGAGTTTCTTAATTTTTCTTCATCCAGATAATTAAGGTTTCCGGAAAGTTCAACAAGTTCCGTTTGCAGGCAGAAAACATTGACGGCGGTTGTAACAAATTCGAGTATTACGTTCAAAGCGATTACAACGGCAACCGCCTCCGCAGGAATGCCCAGCTGCGTAAACAGGATTGTATAACATGTAAGGGCCGCTCCGGGTACCGGAGGCGCTGCAATTGCCAGCACGACGCTGATTATAAATACCGTGAGCATCCAGATCGGAGTAATTGATACGCCGTAGTTTTCGGCCATACCGAAAGCGGTGCATAGAAACAGCACAACTGCTCCGGGCATAAACACAACCTGGCCGAGAGGAACACCTATATTGATAATCTTCTTATCAATGCCAAGCTTTTTTTCGCAGCAAGCCACGTTTGTCTGATATGCCGCAACCGAGGAAGCAGTCGTAAGACAAATAATGAAAGTCGGAATCATTTTTCTCAGAAGGTTGAAAGGGCCAGCCTTTTTTCTCACGGATACGGCAAAAAGATATATTGCCATCAATATAGCATCCGCAAGAAGCATGACCAAAATCAGCTTGTATGCTTTGATTACCGAGGAAAAATTGTTACCCGCAATCATATTAAGAACGCTTCCGAACACAAAAAACGGAATAAACGAACTTACCGCACCCATAATCAGCTGCATAACCGAGTTTGTCTGTTCAATAAAGCTTGTAACAACGGGTATGCGGTGCCCGAGAACCAACATCGCAAGGCCAAAAATAATGGCGATAAAGATAATCTGCAAAGAGTTTCCTTCAATAAACGGAGCTATAAGATTTCCGGGAACGATATCAAGTATCATCTGATAGAGGTCGGAAAAAGCAAAGGCGGTTTCGCCCGTTGACGAGAGCTTAAAAAACACCGCACAAAATGCTGTTCCGACAGCACCGGTAATAACCGAAATCACCAGAAACCGAATAATCATCTTTTTTCCGATTTTTCCGAAGGTGGTCATATCTCCGATGCCGACAATTCCCCACACGACAGAAAGAAAAATAATCGGCCCCGAAATTGCGGAAAGCAAACCCATAAAGGTGTTAAATATTGGGGTAATGACATCTTCGGTAATAAAATTTGATACGCTTTGAGGAAGAAGATAGCAAATCCCACCAAGCGCAAACGCCGCCAATATTGCAATACCAAGCTGTAATATTTGCGAAAGTTTCTTTTTCTTTGCAACAAACGAAACAATGTTTTTTCCGTTTTTATATCTCCATACGGGAGCAAGGCCGATTCCGGAAAGCAGACTGTGCAGCATTGTTGCTTCTCCGTTTTCGTTTTCAGAAAACGGATCAAAACTTTCGCCGGCAATAGAAAGTTCTATCACAAGCGAGCGAAGCCGCTTTGATGTGACCAGAGTAAAAGATTTGCTTTCATCAAAGCGGTCAAGATATTTCAGCAACACTTCCTCAATTGAAAGACGAATGCGCTGAACATCTTTTGAATCCACCTTGTTGTTTGAAAGAAAAGCAACAACAGCTTCGCTTGCCGCATCAATATTTGTATAATTCAGGTCATATTTAGACATAAGATTTTCTTTCCTTTTCTATGCCTTACTTGATTTTTGCAACAACAAGGTTGGTGAATTCTTCCTCATCAATTTCACTGTACTCAATGCTTTGCGCCGCATTTTCGGCAAGTTTGAGCGAGAGTATATTGTCGGAATCCTTCGGGTCAAAACTTTTTCCGCTGTATTTAATCTGCATCATTACAGTTTCATCATCCTGTGAATATTCAAGGGTTATGTTCAGTTTAAAATCACGCGGCAGCTCCGGAAGAATTATCTGTACGCAAAGTTCTTCAAAAAATGCCTGCGCACGATAAATGGATTTCTGCGAAATTTGATTTCTTCTTCCAAACTCTTCAAGACCTGTGTTGAAACCGATGAAGTCGAAATCTTTTGAAGTGATAAGACTTTCAAAGACCTTTATATGCTTGATAAAGCGTATGGTTTTTTCTTTTTGAGGGTTATCAAAAATCTGTTCGGGAGTGCCGTCTTCATAAACGCCGCCCTCGTCCATATAGAACACGCGGTTGGCAACCTCTCGGGCAAAGCGCATTTCGTGAGTGACTATCATCATTGTAAGTCCCTGCCTTGCAAGGTCGCGGATTACCGCCTGTACTTCTCCGACCATTGTCGGGTCAAGAGCCGAGGTCGGTTCATCAAGCAGAATAATTTCCGGTTCCATCGCCAAAGTTCTTGCAATGGCCACACGCTGCTTCTGCCCTCCGGAAAGTTCATCCGGATAGTTAAAGGCTTTATCGGCAAGACCGACAGTACGAAGAAGTTTCATTCCGTCGTCATAAGCCTGCTGCTTCGGTTTTTTCAAAAGATCCATCGGCGCAGCCATAAGGTTTTCGATGATGTTCATGTGATTAAAAAGATTGAAAGATTGAAACACCATTCCCATTTTCTGTCTTATCTTATTAATATTACACTTTTTATCCGTGATACACTGGTCATCCACCCAAATTTCACCCGAAGTCGGTGTTTCAAGCATATTGATGCAGCGTATAAGCGTGGATTTACCCGTACCGGAAGGGCCTATAATAGAAATAACGTCACCTTTATTGATTGTTACGTTAACATCCTTGAGCGGAGTTACGTTAGGATATTCTTTTCTTAAATGGCTTATGCGAATCATCTTACTACCCCTTTCAGAATGTTCTTATCTTTTCTTCTCTTGGGTTCAGTCTTATGTTTAAGAATTCCAAGAAGCTCCGCTATTCCCCATGTGACCATAAAATAGATCACCGCAACCGCAATCAGCGGGAAGAAAGCTTCGTATGTATTGCTTCTGATGATATCGCCCATTTTGGTAAGGTCGTTAACCGCAATATATCCCACAACCGAGGTTGCTTTGATAAGTCCGATTATTTCGGAGGAATATACTGGAACGAACATCTTCATTGCCTGCGGAAGAATAATGCGGAAGAAGGTTTGGTTTCTGCTGTATCCGAGGGCATAAGCAGCTTCGGTCTGTCCTTTGTCAACACCTTCCACTGTAAGTTCAAGCTGTCCGTAAACGAAGGAACCGAAGGTCAGAACAAAGCCTATAATGGCAACAACGATACCGCTGATGTCCGATTTTCCAAATACAACGTAGAACAGAAGCATCAATACGACAAGCGTGGGCGTTCCAGCAATAATTTTGGAATAGACCTTTGCAAAGATTTTTGCGATAACCGAAAGCGCCTTATATCTCGACCTTGCGGCAAGATAAAGAAGAAAACCGAGAACGGTTCCGCCGATTACGGCAAAGAAGCTTATCAGCAACGTGGTACCGATGCCTTCGAGGATGAGCTTCCAGCGTCCTTCGCGAACGAAGGTCTTTTCAAAACTCTCTCCGAGAGAAGCAAAGAAATTTTCAAATCCGCTTTTTTCAATGGTCGCCATAACAACGTCGGCTACCATATAAGGTTCGGAAAAGTTAACACTTTCTTTGCGTTCCGGCGTCATATAAAGACCGCCGCAGACAAGGTCATATCTTTCGCTTGCAAGTCCCGCAAGACCGGATGCAAAGGAAACATCTTCGATTTCAATGCTGTAATCATAGGTTTCACAGAACAGATACAGCACCTCAATTTCAAATCCCACCGGCTCGTTGTTATACATATAAACGAAAGGCTTTCTTGTTGTATCAATGGAAACCTTTAACTTTTCGCCTTTGTTGTCGGCAAGTTCATCAAGCGGAACAGATACATTCGGCTCCGTTTCGCCGTACCATTTTTCAATCATCTCATCGATCTTGCCCTCGGCACGAAGCTTTGCAAGGAACTCGTTCATTTGTTCCTGAAGGGCGTAGCCGTCTTCGTTCTTCTGGAAACCGAACCCGATTTCAACCGAGTATGCCGGAACAGTCACACAGGAAAGTTCGGGGTTGGTGCGCTTGACCGAATTGAAATTGGGCTTATCGAGCATGGCTCCGTCGATTTTTCCAAGATTGAGTGCGCCGAGCACATCGGCAAAGGTGTTGAATTCGCTTATGACAGCGTTCGGGAACTGCTCCCGGGAATAACCGCCGTAAAGCGAACCGGTTACAACGCCGAGAGAGGCATTTTCGAAACGGGAAAGGTCATTCCCTTCATCTCCCTGAATCAGGAATATAACATCTTCCTTGTGATAAGGATCAGAAAAATCAACGCTTTCGGCTCGTTCTGCAGTAATGGTAAAGCCGGAACATCCTATATCGTAGTTGCCTTGGGAAACGCCCAGCAAAATAGCCTGAAAACTTACCGTAGTAAAATCAAGCCGATAGCCATATTCCTGAGCAAACATAGTCATAAAATCTATGTCATAACCCACAAGCTGTTCATTTTTCAGATAAGCAAACGGCTTGACTTCCGCACTGGTAACGACCTTCAGTGTTCCGTTTTCTCCGGTAAGAGTGTCTGGATCAAGATATTCCGTGGGTTCGGTATTGCCGAACCATTTGTCATGAAGCCGCTCATATTCGCCGTTTTCTGCTATTTTGGCAATGAAGTCGTTCATTTGTCCACGCAGCTGTGCATTGGCTCCTTTTTTAAATACCACTCCGTAATCAGCAGACTCGATAGGATCCTCAAGCCGACTGATATTCATGCCTTCCCAAAGCATACACGTATAATAAGATGCGTCGGTAGAACATATATCAATTTTTCCCTGGCTGAGTGCCAATACCATATCAGGAATGGTGTTGTATTCGGATATTTTGGCATTGGGGAAATATTCGGGCATAATTGCTGCCGAATATGTGCCCGTGGCCACGCCCACCTTGGCATCCTGATAATCTTCATAAGTCAGCTTGTCGCCGCCATATGACGAATTCTCAGCTTTACTGTCTGCACATCCGGTCATACAAGCAACCAGCATCAGCACCGCAAAAACAAGGCATAATATCTTTTTTGTCATTTTAAAATTTTGCATTTAATTTGCCTCCAACCAATCAACAAATTCATCGGTGGATTTTGTCCATTCCACTTCAATCACTGAATCGGCCAATATCAAAAATTCCGAAAGTCCGTATTCTTTTCCGTTATCCGCCCAATCATATGTATAACCAAGCCGTGTCCATGGATAGGGTGTTTCTTCGGAATAGGAATACTCGGCATTTTCATCAAACCAGGGCTTATGGGCACCAAGCGCCGATCCGTCAAGCAAATCCGCCGACATCTGCTCTGTAACATCAAGCTGATAGGCAGGACGGATAACTTCATCAATATCCACCCAAAAAGCGGAAACATGGGTATATTCCGTAATTTCAGGCAGCCCTATAAGCTGTTTAAGGCGAAGTTCCCAATCGGAAACGCCTTTTGCGTTTTCATCATACCAGAAAAGGATTTCCTTATCGGTAAACGCCCATATATCACCGTTGGTGCAGGTAAATGATTCACCCGCAATGAAACTTTCGGGGTCTTCGTGCCACGAAAGCAGCAAGACCTTTGTTTTGTTTTCGTTCCATGTCACCATGTCGCTTTCCGGAGTGAGAGTTACGAGAGTTTCAATTTCATCCGCTTCGGCCTCTTTTGCATCAACCATCGCTTTGGCATACAAATCTTTTTCCGGTTCTGTATGAGGTATCAGTGCAGCTAATCTGAAAAGAAGAATAACGGCGGCTATAATGACTGCGATTATAACAATTATTATTCTCTTAATACATTTCATATCTATTATAACCTCTTGACGATGGAAAGGATATTTTGTCCGTCTTTGTATTCATATTTTATATCGTCCATGCTTTTTTTGACCATATAAACGCCAAGACCGCCTACTTCTCTTTTGTCTATGGAAAGAGTTGTATCCGGATCTTCATTTTCAAGAGGATTATACGGCATACCTTTATCAATAAACGTTACAATGACTGCAAGAGCATCATCCTTAGGTTCAACGCGTACGGTTGCTTCGCCCACCTCGGGAGCATAAGCATAGTTCGCAATGTTTGAAAAAAGCTCGTCAATTGCGATGTCGATCTGCATCTGCGTTTTCATCGGGCAGTCGAGCGCTTCAAGCTCTTCGTTCACAAAGTCCGTAACCGTTTCAATGTTATCAATGGTTGCGGCAACGGTCAGCTCTTTCATCGGTTTTCCTCCTCTTCTTTTTTCTGCACACCGTTATATATCAGGGACAGCATTGTAATATCGTCAAACTGCGGTGCTTTGCCAACGAATGCGTCCACATCGGATTTTACCGCTTCGCAAAGCTTTCTGGAATCGGCGTCGGCATTTTTCTTCAGAATATCAAGCAGACGCTCTTCCCCATACAATTCGTTGTTCAAATCCGTAGCTTCGGTCACACCGTCCGTATAAAGATAGATTGCGTCACCCGGTTCAAGCTGAATTTCATTCTTTCTGTAACGGATACCTTCCATTCCGGCAAGCACAAAACCAGGTCGGGTTTTAAGATACTCAAAACTGCCGTCTGCATGTTTAACAAGCGGAGGATTGTGTCCTGCATTAGCAAACGTCACTTTTCCGGTAGTGGTATTAAGAATTCCCATCCAGGCGGTAACGAACATTCCGGCATCGTTTCCCTCGCAAAGCTTCTCGTTGGCATGGGTAAAGACTTCTTCAACGCTCATGCCCGATTCCGCATAGCTTTTGATAACGGTTTTAGAGGTCATCATAAACATAGCGGCGGGAATTCCTTTTCCCGAAACGTCGGCAATCAGAAAGGCAAGGTTTTCCTCATCCAAAAAATAAAAATCATAAAAATCGCCGCCAACCTCTTTTGCCGTGTGCATAGTCGCATGAATATCAAAATCGCGGCGATTCGGATAAGGCGGGAATACCGACGGAAGCGAAGAATGCTGAATCGCCTTTGCGAAGGCAAGCTCTGCGTCGATTCGTGCCGCGGCATCCGCTATGTATTTTTTCAAAGTATCCACCGTTGAGTTAATATCGTTTGAAAGCGCGTCGAACTCTTCATGAGAGCGAACATTTACGACCGTTTCAAGATTTCCTTCGGTGATTTCGGAAAGAGATTCGTTGATTCTGTGAATATTTTTTACAACAAGCTTATTTACAAGGAAGAAAATCATAATGAAAAGCGCCGCAAAAACAACGATTTCCATTCCGGTAGTGATTCCGACGGAAAGGTTTCTTGAAAGTGCCGCTTCGCTCACCGGCATAACCGCAACAATAAGATAGCCTTCCGTTTCACTATACATACAGTAGCATTTTTCTCCGTAAACGTTTGCGGTGAACGCCGCGTTAGGCTCCATCGAAGCCTTGTCTATCCATATACCCGTTACGTCCAGATTTTTTCCTTCGTTTCCGTTTCGGTCGGATACGATTTTCCATTCTTCATCAACGATTATAAGGCATCCGCCTTCACCAACGTGGCGGTTGCGGGTCGCACCAACTACGTTTTTGCTTATATCCTTTTGAAAGCGTTCGGAATCGTAGCCTATCTGAACAAAACCGCCGTTTTCAAGCCGCACACCACCGTATTTACGCAGAATAGAAGCATCGTATGAAACAGGGCCGTATCTTTGGGTGAGTTCGGTTTGTTCATCGAGCAACACCAAAAACGCCGCGGATTGTTCGCCGCTTGCCATATCATAATCCATAAAGTCCGAATACGTTGTGGCTCTGATGATTCCGTTAGGATCAATATAGTTGACCTCGGTCACGTCGTATTTTTCAGCTTCCGCATATAAAAGCTCGTTTGTGATCGTTTTTGCCTTGTTCAGTTCTTCTGCGATAGCATATGCAAGCGAAAGCAAATTCTCGTCCGAAGCATCGTTGATATCCTCGTTAACATCTGAAATATTCAAAGAAAGAATGTTGATTGCATTGTTTTCGGCAAGCTTGGTTTGGGATATCCACAAAAACGCCGTTGTGGTCAAAAATGCAACGATAACCAGTAAAAGCAGCCATTTTTGGAACGAGCCCGATATTCTTTGCTTTTTCGTTTTCATAAAACAATCCTCTTATTCAATAGTCAGAATATCAACAAATCCGGTTACTTCAAATATTTCGGCAATGGTTTCGTTTACGTTTCTGATAATCATTTTGCCCTGTTTGTTCATCACTTTCTGTGCCGCAAGAAGAACACGAAGTCCCGCGGAAGAAAGGTATTCAAGCGCGGCAAAATCGAGCACAAGTTTTTCCACACCGGAAAGGTCTTTCAGTTCTGTTTCAAGCTGAGGTGCGGTTGCGGTGTCAAGTCTTCCGGTAAGGGTTACTGTCAGTTCGTTTTCGTTGATAATTTTTTCAATAGTCATTTTATTTTCCTCCGAAATTATATATTTGTTTTTAATTTACTTTGATATTGGGGTAACAGCAGATTCCGACTTCGAGGGCGACTTTTTGCTCCAAACGAAAGTCTGCGTATTTGCAATAATAACATTCTGGCGCATAATGAAAAGATGTCTGGCGCTTATCAAATTCGGGACAGTATTGGTGCGGCCATACGTTTTTTTCGCTTTGCGGTTTATCAAAATCTTCGCTGTTCGGCAAAATCCGAAGCTGCTCTCTTTTGATCATAAAATTCCCCCTTTAATACGCGTAATGTTATATTTAAAATAATAAAAACAGCGCCCTGCATAAGCAAGGCGCTGGGGATAATTCGTATTTTTGTGGGATAATTCGCACTTTTTTAAAATATTTTGCAATTATTCGATATCATTCAGAATTACACGGCAAGTGAACAAATTGTCTTTAAAATCAAAGCTTACGTCACCCCTGTATTTTTCTGCGGACTGAATAATACTTTGAATGCCGACTCCATTTCCTTTTTTACGCTTTGGCAAACCGTTTTCAAAACGAATATGGTCTGCGGCGGAGTTCACACATTTTATCAGAAGTTTGATTCCCTTTTTATGTATGGTGATTTCTATGGTTTTATTTTCTTTGACCGTTTCGGCACCATGTATCGCATTTTCAAGCACGTTGGCAAGAATCGCTACAAGATCAATATCCTGTATGCTGGTGCTTGAATCCACATCCACGTCATACTTGACTGTAATTCCCGAGGATTGTGCATTTCCGATATAAAAACGCAGAATATTATTTACGCATGTATTATCACAATAGCGTATATCCGAATACAGCGTGCAATCATCCAGATTATCTATGTAATCAATAATGGAGTTCACATCATTGGCCTGTGCAAACTGTAAAATCATTCTGTTATGATGGCGGTAGTCGTGCTGTGTTCGTTGCGCTTGCTTTAGATATTTTTGGTCGAGTTCAAGTTCGTTATGCAAAAGCTGAGTTTGAAGTTCAATGTTACGTTTTTTCTCCTGTTCTTCAATAAGCCTTTGCTGATTAAGCAAAACCTTAAAAATAATGAGATACATGGCGGGCATCAATATCATAATTAAAATAATTGGGAGAACGTCATGCGGTCTTTCGTATATAATGGTAGGATAAGAGGACATAACTACCAAAATCACGTAAAACAAAGCCGCCGGAATGGTAAAAAGCCCCCATCCTTTTGTAACAATCGTCTGTGCTTTAAGATACACTTTTCGCCAATATTTCCACATCACAATTTCGAGCAAGGGAAAAGCAATAAGCCGAAGCACAAACATCAGAATGAATTGGTTTCCGCAAATATAATATTCAAGGAGCGTTGTTATTACAATAATTTCGTATGAAACGGTATCCGCAAGACAGAACGTAAAAAAGAATCGACCGTCCCGGTTTTTTGCAAGAATATAAAAGAAAATCAAGCTTGGCAATGTGCAAAGCAGCAATACAAAATTTGCATATTTAACGGTACCGAGCAAAACACAGGCAACGGCATTGATTGCCACAAGAGGCAGCATGAAGGATACGGTCAGAATGATCGTTTTTTTCATTGAATAACGGGATTCATACAAGGACACAAACAGCACGAGAACATGCAGCAATGCCCATATAATAGACAAATCACGAAGTATCGGCATTATAAATCCTCCTTATCAAGCATAATAATCCAAATATTGCTTTTTAAGTGTGCTGAAAGCACCCCGCGGAACGGCAATTCTTTTGCCGCCGATTATTTCGATATCCTTTGAGGTTATTTTAATTGTGTAATCCAGATTGAGAATATAGGAAGCCCCGACTCTGACGAACTCATCTCTTTCCTTCATGTATTCGTAAAGTTCGGAAACGGTCATGCGGGTTTTCTTTGAACTGCCGTCTTTAAGGTAAATAATCTGATAATTCTTTTGTGCCTCAACGTACAAAATATTCTCAAACAGGATTTTTACAATTTCCATTCCACACTGGATGCTGATTGCTTCCTCTCGATGCGTTTTATCAACAAGCGCAAGTTTCATTGCATTTACAAAATCATCATATTTGACGGGTTTTACAAGGTATTGGATTGCGTTTACTCCGAAAGCATCAAGAGCATGTTCATTGGAGGTTGAAAAAAATATAATGCGGCTTTTAACGCCTTGCTTTCTGATATGGCGGGCAAGATCAATGCCGTTCAGGGCTTCCATATAAATATCAAGAAAAATAATATCATACGTATCGGCTTTCTTTAAGGCATTGAGAATATCATTCTGCTCCGAATATGCCATAACGCTTATCTGCACGGAGTTTTCATTGCCATAGCGGATTATATGAGCTTTTATTATTTCAATATCTGTGCTCAAATCGTCGCAGACAGCTATCCGAACCATTAAGCCACCCCCCATTTTTCAATTTGCGGTGTTTCGGTACTGCAAATCACTTTATTTCATTAAACCACAAAACCTTTTTGTCCGCAATATTTTTGTGGTAATTGTAATAATAAAATCAGCAGTAATGACGACATTTCCGAAAAAATAATTTGCAGAAACTATTGATTTTTCGAAAAAACGGATTATAATGTTCACATACTTTGAACCACGGCGAAATTATTGTTGTTATCACTTTTGATAATGAAATGATAACAGCAGCTTTTGAACAAGGTGTAATACAAATTTTAAGACCCACTCAGAATATTCCATGAATGACAAACAACAGTTCATAAACAAAGTTGTTTAACATGGAGCGAGCGGGAATAATCCTTTTTGGATTTTCAGTGGCTTGAAATCTTTTGATTTCAAGCCACTTTTTGTTTTATTTATGCGGATTTTTTTATCACAGCTGATAAGCTTTTGA
>JAZSOL010000249.1:0-6675 GCA_045536915.1 Clostridia bacterium
TATGGGTTAGATGAATTTATGATAATGCGTTGTAGGGGACGGCGTCCTCTTTCGTCCCGTTTCTGCGCCAATGCGGGACGTCGAGGACGCCGTCCCCTACGACACATCCACGTTGATTTTATTATCAAACAGCCCTGTAAATCAAAATTTTGCGATTGATTCAAAAAATGGAGAAACTCAAATTGGATTTAAAGTAGACAAACATATTATTTTATGATAAAATAAAGTATATTGTTTTAAATTTAACACAAAATAAATCAGGAATGAGGTATTAATATGGAATACAACTACAAACCAAACGGCGTATGTTCAAGAAACATCACCTTTGAAATTGAAGACGGAATAGTTAAAAACGTTCAGTTTATGGGCGGATGCGCAGGTAATACGCAGGGAGTTGCAAAACTTTGCGAAGGAAGAAAGGCAGATGAGCTCGTGAGCATCTTAGAAGGTATCAGATGCGGTTTCAAGGCAACATCTTGTCCGGATCAGCTTGCAAAAGCAATAAGAAAAGCAAGCGAAGAGTAAAAAAAATTAAAAGGAGACTGAATTTATGTCAAGAGTAGCAGTTGTAGGAATAATTGTGGAGAATTATGAATCTGTGGACGCTTTAAACGATATTCTTCACGACTATGCAGACTACATCATTGGAAGAATGGGTATCCCCTACCGAAAAAAAGATATCAACATAATAAGCATTGCAATCGATGCCGACCAGGATGTTATAAACACCCTCTCCGGAAGAGTGGGCAAGCTTGAAGGCATTAGCGCCAAAACAGCATATTCAAACGTTATTACAGAAGAATAAAAAGGAAAGTGACATAATATGGGACTTAATTCCACCCCAAACGCCAACAGAACACATATTGCTTTTTTCGGGCTCAGAAATGCCGGGAAATCAAGTCTTTTAAATGCAGTTACCAATCAGGATATCGCCGTTGTTTCGAATACTCCCGGCACAACAACCGACCCTGTTTTTAAATCAATGGAGCTTCTCCCGCTCGGCCCGGTAACGGTTATCGACACCCCCGGAATTGATGACGTTGGCGAGTTGGGAGAAAAGCGTGTTGAAAAAACGAAAAAGATTCTCAAAAAAACAGATATTGCAGTGTTGGTTACCAACTGTCAAAACAGCATTACCCCGCATGAAAAGGAACTCATATCTCTTTTTGAAAAAAATGAGATTCCCTTTATTATCGTAAAGAATAAATGCGACTTGATAACCGGCGAAAAAGTTGCCGAAGAAAACGAAATTTATACATCTGCCACAAAGAATGTGAACATTAATGAGCTTAAAGAAAAAATTGCCGGTATGATAAAACAGCCGGCAAAAGAAACCGGGATTTTCGACGGCATTTTAAATAAAGAAGACATTGTTATTCTTGTGACACCGATTGACGATGCCGCACCAAAAGGCAGACTCATTTTACCGCAGGTGCAATCCATAAGAGACATTCTTGATAAAAATGCCGTGTGCATGGTAACAAAAGAGCATCAGTTTAAATACGTCTTAAATTCTCTTGCCAAAAAACCGGCACTCGTTGTGTGCGACTCTCAGGTTTTCGGGAAAATAAATGCCGAAACCCCAAACGACATACCGCTCACATCATTTTCAATTCTTATGGCACGTTTGAAAGGTTTTCTGGAATGTGCCGCCAAAAGCGCCTGCGTGCTCGACAAGATATCAGACTCCGACAAAATTCTTATTTCGGAGGGATGCACCCACCACAGGCAATGCAAAGATATAGGAAGCGTAAAAATTCCGGCGCTCATTAAAAAACACACCGGAGCAAATCCTGAAATCACTCTTTCGTCGGGAAACGATTTTCCGGAGGATTTAAGCGGATTTTCGCTTGTGATTCACTGCGGAGGATGTATGCTTACGGAGCGCGAGGTTAAATCGAGAATGAATCAGGCAATATCACAGGGGGTTCCGTTTACCAACTACGGCATAGCAATTGCCCATATGAACGGCATACTTAAACGAAGCACTGAAATTTTGATTTGTCGCTCTGTTTGAAAACGAAATTAATGTTGCGCTGCTTTTGGCGACGATGCCTCCTGCAACGCACTAACCTTGTTTCATCTCACCGTTAAATTTATATTTCCCCCAAAAAAGGAAAACTCAAAACAAATCATATTGACAAAACAAGATATCATTATAAAATTACTATATGCAAAAAAGGAGTATATACAAATGAGAATGCGCAGAAAAAAACACAGAGAAGACAGACTTGAAAATTGCAGTGATATAATCATTGAAAACATTATGGATTATTCAAAGGATATTAACGCAATATTTGATAGCAGCGAAAATCCTCTCCGTCTTGAAATAGGTTGCGGAAAAGGAAAATTCATCACCGAAACGGCAATGAATAATCCCCAAATAAATTTTATTGCAATAGAAAAAAATCTTGACGTGCTTGTGCTCGCGGCTGAAAAAATCAAAAATGCCGGGCTCACAAACGTCAGATTCGTGCCCGGCGACGCAAATGTTTTAAGAGAATTCGAAACAAAAAGCAAATGCGAGGTTTTGTATATTAATTTTTGCGACCCGTGGTCAAAAAACGGCTACCGTAAACGCCGTCTGACCCACGCCAACTACCTTGCAATCTGGGAAAAGCTTCTGACACCAAACGGTGAAATTCATTTTAAAACCGACAATAAAGGCCTTTTTGAATTTTCACTCAATTCATTTTCCGAGTATGATATGAAGCTCAAAAACATCACCCTCGACTTGCACGCAAGCGGATTTGAGGGAAATGTTATGACAGAATATGAAACTCTGTTTTCCGAAAAAGGAAACCCCATCTACAGATGCGAAGCTCAATACAGAAATTCGACTGATAATTAATCCGGAATTATTGCTCTGTTTGAAAATAAATTTGATGTGGTGGCATCGCACTACCTTGTAGCGTTTGAGTGTTGACACCTGTATTTGCATCGGTTTAAAACCAACAGCAATATCGGCAGATAAAAGCCCCTGCCCTACGAGTGAATGTGAATCTTACGTAGTACTTTGTAACATTTAAAATTTGATCATCGTAGGGTTCGGCGGTTTCCGACGAACCGTTTCCGGCACATCCTGAAAAATGCGAAATATGAAGCTTAAGCAGGAACAACGTAGGGGCTGATGCCCACATCAGCCCGAATGATATGCGCAATAAAATGCGTTTTAGCAACGTAGGGGATGGCGTCCCCGACATCCCGAATTGATGATGAAATGAAACATCGGGGACACCGTCCCCCTCAACGCACTAACCCTGTTTCAGCTTATTGTTAAATCAAAATTTACACACCGCATAAACCAGGCCCGCAACAGCCGCTATTGTGAGAATCCTCATAATACGGCTCTTTTTTTTATATTTGGCGGTAAGCTGACTGCGGCGGCAGTAAATGTAGTTGGCAATCACGTTTTCCGCTTCGGCAACAATATCGTCGCATATATCTTTTTTGCTTTTAAAAACTCCCATTATAATATTAAACACTCCTGCTCTTTTTTCCGGCATATATGTGCTCCTTTCCTGAATCGACCGTATCAAATCTCCGGCTACTTTGCAACATTAAGCCTTGCAATCTGCCGGCAGAGAAAAATCCATTTTCTGCGAATGAATGCAAAGTTTAAACTGTCACAAGTTGATACAGATTATAAACTACTGTTATTATGTACTTATTTTAGCAGAATATACCTCATCAGAAAGTAATTGTGTGTTGGGTTTATTATTCTTCAATTGCCAGACATCCAACCAACACCGTCATATCGTCACTCGGCTTTTGGGCTTCAAGCTTATATGCATATTCCAGAATTTTTGCCGCAATAATTTGTGGATTGCGGGTGTCGGTTCTGAAAAGAACATTTTCTATCCACCCCTCATATTTTTCTTTTTTTATTGCAGTGTCTCCAACTCCGTCGGAAATCATAACAATAACTGTGTCGGAATCAACAGAAAGCATATGCTTTTCAATTTCTATCTCTTTAACAATGCCTGCAGGAAGATTCCTCCCCCTCACAACCTCCACCCCGTCGGAGGTTCTGATGTAGGTGTTTGCGGCACCGAGCTTTGTGAAAACAAGAGTGTGTTCGTTTAAGTCTACTGTGCAGATATCCAGAGTTGCAAACGAATCTCTTGAAGATTTCAAAAGCAGCGAAGAATTTATAAGACGTACCGCCGTGTCGGAGTCGAATCCGGCAGACAGAAATTTTTCCAGAAGACCAATTGCCATTTGGCTCTCTTTTTTTGCCGTCTCTCCGTAGCCCATTCCGTCGGAAAGAGCCATAACAACGCTTTTTTTGTCCGGAGTTATGATATTGAAACTGTCGCCGCTTAATTTTTCTCCGTGTTTGGATTTCGATGCATATCCGAAACTTGCCGAATATTTGCGTTCGGGGCAAAACAAAAATATTTTTTCCCCGCCCGCCGTTTCAGTTGAAACGCACCGTGACTTTCCATACACAGCCCTGTCCACACACTCCTTGATTTTGTTTTTGGCATCCAACGGCACGTAGCCGTCTCTGAAACTCACGTATATGTTGAATTCACCTTTTGAATCTGCATATGCTCTTACATCAAGGGTATAAATGCCGTTTTTGTCGAGATCTGCTCTTAGCGCTTCTGCAAGAGACGGTTTTGACCGCATATTTCCATCAGTGCAGATTTTCTCTATTGAATCTGCCACAGCGCCAAGCTGGTCTCCAATAAGACGCCGGCTTTCGTTTATTTTTCCAAGCCATATGTTTTCAGTGCGCACAACATCGAGCATAGAATTAAAAGCTTCGGCAAAGCTGTCTTTGCGGTGGCATATTTCCTTCATTGGAGAAGGAATATCTGCCGCAGTGAGCTTTCCGTTTTTAAAAGCTTTTTCAAACAATGCAACAGACCTTTGAGCTCCGCGCTCCGTATCCGTGTTGAAGCATTTATTCTCCGAAGGGCAGAATGCACACACCTTTTTTGAAACCGAGTTCATTCTGGAAATAACATATCCCCTGCCTATGCTTCTGTCTGCCGCACAGTCCAGATAAATATGCGAAAGCTCTTTAAAGCTATTCGCCATTTTTTTGAAAGGCTCATAAGCTTCAGCACACATTTTCTGCTCTTCTGCGCCAAACGCAGACGTACTTTTGCATTTTGAAAACACCGGAGAAAAACGGAAAATAATTTTCTCCGGAAGCACAACATATATAATAGAAGCCGTGAGACTCTCGGCAATTCCCGAATATATTCTGACGGAATCTGAAACGAGCAGAGAAAATGCCGTGCTTGCAAAAACAAATCCAAAAACCACTCCCGGTTTTTTATATTTCGAAAAAACCGATGCCATAAGCGCACCAAATGCATACACCCCCGCAACATCAACCGAGGGATGGGTGCTCATTGCAGTTATCACTCCGGCAATCGTGCCGAAAACCGTTGCATTTTCAATGCCCGCCCCAGAGCTTAGTATGTAGATGCAAAGCACAGATGCAACGGCAGAAAGGCTTACTCTCTGATATATTTCTATGTTTCCGAGCGCGAGTATAACAATTGCCGCAAATGCAAATGTGCATAGCTTTTCAGATGAAGAAATGAAACTCCTTTTTCCTGCACCGGTAAAAAGTGAATACCCGTTGTGGGAAATAACCACGCATCCCACCAGAATCATAAGCTCCAGAATAACAGCCATAACATCATAACCCGTCACTGCCCCAACGCAAATTCGCGCAAACTTAAAACAGCAAAAAAACAAACCGCACACAACGCACCGCTTAACTATGCTGTCTTTGTTTTCCAGGAGAGCCAGAGTTATTCCCGTCATAATCATACTTGCCACGTAAACCCACGCAACTGCCCCGTTTGCCGCAAAAAGTCCGATTGAGCCCGAAAAAAGAAGCCAAATCCAGCTTTCATAAGAAAACAATGCTGTGTAGAGCGCAAGCGAAAAAGGCGCCATATCTGCAAAAACCGATGCAAATCCGAGAAGTGCACATATGATGCACTTCACTGCCAGATTAACGTTGAAATGAAAAGTGATTTTTTTTATTCCTTCAGCACCGCTCCCTGCTTTTGCAGATGCAAAAGATTTGTTTTCCGTGTTTCCCATATAATCATTGCCTTTCTTTTGAATCAGTGTGTTTAATAAATCAGATCTGAAGCAAAGTGCATAAAAATACAACATATACTCCTCATTACCGCTGATTTTATTATAAACTCTAACTCATAAAGATTTTGTAATTTTATGGAATCACAAAAAAGAAATTTCTGACACGAAAATAGTATTTTAGAAACAAATATACATTCTTTATTAAAAATATTTTCCGGAAATAAAACTTTGAAAGATTTTATGTCGTAAAAAAAGGATGAGTTTAAGGATTAAGTGATTTTTCGTTCCGGAATTTAAGATTGTTGCCCTGATGAATTTTGAAAGGTACGTTGTAGGGGACGGCCTCCCGGACGTCCCGGGCATTTTTGCGTTCCTACACCTCATCCGAGTTGCTTCGCAACCCACCTTCTCCTCAAGGAGAAGGCTTATTTCAGCATTTTTTGAATATATAGCTTTAATTGTTGTAATGCGGTAGGGGCGATTCACGAATCGCCCGTCCGGTTTCTTCGTTTCGATGCTCTGAAAAAATGAAAAATAACGGTTCGTCGAGGACGCCGAACCCTACAAATTGCTGTGTATGTATATATTGTGTACATAATA
>JAZSOL010000182.1:0-17742 GCA_045536915.1 Clostridia bacterium
AAGCCCCTGCCCTACGAGTGAATGTGAATCTTACGTAGTACTTTGTAACATTTAAAATTTGATCATCGTAGGGTTCGGCGGTTTCCGACGAACCGTTTCATCGGGGTTTCGGGACGTCGAGGACGCCGTCCCCTACGACGCACTAACCTTGTTTCATCATCTCGACAAATCAAAATTTTAAGATGTAATTTATAATAATTAACTAATCTGAAAGTGATTTTATTTCACTATATTCAATAAACTTTAAATTATTTTAAATTACCTCTTGATATTTTTCAAACTTTGTAGTATAATATTTTAGGTCGTACAGCCGGGGCGGTAGCGGTGCCCTGTACTTGCAATCCGCTATAGCAAGGGTGATATCTTCTTTGAGGGCAGATTTCTTCATGAATGTGCCGTTTAAGTGATGTTGACGATTGGGTCTCGCGCAATGCATTCCTGTGAACCTGGTCAGGTGAGGAATCAAGCAGCCATAAGCAGTCTTATGCATGTGCCGTGAGGGCGCCCGGTCTGAGTTAACTGGACGGTAACGCTTGCGGAAAGCTGTTCGAGAGGGAGATGTACGGCTTTTTTATTTTAAAATAATTATTACATATAATATATTTTGAGTATACGGAGGAACAAATATGGCATATCAGGCTCTATACAGAAAGTGGAGACCTTTAATATTTGATGATGTAATCGGTCAGGCTCACATAACCGAAACAATAAGAAATGAGCTTCTTTCCGATAAGATTGCTCATGCTTATTTGTTTACGGGTACGCGCGGAACAGGTAAGACCACAACGGCGAAAATTTTGAGCCGTGCGGTAAACTGCCTTAATCCGTCGGATGCAAATCCATGTAATGAATGCGAAAACTGCAAGGCTATTTTAAACGATGTCAGCCTTGATGTTCAGGAAATTGATGCCGCATCCCACACGGGTGTTGACAATATCCGTGATATTATAGACCAGCTTCAGTATGCACCTGCAATGGGAAAATATAAGGTGTATATAATCGACGAGGTTCACTCTCTTTCGGGAGGTGCTTTTAATGCACTTTTAAAAACTCTTGAAGAGCCTCCGTCTCATATTGTGTTTATTCTTGCAACCACTGAGGTTCATAAAATTCCGGCAACCATCCTTTCAAGATGTCAGCGGTTTGATTTCAAAACCATAAGCATATCGGATATAGTGGATAACATAAGAAAAATCCTTAAAGGCGAAAACATATTTGCAGATGATGATGCGCTTGAATATGTTGCGTTTCTTGGCGACGGCTCAATGAGAGACTCACTCAGTATTCTTGACCAGTGCCTTGCTTTTAAAGACAACAACCTCACGGTTTCCGATGTTACGGATGTTGTGGGTGCGGTTGATGATGCAGTCCTCTACGGCTTTGCATCTGATGTTGCCAAAAAAGACGTGGCAAGTGCGCTCAGAAGATTTAACGAGTGTGTAAACAGCGGTAAGAATTTCGATAATATTGCAAAAGGTCTTCTTGCAACGTTTCGTGATATTATAATGTATAAAGTAAACTCCGATGATTACTCCGTGAGCAGTTTGAAAAAAGAAAAACTGCGTGCCTGCGCCGATAAATTCGACATTTCGTCTTTGGTTAACTATATTAATATTCTCACAGACTGCATTGCATCGCTCAAAACATTCAGCTCTCAGCGTGCTCTTTGCGAATGCGCTCTGATTAAACTCACACGTCCCGAAATGAACAGCGACACCGCATCTCTTTCGGCAAGGCTTGAAGCTCTGGAAAATAAGCTTGATCTTATTGAAAAAAGAGGAATTTGTGTGCAGCAACCGTCTGCACAGAGCAGTCAGCAGTCCGATTCCGATATTCCTTTTCCTGAGCCTGCGCCGGAGAGCTTTGATTATCCCGTAGAAAACCCCGAGGCTATAGCTGAAAACAGCGCACCGGCTAAAACAGCATCATCTTCGGATGTTGGCAGAATTATAGCAAACTGGCAGGATGTTATGCTTAAAATCTGCACAAGCAATAAGCTTTCGGTTTATTCGGCTCTTTATGATGTTAAGCTTTTTGAAGAGGGGAATGCTCTTGGCATACGCACCAATGACCCCGATAAAAAAATGTTCCTTTCACACAAAGACAATAAAGCCTTTATAAAAAATGCAATTGCTTCATCATTGGGTATTGATGTTGAAATTATTGTTGAATCGGGCGATATCTACGATGCACCTGCAGAAAACGATGTTTTTTCAACACTTAGCGATGCTGAAAAGCAATTTCCGGTAAACTTCAAACTTGATTGAGACAATTAATATAATTTTACTGATACAGATTATTAATTGTCTGGTTTATTAACCAAACTATATAAAGTTTTTTTTGATTAATTGACATAGTATTCTAAGTATGTTATAATTACTAATTATTTACTATATAGCTGAAAAAGGCTGATGGAGGTTAAGCAGATGGTTAAAATTGCAATAATTGGTTTTGGCGTTGTTGGTTCCGGTGTGTATGATGTTATCAGAAAAAACACCGTTCAGATAACCGAAAATGCCGGGACAAAAATAGATATCAAATATATTCTCGATATCCGTGATTTTTCTACCCATCCGGAAAGTAACCTTTTTGTTAATGATGTTGATGTTATTGCAAATGACGATGAGGTGAAAATTGTTGTTGAAACAATGGGCGGTCTGGAGCCTGCCAACACCTTTACCCGTCAGATGCTTTCAAAAGGCAAAACTGTTGTTACATCAAACAAGGAGCTTGTTGCAACCTATGGTGATGAGCTTTTTGAACTTGCATCTTCAAACGGATGCGCCTACTTTTATGAGGCAAGTGTGGGCGGCGGTATCCCTATAATCAGACCGCTTAAAAACTGCCTTGCTGCAAACAGAATCGATAAAATTGCCGGTATCTTAAACGGTACCACCAACTATATTCTCACAAGAATGATTAAAGCAAATATATCATTTGAGGATGCTCTTAAGGAAGCTCAGGAGCTTGGTTATGCCGAAAGAAATCCGTCGGCTGATGTTGACGGCTTCGATACAGGCAAAAAAATCAGCATTCTTTCTTCAATGATAAACGGGCAGAAAATAAATCACGAAGACATTCCGACAGAGGGAATAACCAAAATAACTCTTAAAGATGTTGAATGTGCATCAATGTTTGGCTATGTTATAAAGCTTATCGGAAGCTGCACTTCCATAAACGGCAGATACTCTGTTGTTGTTGCACCTATGCTTGTTGAAAAAGATTCTCCGCTTGCCGGTGTTGACGATGTGTTCAATGGCATCATAGTTTGCGGTAATATGCTCGGAGAAGCAATGTTCTACGGCAGGGGAGCCGGCAAGCTTCCTACTGCAAGCGCAGTTGTTGCCGATGTAATAGATGCCGCAAAAAATCTCGGCGCTCAGTTTTTGGCACCCTGGACGGTTTCAAAAGAAAATGTGCTTGTTGATATTAACGAAACAGAAGGCACCATTTTCTACAGGCTGAAATCTTCCTACGCTCCGGGAGTTCTTGAAAAGCTTGCAAAAGCTTTCGGCGAAGATTTCAATGTTAAGCTTGGTGGAGACGAAGTTGCATTCATAACACCGAAAGCAAAAATCGGCGATATTAAATCATTGGTAAAATCTCTTGATGCCGAAATACTTTCAGAGCTTATGATTCTTAATTAAAATGGGGGATACTATGTTTAAAGTCAGAGTGCCTGCAACGAGTGCAAATCTCGGGCCGGGATTTGACTGTATGGGCATTGCACTGAAGCTGTATAATACGGCGCAGTTTGAACAAACGCAGTCCGGTGTTGAAATAGAGATTCTTGACGAAAGCAAAAGCTATGTTCCCACCAATGAAAATAATCTTGTGTACAGAGCTATGAATGCTTTGTATGAAAAAGCCGGCAAAAGGCTCAACGGTGTTAAAATCACCATATCGTCCGACATACCGGTCACAAGAGGTCTTGGAAGCAGTTCGGCAGGAATTGTTCTCGGGCTTATGGGCGCAAATCATATGCTTGGAAATATTTTTTCAACCGACGATTTGCTTTATACGGCATTTGAGCTTGAAGGTCATCCCGACAACGTGACTCCGGCTCTTTTGGGAGGGTTCACGATATCTTTTTGTGAAAACAAAAGAATCGTGTATACAAAAAATAATGTGAGTCCGGAATTGAAATTTGCCGCAATGATTCCAGAGTTTTATCTTCAGACCAGAAAATCCCGCGGTTTGATTCCAAAGTATGTGAATGTGAGAAATGCTTCATATAATATAGCGCATGCCTCGCTTTTGAGTGCGGCTTTAATAAAGGGAGAATTTTCTCTTTTAAGTTCATGTTTGCGTGATAAGATTCACCAAAGAGCAAGATTTCCATATATTAAAAGTGGAGAGTTTATAATACGTTCTGCACGCAGATTCGGAGCCTACGGCGGCTATATAAGCGGCGCCGGGCCAACGGTTATGTCGGTTGTGAATAAAAACTGCGCAGAATTTGAAGAAAATATGAATAATCTTATTAAAACTAATTTGAAAAACTGGCGGCTTGTTATTCTGGATGCAGATAACGAAGGCGCTTGTATAGAATAATTTCGGGAGGTAAATAAAATGGGCTTAATTGTTCAGAAATTCGGCGGTTCTTCGGTTGCAAATGCCGAAAGGGTTATGAATGTTGCAAACCGCATTGTTGACACATATAAGCAGGGAAATTCCGTGGTGGTTGTTGTGTCGGCTCAGGGTGATACAACTGATGAACTCATCGAAAAAGCAAAAGAAATCAATCCTAATGCTTCAAAAAGAGAAATGGATATGCTCCTTTCAACCGGTGAACAGATTTCAATATCTCTTCTTGCTATGGCGATTCAGAAACTTGGCTATCCTGCAGTTTCTCTCACAGGCTGGCAGATTGGTATGAAAACTGATGCTAACTATAGCGGTGCCCGTATTTCCAAAGTAGACGGTGAGCGTCTCAAAAAGGAAATCGACTCAAATCACATAGTGATTGTGGCAGGTTTTCAGGGTATAAATAAATATGATGATATCACAACTCTCGGCAGAGGCGGTTCTGATACATCTGCAGTTGCAATAGCGGCGGCTCTTCACGCTGATATGTGTGAAATCTACACAGACGTTGATGGTGTGTATACAGCTGACCCCAGAATAGTTAAAGATGCTAAAAAGCTTGATGAAATTTCATTTGATGAAATGCTTGAGCTTGCAAGCCTCGGTGCAGGAGTTCTGCACAACAGATCAGTTGAAATGGCAAAAAAATATAATGTAAAATTATCGGTACGTTCAAGTCTTAATAAAAATCCCGGAACCGTTGTTAAGGAGGCAGGAAAAATGGAAAAAATGATAGTTAGCGGTGTTGCTAAAGATAATGATGTTGCAAGAATTTCAATCTGCAATATAGAAGATAAGCCCGGTATGGCTTTTAAAGTGTTCTCGCTTCTTGCAGCTAAACACATCAATGTGGATATCATCTTGCAGTCAATCGGCAGAGATGGCAAAAAAGATATCAGCTTTACGGTAAACGAAGCAAATCTTGATGCCGCTGTTGAAGCTCTTAATGCTGAAAAAGACGTTCTTCTCTTTGAAGAAATCAAAACAAGATCAGATGTTTCAAAAGTTTCTATTGTTGGCTCCGGTATGGTTAATAACCCCGGTGTTGCATGCAAAATGTTTGAAGCTCTTTATGATGCAAACATCAACATTCATATGATTTCAACATCTGAAATCAAGGTTTCCGTTCTCATTAACGAACAGAATGCCGACAGAGCAGTAAACGTTATTCACGAAAAATTTAATCTTGCATAATGTTACTAATTTTATGGAGGCATGCTGTGTTGGTGTGTCTCCATTATTAATTTATGAGGTGAAAATATGCCAAAAGAAATCAGAATGGATATAATAGAGGGCAGAAATCCGGTTATGGAAGCTCTCCGTTCCGGAAGACCTATAGATAAAATAATTGTTCAGAGCGGCGAAAAGCACGGCTCCATAATTAAAATTCTCAAAATGGCAAAAGAGCAGAGAATTGCTGTTTCCTATGCCGATAGAGCGAAAATTGACAAAATTGCTTCAACAAGTGCGCATCAGGGCATTGTGGCTTATGTTGCCGCAAAGGAATATGTGAGTGTGGGAGACATTATTAATTCAGCAACCGAAAAAGGCGAAAAGCCGTTTATCGTTATATGCGATGAAATAACAGACCCCCATAACCTCGGTTCAATAATAAGAACTTCAAATGCCGCAGGTGCCCACGGTGTTGTTATTTCAAAGCATAATGCGGTGGGGCTTAATGCGGTTGTAACCAAAACCTCGGCAGGTGCCGTGGAATTCACTCCCGTTGCAAAGGTGTCGAGTATTGCCCAGACCGTTGAAGAGCTGAAAAAAGAAAACATATGGGTTATAGGCGCTGATATGGATGGCGAACAGACTATTTATGAGTATGATTTTTCCGGTGGAATTGCAATTGTGATTGGAAACGAGGGAAAAGGAATTTCACGTCTTGTCAGGGAAAGATGCGATTCAATGGTTAAAATCCCTATGCTTGGTCAGATTTCGTCGCTTAATGCATCTGTTGCGGGTGCACTTATGATATATGAGGTTGTTAGAACACGTCAGAATAAATCACAATAGGAGAAATAATTATGAAAAAAGCAATAATAACAGTAATTGGAAAAGACAAAGTGGGAATTATCTACGGTGTAAGCAAAATCCTTTCTGAAAATAAAATAAATATTCTTGATATTTCCCAGACTATTATGCAGGATATGTTCACGATGATGATGATAGTGGATATAGAGGCTTGTATGGATAATTTTGAAGCTATATCCGATATTCTCAAAGCCGAAGGCGAAAAACTCGGTGTTGAAATAAGAATTCAGCTTGAAAGCATTTTTGAATCTATGCACAGAATATAAAAGGGGTGGGAATTTATGATAAACAGACAGGAAATGGCAGAAACCATCCATATGATCGACAGAGAACATCTCGATATCCGCACGGTTACCATGGGAATATCTCTTCTCGACTGTGCTGATTCCAATGCAGAAAAATCTGCCGCTAAAATTTATGACAAAATCTGCAAAAAAGCAGAAAATCTTGTTTCAACAGGCGAATCTATTGAAAAAGAGCTTGGCATTCCAATCATAAATAAAAGAATCTCCGTAACGCCCATATCTCTCGTTGCGGCAGCCTCCGAATGCGAAAACTACCTACCTTTTGCAAAAGCTCTCGATAAAGCCGGCAAAAACGTTGGTGTTAACTTCATAGGCGGATTTTCCGCTCTTGTTCACAAGGGATTTACCGAATCCGATAAAAAGCTTATAAATTCCATTCCTGAGGCTTTAAAGGAAACAGATATAGTTTGCTCATCCGTAAACGTTGGTTCCACCAAAACGGGTATCAATATGGATGCGGTTAAGCTTATGGGTAATGTTGTGAAAGATGCGGCAGAGCTTACAAAGGATTCCGACGGTTTCGGATGCGCAAAGCTTGTTATTTTCTGCAATGCGGTTGAAGATAACCCGTTTATGGCAGGTGCATTCCACGGAGTGGGTGAGCCTGAATGCGTTATAAACGTTGGTGTGAGCGGACCGGGTGTTGTTAAGCACGCTCTTGAAAAGGTTAGGGGAGAAGATTTCGGGGTTGTTGCCGAAACCGTTAAGAAAACCGCTTTTAAGGTTACGCGAATGGGTCAGCTCGTTGCTCTTGAAGCATCAAAGCGTCTCGGTGTGCCTTTTGGTATTGTTGACCTTTCTTTAGCGCCCACTCCCGCAGTTGGCGACAGTGTTGCATATATATTAGAAGAAATGGGTCTTGAAAAGTGCGGAACCCACGGCACAACAGCCGCTCTTGCGCTTCTCAACGATGCCGTTAAAAAGGGTGGTGTGTTTGCATCTTCCTATGTTGGCGGCTTAAGCGGTGCATTTATCCCCGTTAGCGAAGATGCCGGAATGATTGCAGCGGCAAAATGCGGTGCGCTTTCTCTTGAAAAACTTGAAGCCATGACTTGCGTATGCTCTGTTGGTCTTGATATGATTGTTGTTCCCGGCGATACAAAAGCAAGCACAATTTCGGCTATTATTGCAGATGAAGCGGCAATCGGTATGATTAATAATAAAACAACGGCTGTGAGAATTATTCCCGCTCCGGGCAAAAAAGTGGGCGATGTGGTTGAATTCGGCGGTCTTTTGGGAACAGGTCCCGTAATGGCGGTAAATGAGTATTCAAGCGATGATTTTATTGCCAGAGGCGGAAGGATTCCTGCTCCGATTCACAGTCTCAGAAACTAAGGCGGAAAATATGATTAAGATAAAAGAAGCAATTGTTGTTGAGGGAAACTACGATAAAATAAAGCTTTCGCGCCTTGTTGACACAACAATAATAGTTACCGACGGATTTATGATATTCAAAAACAAAACACTAATGAAGCTCATCGGTACTATGGCAGACAAAAGAGGCGTTATCATCTTTACCGACAGCGACAGAGCCGGATTTCAGATACGAAACTACATAAAAAACGTTCTTCACGGCAAAAACATAAAGCATGCTTATATTCCCGATGTGAAAGGAAAAGAACGCCGTAAAGATAAACCCTCTAAAGAAGGATTTCTCGGTGTTGAGGGGATAAGCGATGAAATTATACTCGATGCACTTAAAAATGCCGTCACGATAGAAGATAATAATATAGAAGAAACACGAAAAATAACCAAAGCAGATTTGTGTGCAGATGGTATGAGCGGACTTGCCGACAGCCACATAAAACGTACCGGATTTTTAAAAAAACTCGGTCTTCCTGCGAGGATGTCGTCAAATATGATGCTTGATGTTTTGAATTCCGTGTATGGCTATGAAGAATATAAAAGACTCGTTGGCGAGTATATAAACAGCAAAAAATAACCGAATAAAAGCGAAAAACAAGCGGTTGCAGATGTGTGCAATTGCTTGTTTTTTTTGAAAAATTCATTTTGAAAACGGAATTTGAATATTTGAAAAAACAGAGCAAATAACGCTATAACGTTTATAAATTAAAAAACAAACGTTTTTTAATAAACGGAATATTGAGTATTTTGCGAATAAAACAAAGATTTTGGAGTATTTTCTATATATGGTACAAGTTATAAAATAGAAATACGAGATATTGGTAAAATCCCTTAATAAAATTTGTTGAGATTTTACAAAAATATTTCAATGCGTAACATTTCCGTAATTTTTGGGTAACAATAGAATATAATGAGAAAAAGCCTAATTTATTAGGATTTGCGTAGGTTTACGGGATTTTACGCGGTGTTTTGGTGTCAGATAGTTATTTCGGAAAAAGTTTGGAGAAATTGCACATAGCTTTTTTGAAACAAATTTGACAAAATAAATTTAATAATTTAAAATATACCCGTTAGTTAAAATCCTGCATTTTGATTTGGAGGTGGAATTTATGAAAGATAAAAAATCTGAAAATCAGATTAACAGTTTTATATCAAAGATTTTATCAAAGAAATGCAAATTGGCATCTGCATTAACAGTAATGTTTGTCTTTTCAATTGCAACCGCCTATGCTGCACCCCGTCAAAGCTTTGTGAGAATTGTTGACGGTGAATATGAAGTGTCCGGTTATTCGGACGGAACAACTGTTGGAGATTTGATAGACGAGCATGGCATTGATGTTACAAAATATGATGTTGTGTATCCAAGTGTGGACACTCAGCTTGCAAACGGTATGCTTGTTATGATAGACAGGCCGAAAAGAGTGAACCTTACCTGCGACGGTTACACTGTGTCATACTGGACCGATGCGGATAGCTTTTCTGAGTTTGTTGAAATGCATAGCATAGCATTTTCCGATGAAGATGTTGCAAATGTTGATTTGAATGCAAAGCTCGACTTCGACAATGATATTTCCATAACAAGAGTCAAAACAGTTGTGGAGGAAATACGCGAAGAAATACCATTTGAAACTAAATATGTCAACGACAGCACTCTGGCAAAAGGAAAAAGCGTTGTCAGAACCGAGGGTTCAAACGGCTCAAAAGTTGTTGAGGTTAAATCAGTTAGCCACGACGGATATGAAATTTCAAGAGAAATCATTTCCGAAAGAATCGAAAGCGAGCCCGTAGATAAGGTTGTTGCACTCGGAACAAAAGAAGCGGCAGTGAATAAATCGCTTTCATCATCGGCATCAGCTGCTGTGCAGTCAGGTTCCAACACCATAACCGTAAACGGTCAGGCATACAGCTATTCAAGAGTTATAACCTGTTCTGCCACTGCATATGACCTTTCATTTGAAAGCACGGGAAAAAGACCGGGAGATCCGTATTACGGCATAACAGCTTCCGGAACATATGCGAAAAAAGGTACTGTTGCGGTTGACCCGTCGGTTATTCCTCTCGGTACTAAAATGTACATTATGACACCGGACGGCAGTATCGTATACGGTCTTTGCACTGCGGAAGATACCGGCGGTGCAATAAAAGGAAATAAAGTTGATTTGTTCTACAACACAAGTGCCGAATGCAGACAGTTCGGCAGAAGAAACGTTTTGGTTTATATACTTAAATAATAAACTAACAGGCTGCAGCAAAAATCATTTTTTGCTGCAGCTTATTCTTTGCATAAAAACATATAAAATAAAAATCACAACAGTAAAAACAAACGAAATAAAAATCAGATTATGCTCAGTGGCAACCGGACGTATGTGAATAAATGTTTTGTAGGCAAAACCCAAAAAAAAGGAAACGGCAGCCTGAATAAATTTGGCGGCAATGAATCTGCTGATTTTTATTTGAGGAGGCAAAACCGATTTCACCTGCAAAATAACAGATATTCCGCTCCACGAAACCGTTGCGCAAAGAAAGGCAAAAGAAAATGCAGTTTTTGGTAAAGCCGATATCATAGCAGAGGCAACGGAAATTTCAAAAACGGAATACACATATGCTTCAAGCATAAAGAAGTTCTGATATTCAGTGTGATTTAATATGCCAAAAAGAAATAGAATAATGATTTTGCATATAACAACTGTGCACACAATAAATCCGCCAATATTTATAATTGCAGTTACCGCACTTTTAACGCAGTTGCAAAAATCTGTTTTTTCTGCGGGGTGCGAATAAGAAAAATTGTGTTTTTCGCTGTGTGTTTTCTTTCCGGAAAAGAAAGCATATAATATGGCAGATGCGGTTTGTATGCAGTAAATTGCAATTCCGTCGGCGGTGTTTTTCAGCATACTTGTTCCGATTGCCGAAATAACAAACAGAGGTCCGGCATTATTGGTAAAGCATATTAATCTGTGCGCTTCGCTTTGGGATATTGCTGAGCTTTTGAGTAAGTCCGCTGTGCATAATGCTCCGGAGGGGTAGCCGCAAAAAAGCGAACATATAAAAACTTTGATTCCGTTTTTTCCGGTTTTTATAATTCTGCCTATAACCGGACCAAGCGCTTTTGCAATAAGCTCCATTGTTTCCGATGAGCTTAAGTATTTTGAAAGAACAAGATAAGGAAACAGTGAAGGAATCAGAACAGTGCACCACATGGTAACGGTTTTTAAAATTTCGTCTTTGATTTCGGTGTGGTTGGCAATGAGCGAATATATTATTATTGCATACAAAGCTGCGGTTATGTATGTTTTTTTTGCTTTTATATTCTTCACCCCCTTCATTATCACACATAATTAATTATATTATTACATAAAAATAAATAGTATGATAAAGGGTGTGAATTTTTTGAATCCTGACTTGAATTCAATTGTTGACTACAGATATAAGCTCATTTTTTGCAATGATGAACTAAGAATAAAAGGCGATTATGAAATAACCGACTATGAAAATGATGTGGTCATATTAAAATGCGCAGGAGACAATATCTGCATACGCGGAATTGAATTAAACATAAATTTGCTAAGTGCCGATGAAATATGTATTAGCGGCAAGCTTGCCGACATTTCTTTTAAATATAAGGAGGCATTTGAGTGAGCTGGCATATTATCGGGTACGGCCGCTACAGAGTATGCGGCGGTGATTTGTTTTCTTTTCTCAACGAATGCAGACATTCGGGAGTTGAACTGAGAAATATTTATTCCGAAAACGGAGCCACGGTTCTTGAAATCAAAAATTCAGATTTCATAAAATGCACAGGTATTGCAGAAAAAAACAGGGTAAAGCTCATTTTGTGCGGAAACTATGGATTAACATCATTAATCAGAGCCTACAGCAAAAGAAAAGTTGCATTTTTTGCATTTTCGGTAATGTTTGTTTTGTTTTGCCTGAATTTTTGTTTTGTTTCAAAAATAACAGTTGTGGGAAATGTTAGCCTTACCCGTGCGCAGGTTATTGAGATTTTAAAAAAAAGCGGAGTGAAATACGGCACCTTTGCATTTTTTCTTGACCAGAGGGCAGTGCAGAAAAGCATAGTTGAAAACTGCGATCGCATTTCGTGGGCATGGGTTGAAATAAAAGGTACTCACGCTAAAGTTGAAATCCGCGAGAAAATACCAATGCCCGAGCTTTTTGACAAAGATTTTGCCTGCAATATAATTGCATCGAATGAGGGAGTTATAACCAGAGCGATATCGGCCGGAGGAATTTTGTATGCAAAAGTGGGGACGTATGTGAGAAAAGGCGACCTTCTGATTGGCGGAGTGTATGATTCAACGGAGGTTTCGCCGGTTCGTTTTATCCACGCAAGCGGAGAAGTTCTTGCTCGCACGTCCTACACCGCCGAGGATGATTTCAAATGCTCATACATAAAATATTCAAATGCAGAAAAAACTAAAACAGCGTGGGGAATAAGAATAGGAAATCTGCTTATCGGAAAGAAAATTCCACCAAAAAATGTCTTATTAATAAATGACACCGAAAAAAAGCTGAAAATATTTGGTGAATTTTATTTACCTTTGGCATTTACAAAAACAAAATATTGTGAGATAATAGAAGAAAAACGTGTGATGAGTGAAGCTCAGGTGCAAAAGCTTGCAACAGAAGAACTCACTGCCAGATTAAAGTTTGTGATTCCTTTAGGGGCGGCTGTAGATAATTGCGATAAAGAGATAACCCGCAATCCCGACGGTAGTTTTCACGTCAGAGTGACGCTTGAGTGCACTGAAAATATCGGTGTGGAATCGCCGATAGAATTTGCTCAGGAATGATATGGAGGTAGGATTTTGGAAAAAGTACTTGAGTTATCCGATATGGAGAAGGTTATATCCGTATTCGGAGAATTTGACAAAAATATAAATAAAATTAAAAAGGAATTTTCGGTTTCGGTTATAAACCGCGACACGGTTATTAAAATTATTGGCGAGCCCGAAGATGTGGTTAAAGCGGAAACGGTTATTTCAAGCCTTTCAAAGCTTCTTGATTCGGGCGATGCAATAACAGACCAGAATCTTTCATATGCAATAGATATGGCAAAAGACGGAATAGACGAAGGCATTCTCTACGGTAAAGACGTTATCTGCATCACTGCAAAGGGCAAACCGCTGAAAAGCAAAACCCTGGGTCAGAAAAATTATGTTGAAGCAATTAAAAACAACACGATAACTTTCGGAATCGGTCCTGCAGGTACGGGAAAAACATACCTTGCGGTTGCTATGGCTGTTAAGGAGTTCAAAGCAAAAAACGTGAGCCGTATTATTCTCACAAGGCCCGCCGTTGAAGCAGGGGAGAAGCTCGGCTTTTTGCCCGGCGATTTGCAAAATAAGGTAGACCCTTACTTAAGACCGCTTTATGATGCACTCTACGAAATGTTTGGAGCAGAAACCTATGCCCGCCTTGCCGAGAGAGGTTCAATTGAGGTGGCGCCCCTTGCCTATATGAGAGGGCGTACCCTTGACGACAGCTTCATTATTCTCGACGAAGCGCAAAATACTACCCCTGAGCAGATGAAAATGTTTCTGACACGTATCGGCTTTAATTCAAAAGCCATAGTTACCGGCGATATCACTCAGATGGATTTGCCCGACGGCAAAAAATCCGGACTCAAAGATGTTATAGGTGTACTCAAAAATATTGAAGATATTGCATTTTGTTTCCTTAGCGAAAAAGACGTTGTGCGTCACCGCCTTGTTCAGCAGATTATTAAAGCATATGAAAAAAGAGACGAACGAAAAGAGCGGTATAAGGAAAAAGATAAAAAATCACGGGAGAGATAAAAAGTGAATCACGAAATCTATATAGAAGATGCAAGAGAAAATCCTTCTCTTTCAGAGGAAGCGGAAGATTTTATCAAAAAGGTTATAGCAGAAACCTTAAAATCCGAAAACGTCAAAACCGATTGCTTTGTCAGCGTAACGGTTGTTGACCCTGAAGAAATAAAAGAAATCAATAATGAACACAGAAGCATCGATTCCGTTACGGATGTTTTGTCGTTTCCGGTTGTGAACCTTCTTGAAGGTGAGGAAGAAAATGCCGGAGACTACTATGAGGGCAGGCTCATTTTGGGTGATGTTGTTTTGTGTGCCGAAAGAGCAAAAGAGCAGAGCGAAGAATTCGGCCACAGCTTAGAGCGTGAAATTGGCTACCTTACCTGCCATTCGATTTTGCATCTTATAGGCTATGACCACGAAACCGAAGAAGAACGTGAAGTAATGCGTGAAAAAGAAGAAGCGGTTATGAAGGTTCTTGAACTCAGAAGATAAGGAGACTAACAATGGGAAATTTTAAATCAGGATTTGTTGGGATAGTTGGCAGACCGAACGTTGGGAAATCAACTCTTTTAAATGCACTTTTGGGGCAGAAGATTGCAATTATTTCATCAAAACCGCAAACAACGAGAAACAAAATTCTTGCCATAATGTCCGATGAAGACAGTCAGGTTGTTTTTCTTGATACTCCGGGATTTCATAATCCCAGGACGAAGCTGGGTGAATCTATGATGAAAGCAGTTGACTCCACAATAAGTGATGTTGATATGCTTCTTATGGTTGTGGAGCCCAAAGCGGAAATAAGCCCCGCAGAGCTTAAAATAATTGAGAAAACAGGGGACATCCCCACCATTCTTGTTATAAACAAAACCGATACTTTAAAAAAAGAAGAGCTTCTTCCGGTTGTGGCGGCATATACCGAGGTTCACGACTTCAAAGAAGTGCTTTTCGTGAGTGCGAGAAAAGGTGAAAATCTTGATGTTTTAAAATCCGTAATCAAAGAAAATCTTGAGGAAGGACCCATGTTTTATCCCGAGGATATGATAACCGACCAGCAGGAACGTCAGATAGTTGCAGAGATTATCCGCGAAAAAATGCTCAATCTTCTTGATAAGGAGGTTCCTCACGGAGTTGCAATAGAAATTCTTAAAATGAAACACCGCACTTCAAACGGAAATGAAATATATGATATCAATGCAACCATCTATTGCGAAAAGAAATCTCATAAAGGCATCATAATAGGCGCAGGCGGAAAAACGCTCAAGGAAATCGGAACGAGAGCACGTCTTGACTGCGAAAAAATGCTTGATGCAAAAGTGTATCTTGAGCTTTGGGTTAAAGTTAAGGATGACTGGAGAAATTCCAACAATATGCTTCGGGAGCTTGGCTTTAACGAAAATGAATTTTAAAACGGGAGTGGCGTTTTGTGATAAATACAAAAGGTTTGATTTTGAAATACTGCGATTTGAACGATAACGACAGACTATTTACAATCTACTCTCCCGAAACCGGAAAAATAACGGCAATGTCAAAAGGAGTGCGGAGCCATAAGCATAAGGATTTTGCGGCACTTCAGCAGTTTTGCTATTCCGAATTTGTTATAGACGATAAGCGGGGCCTTGGCTACATAAACTCCGCTCAGGTTATAAATAATTTTTATGACCTCAGAACATCTGTTGAAAAGGTGAGTTTTGCTTCATACTTTGCCGACCTTGTTTCGTCTCTGAGTGATGAACTGATTTATGATGAGGATTTTTTCAAGTTTATTTTAAACACTCTTTTTATGACCGCCAATGCACACAAGAAGCCTGATATGATTTCGGAACTTTTCCGTCTTAAAGCGATTTTTGAACTCAAACTTCTTTCTGTGGCGGGATATATGCTTCAATCGGGTGAGTGCGGATGTTGCTCAGGGGTAAAAGACCTCAAATATTTTGATGTGTATTCCGGTGCGGCGGTGTGCTCTGATTGCAATGAAAAAGGATACGGAAGTCAACTTATTGAGGTTAACGGAGCTGTTTTGGGAGTTGTGGATTTTGTGAATTCAAGCGACTACAGAAGCGCTTTTTCATTCACGGCAAAGCCTGAGTGCATAACAATAGTCAATGAAATAAGCGAACGTTCACTGATTAATAAGACGGAAATATATTCCGAAAAGCTTCACTATATAAAGCAGATTGTTTCAATTGAGTGATAATCCGTAAAAAAATAGACATAAAGTGCGCAAGTTTATGCGCACTTTTTCTTTATTATTAATAAAAATTTGATTTTTTGGAAAAAATTTAAATAAATGCTTGAAATTTTCTTGGATTTGTTATAAAATTAACGTTGGTTAATTAGAAATTTTATTTGGAGGTATGGAAATGGCACATAAGTATGTATATCTTTTTTCCGAAGGTAATGCCGACATGAGAGAAATTCTCGGCGGTAAAGGTGCTAACCTTGCAGAAATGACAAAAATCGGTCTTCCTGTTCCCCAGGGATTCACAGTTTCGACCGAAGCTTGTACACGTTATTATGAAGATGGTCGTAAGATCAGTGATGAAATCCAGGCTGAAATAATGGAAAACATCATCAAGATGGAAGAAATCTGCGGTAAAAAATTCGGTGATAAGGAAAACCCCCTTCTCGTATCGGTTCGTTCAGGTGCAAGAGCATCTATGCCCGGTATGATGGATACAATCCTCAACCTCGGTCTTAATGAAGACGTTGTTGAAACAATGGCTGCTAAAACAGGCAATGCTCGTTGGGCTTGGGACTGCTACAGAAGATTCATTCAGATGTATTCTGACGTAGTTATGGAAGTTGGTAAGAAATACTTCGAACAGCTTATCGACGAAATGAAAGAAGAAAAGGGCGTAACTCAGGATATCGAGCTCACAGCTGATGACCTCAAAGCTCTTGCAACTGCTTTCAAAGCTGAATATAAAAACAAAATCGGTGAAGACTTCCCCACAGATCCCAAACAGCAGCTTATGGGTGCTGTAGAAGCAGTATTCCGTTCATGGGATAACCCCAGAGCAAACGTTTACCGTCGTGACAACGATATCCCTTATTCATGGGGTACAGCTGTTAACGTTCAGATGATGGCATTCGGTAACATGGGTGACGATTGCGGTACAGGTGTTGCTTTCACAAGAGACCCTGCAACTGGTGATCGCGGACTCATGGGTGAATTCCTCGTTAACGCTCAGGGTGAAGACGTTGTTGCCGGTGTTAGAACACCTATGCCGATTGCTCAGATGGCAGAAAAATTCCCCGAAGCTTTCGAAGAATTCAATAAAGTTTGCGCTATCCTCGAAGATCACTATCGTGATATGCAGGATATGGAATTCACAATTGAAAACAGAAAACTCTACATGCTCCAGACAAGAAATGGTAAGAGAACTGCTAAAGCTGCTCTCAAAATTGCATGTGACCTCGTTGACGAAGGTATGATCGATAAGAAAAAAGCTGTTGCTATGATCGATCCCAGAAACCTCGATACACTTCTCCATCCCCAGTTTGATGCAAAAGCTCTTAAAGCTGCAACTCCCATGGGTAAAGGTCTTGGTGCTTCTCCCGGTGCGGCTTGCGGTAAAGTAGTATTCACTGCTGAAGATGCAGAAAGCTGGAACGCAAGAGGCGAAAAGGTTATCCTC
>JAZSOL010000298.1:0-6628 GCA_045536915.1 Clostridia bacterium
AATATGATATAATTCTACATAAATCGTCAAAACTATTGCCTGTTAAATTACGATATTATATAATGTAGAAAATAAAAAAACCGGAGGGCATCATTTTGAACAAACAATCTATAAACTACGGAAATATAATAAAGAAACTCAGAAAAGAACATAAAATGACTCAGACTCAGCTCGGAGAAAAACTTTCAATCGGCAAAACCTCAATAGCCAACTACGAAACGGGATACAGCGTTCCGTCTGCACCTGTTCTTGAAAAAATTGCATCGATTTTTGAAATGACTCTGGTTCAACTTCTTATGTATGACGATCCGAAACAGGATAATACGATGAATTTATCTGATCCCAAAGGCGCTCAGCCCGTGAATAATATGGTTATAAGATACATCCGTCCTTCGGATATCAGCATTGAGGTATTGGATGCAGAAAACTATATGAGTGCGTATGTGTCTGTTCCGGCTGATATGTTTGAGGATAGCCACGCATCATACTTCTATACGAAAATGACGGACGACTCAATGGAAAACGACGGAATAAGGAAAAACGACTATGTTTTCATAAGAAAAGACGATACACCGGAAAATAACTCTGTTGTTTTTGCAATAGATACATCAACCAACAAATATTACATAAGAAAATATATGCGTGAAAATCACATTATTACTCTCATTCCGTCATCGTATTCCGTTGACTATGTAATAATCCGCGAGGACTTACGCGAAACGAACTTAAAAATAATCGGTTATGTTGAGAAAACATTAAACAAAATTTATAATTCGTAACATTTTTTTAACATTTAGTGCCGCTTTTGAATATTATTTCGTTTTAAATATGTGGTTTAAGTGTTATTTCGTGCTTTTCATTGTTAATATACACTAATTTCAAGCAGTAAGATTTAATGTTATGTATAAAATTGTTACTTAATTGTTAAAAAAGTTTGACATTTTAACATCGATGTAGTATAATAAAACACAGTTAGAAAATCAGTCGCATGTATGGCTGAATAATAACGGAGGTTTTATTAATGAAAAAAATTGTCAGAATGCTTGTTATTACAGCATTGATGTTACTTGCAACAGCAATTTGTGCAAGTGCAGACCAGACAGCTTACACAACAGCAGATGTTCTTAATGTACGTTCTGCACCCAGTATGGATGCATCGGTTCTTGCTCAGTATACCTACGGTACCGGAATCAACGTGAGCGGTTCACAGGATGTTTGGTATCAGATAAGATTCAACAACAGCTACGCATATGTTCACAGCGATTATGTCAGCTTCAGCCCTGTTCAGACTCCTGCCCAGGTTTCAAGCGGTCAAAAAATCGTGGACGTGGCAAAACAATACATAGGTACACCGTATGTATATGGCGGAATGTCACCTTCCGGATTCGACTGCTCAGGTTTTGTTAAATACGTTTACTCTCAGATGGGCATAAGCCTCAACAGAGTTGCTGCAGACCAGGCTAATAACGGATACGCAGTAAGCAGAGATTCAATGGTTCCCGGTGATATCATTTGCTTTGCAAATGCAGGAGGCACAGGATATATCGGCCACGTTGGAATTTACGTTGGCAACAACCAGTTTATCCACTCTCCCAGAACCGGCTACACCGTAACAATCGAGTCTCTTGCGCCGGGTTCAAACTACGGCAACAAGATTGCCTGCGTAAGAAGAATATTCTAAGATGTCAAAAGCAATTATCATTCTTGTGATAATTGCTTTTTTTATGTCTTGCCAAGCCTCATATTGCAATATTTTTGACAAAATATTATTTTTATATTGACTTGTGCCATTTTTTTTATTATACTATAAGGTAATAAAATGAAAGAAGTATATTCAATCAAGTATATATGAGAAAGGGGAAAATTTATGACTGACAAATTTGCTTACGAAGGTCTGACCTTTGATGACGTTCTTCTGATACCTCAAAAATCAGACGTAACACCCGATCAGGTTCAACTCGGCACTCAACTCACCAAAAACATTAAACTCAACATCCCTGTTATGAGTTCAGCTATGGATACCGTTACGGAATCTGCGCTTGCAATTGCAATTGCGCGCGAAGGCGGTATCGGTATTATCCACAAAAATATGACAATAGAACAGCAGGCAACCGAGGTTGACAAGGTTAAGCGTTCTGAACACGGCGTTATCGTGGATCCTTTCCACCTTTCACCTGAAAACACTCTTCAGGAAGCTGATGAGCTTATGGGAAAATACAGAATTTCCGGTGTTCCTGTTACCGAAGGCGGTAAACTCGTTGGTATCATTACCAACAGAGACCTTCGTTTTGAAACTGATTTTTCAAAACCTATCAAAATGGCTATGACAAAAGAAAACCTTGTTACGGCTCCGGAAGGCACAACGCTTGATGAGGCTCAGGAAATCTTAAGAAAATATAAAATAGAAAAACTCCCTATTGTTGACAAGGACGGATATCTCAAAGGTCTTGTAACAATAAAGGATATTGAAAAATCGGTTAAATATCCGAATTCCGCAAAAGACTCCAGCGGCAGACTTCTTGCCGGTGCCGCTATAGGCATCACCAATGATGTTCTCGACAGAGTTGCAGCTCTTGTTAAAGCAAAAGTTGATGTTCTCGTTCTTGACTCGGCTCACGGACATTCTCAGAATATTATTAACTGCATCAAACTTATTAAGTCCAACTATCCCGATGTTGAGCTCATCGCCGGAAATATTGCTACTGCGGAAGCCGCTGAAGAGCTTATCAAAGCCGGTGCAGATGCCGTTAAGGTTGGTATAGGTCCCGGTTCCATCTGCACAACACGTGTTGTTGCCGGTGTTGGTGTGCCTCAGATTACTGCAATCTATCAGGTTGCAGAGCTTGCAAAGAAATACGGCATCCCCGTTATTGCAGACGGCGGTATCAAATACAGCGGAGACATTGCAAAAGCTATTTGCGCCGGTGCAGATGTTATCATGGTTGGAAGCCTTCTTGCAGGATGTGAAGAAAGCCCCGGTGCCACCGAAATATATGAAGGACGTCAGTTTAAAGTATACAGAGGTATGGGTTCTATTGCTGCAATGGAAAAAGGAAGCAAAGACAGATATTTCCAGACCGGAACAAAGAAGCTTGTTCCCGAAGGTGTTGAAGGACGTGTACCCTACAAAGGACCCCTTGCAGACACAGTTTATCAGTTGATAGGCGGTTTGCGTTCGTCAATGGGATATTGCGGTGCTCATACCATAACTGAACTTAAAGAAAACGGAAAATTTGTGAGAATAACAAATGCCGGTCTTATTGAAAGCCATCCGCACGATATTTCCATAACAAAAGAAGCTCCCAACTACAGCAGAAGCTTCTGATAAATATAAAACAAATAAATATTAAAATTTCCACTTTAAAACAGGCTGTAGCAAAATGATTTTTCCGGGACGTCCCAGAGGCCGAACCGCAATTTTTGTTTTGCTACAGCCTCTTTTTTGTGCTCACTAAAGAAGAAATCACATCAATGTTATGAAGAAGTATGAATAACCTTTTTATCAAGCCATTTTCCTCTCAAAAGTCTTATGAGGAAAAGGATTCCGCGCACGCAAAGTTCAGTGCACATAGCAATCCATACCCCGTGAAGTCCCAAAAACGGTACGAGTATCATCGAAAGTGTTATTCTTACTCCCCACATACTCACAAGATTCAGAATACTCGGTATGAAAGTATCTCCGGCACCTCTGAGCGCGCCTGCGCACACTATCGATGCCGCATAAAGGGGCTCGGCAAATGCTTCAATACGCAGTATTGAGCTTCCAAGCCGTACCACCTCAGGCGAAGGAGTGAGAAGTGAAAACATCCACGGCGCAATAAAGAACATAACCGCACCGGTCACAGTCATTATTACCACAGCAAGAAAAGTTGACATATATGCAAACCGTTTGGCAATATCATGCCGTTTTGCGCCAAGACTTTGCCCAACGAGTGTGGTTGCTGCATGACCGATGCCGTAGCCGGGCATATAGCAGAAGCTTTCTGCCGTAACAGCCAGAGAGTTAGCCGCAACCGCCACCGTGCCGAGAGGCGCAATGATAAGAGTTGCCGTTATGTAGGCTCCGCAGATGATTATATGCTCAACCGCCGCCGGAATTGAAATTTTCATTGCAGTTTTAATGCAGTTTTTATTAAATCTCCGGCTTCCGCCAAGCTTAAGTGCAAGTGAGGGCGATTTAAAAAATACAGCTCCGAGCATAAGAACAGCAACCGTGTAGTCGGCAAGCGCCGTTCCGAGCGCAGCGCCTTTTACTCCAAGGTCTGCACCCCAAACTCCGGTTTCCATACCGAAAACCGATATGCACCTTGACGGATAAATGAGAAAAAAATTGAACACAACATCAAGTATACACATTAAAATATTGAGAATACTCGGCGTTTTCATATCTCCGCTACACTGAAGTGTGTTGCCCGATATCTGCCTGAGTTGCGTTGCGGGAAGAGCCACGGCATATATCATAAAATAACCTGTTGCATCTTTGCGTATTGAATTATCGCCGCCAAGCCATCCGGGTAGCGGTCTGCTTATTGCAAAAGCAATACAGCCGAGCAAAATTCCAAACATCATCGTAAGCTTTAAAGCCTGATGAAACACACTGCGTGCATCAGCATCTCTTTTTGCGCCTATAAGCTGAGCTATCTGAACGGAAAACCCCACAGCAGCCGCAGAACATAAACCGTTTAAAAGCCATGTTGTGGTACTGACAAGACCTATTGATGCCGATGCACCTGCACCGAGGCTTCCAACCATTGCCGCATCAATATATTGCATAACAACATTCGTAAGCTGAGCAAATATTGCAGGTATGCTGAGACGCACAACAGTACGGACTGTGTGAGCAATTGAAATATTGCTTTGAGTATTAAAATCTATAATAGTGTTTCCGTTTTTCAATATGTTGCCCTTCCTTCGCTTTTCGCTAAAATTATACATATACAGATAAAGGTATGAACTTTCCCAAAATATATTTTAAAATATAGATATAGGCTTAAAGATTATCAATATTAATTCAAAAAACAACCGTTGCAAAAGCAACGGTTGTTTTGAGCTATAAAAGCTATAATTATTTGTTGATTGAAGATACAACACCGGAACCTACAGTTCTGCCGCCTTCACGGATAGCAAATCTGAGACCTTCTTCGATAGCGATAGGAGTGATAAGTTCAACTTCCATTGTTACGTTATCGCCGGGCATACACATTTCAACACCTTCGGGTAATTTGATTACGCCGGTAACGTCAGTTGTTCTGAAGAAGAACTGAGGTCTGTAGTTGTTGAAGAACGGTGTGTGACGTCCACCTTCATCTTTGGTAAGAACGTAAACTTCACCTTTGAAAGCTGTGTGGGGGTTGATGGTACCGGGTTTAGCAAGAACCTGTCCTCTTTCGATTTCAGTTCTCTGAACACCTCTGAGGAGAGCACCAACGTTGTCACCAGCCTGAGCGTCGTCGAGCTGTTTTCTGAACATTTCGAGACCTGTGATAACAACTTTTCTGCTTTCGTCAGTAAGACCAACGATTTCTACTTCGTCACCAACGTGAGCAACACCTCTTTCAACTCTACCTGTAGCAACAGTACCACGACCTGTGATAGAGAATACGTCTTCGACAGGCATAAGGAAGGGAAGATCAGTTGTTCTTTCGGGTGAAGGAATGTAGGAGTCAACAGCATCCATAAGTTCTTTAATGCAAGCATATTCAGGAGCGTTAGGATCTGTGGATGCACTTTCGAGAACTGCAAGACCTGAACCTTTAACGATCGGAATATCATCACCAGGGAATTCATATTCGCTGAGGAGGTCTCTGATTTCCATTTCTACGAGTTCGAGAAGTTCGGGGTCATCAACCTGGTCAACTTTGTTCATGAATACAACGATATAGGGAACGCCAACCTGTCTAGCAAGAAGGATGTGTTCTCTTGTCTGGGGCATAGGACCGTCAGCAGATGATACAACGAGGATAGCACCGTCCATCTGAGCAGCACCGGTGATCATGTTTTTAACGTAGTCGGCATGTCCCGGGCAGTCAACGTGAGCATAGTGTCTTTCAGCTGTTTCGTATTCAACGTGAGCAGTTGAAATCGTGATACCTCTTTCTCTTTCTTCAGGTGCCTTATCGATGTTTGCGTAATCTGTGAATTCTGCACCACCAGCCATAGCGAGTACTTTAGTGATAGCAGCTGTTAATGTTGTTTTACCATGGTCAACGTGACCGATAGTACCAATATTAACATGGGTTTTGGTTCTTTCAAATTTAGCCTTAGCCATTTGTATTTTCCTCCTTAAAATATAATAATAAATATCATTGTTTATATTTTACTATTAATTAACAAAAAAATCAATAGTTTTTTAAAAAAATTATTCTTTATTTTTTGCACTGATGATTGTATCCTGAACAGATTTCGGAACTTCAGAGTAGTGTGAGGGTTCCATTGTATACTGTCCACGGCCCTGAGTACCGGATCTGAGGTCAGTTGCATAACCGAACATTTCAGAAAGCGGAACGTCAGCTGTAACCTGAGTTACACCGCCGGATCTGACTTCCTGACTCTTAACGAGACCTCTTCTTGAGCTGAGGTCACCGATAACAAAGCCAAGGTAATCATCAGGAACAATAACGTTAACAAG
>JAZSOL010000190.1:0-3345 GCA_045536915.1 Clostridia bacterium
CTTGGCTCACAGAACGACATGGCTACGATCCGACTTGATTTTTCTTCTGAGGCATAATAGAGCTTCCTGTGGAGCATGCATCGTCCATTTCAATAAACTGAAATTCGTTTGTGTTCCATAAAATGAGTTCTTCGCAGTAGCGGCTGAGGTGCATAATGATAATGGATAAACCGGCTGCAAGCTCAATAACGAAATCTCTGTCGGAAACTCCATCGAGTGAATTTTGGGTTATGCCTGCAAAACCAAGCTCTTTAGCCACGAATTCTCTGTCGAGAGGGTAGGTGGTTCCGGCAAGTGCGCCCGAACCGAGCGGCATAATGTTGGTGCGCTCATATGCGTCTTCAAGGCGCATAATATCTCTTTTAAACATTTCAAAATATGCCATTGTGTGGTGAGCTAAAGTTATCGGCTGAGCTTTCTGAAGGTGAGTGTAGCCGGGCATTATAGTGTCGAGATTTTCTCCGGCAAGCTTTAAAAGTGCATTTTCAAGAGAGATAAGCATTGCTTTTATATCTTCAATCTCGTCTTTTATATACATTCTGATGTCGAGAGCAACCTGATCGTTGCGGCTTCTGCCCGTGTGAAGTCTTTTTCCGGCATTGCCTATTCTCTGGGTGAGAATAGTTTCAATATTCATATGAATATCTTCTGCATCTATCATAAAATCAATCTTGCCGATTTCAATATCATCGAGAATTTCGCCGAGTGTTTTAACAATGAGTTCGCTGTCTTTTTCAGGAATAATTCCGCATTTGCCAAGCATTTTTGCATGAGCAATACTGCCTTTTATATCTTGACGGTACATCCTCTGGTCAAAGCGGATTGATGAATTAAAATCGTTAACTTCAGAATCGGTGTTTTTGCTGAAACGTCCGCTCCATAGCTTCATAACAATTCCTCCTTTAAACACAAAAGTCGGGTTATTCATTTAGAATGACCCGAAATTTGCTTATGTTAATTATTTGTTTTCGTTAAATTTCTGCATTTTCATAGCACGAACTTTAACCGGGAGACCAAAGAGATTGATGAATCCTTCGGAGTCTTTCTGGTTATATACTTCATCTTCGGAGAAGGTTGCAATTTCTTCGTCGTAGAGAGAGTAGGGGGATGTTGTTCCAGCAGGTGTGCAGTTGCCTTTGTAGAGTTTGAGTCTTACCTTACCTGTAACGGTTTCCTGAGTAGAATCAACAAATGCCGAAAGAGCTTCACGAAGCGGTGTGTACCAGAGACCGTCATACACGAGTTCTGCAAATTTGTTGGCAACATCCTGCTTGTAGTGAAGAGTCTGTTTGTCGAGGCAGAGGTATTCAAGCTCTTTGTGAGCAGCATAAAGAATTGTTCCGCCCGGAGTTTCATACACACCTCTTGATTTCATACCAACGAGTCTGTTTTCAACAATATCGTCAATACCGATACCGTTTGCACCGCCAATTTCATTAAGCTTTTTAATAAGCTCAACAGGACCATATTTCACACCGTCAATTGCAACAGGGATACCTTTTTCAAAATCGATTTCAATATATGTAGGCACATCGGGAGCTTTTTCGGGAGAAACTCCGAGCATAAGGATTTTATCGAGATCGGGTTCGTTTGCCGGGTCTTCAAGGTCCTGACCTTCGTGGGAAAGATGCCAGATGTTTCTGTCCATAGAATAGTTATTTTCTTTGGTAACAGGAATATCAATTCCTCTTGCCATAGCATAATCTATTTCATCATCTCTTGATTTGATATCCCAGTTTCTCCAGGGTGCAATAATTTTCATTTCGGGAGCAAGAGCCTTGATTGTAAGCTCGAATCTTACCTGGTCATTACCCTTACCTGTACAGCCGTGGCAAATAGCTGTTGCGCCTTCCTGTCTTGCAATTTCAACAATTCTCTTTGCAATGCAGGGGCGTGCGTGGGAAGTACCGAGAAGATATTTTCCTTCATACACAGCCTGAGCTTTAAGAGTAGGCCAGATAAAATCTGTTACATACTCTTCCTGAAGGTTTTCAATGTAGAGCTTTGTTGCACCTGTTCTGAGAGCTTTTTCCTCAAGACCTTCGGTTTCCTTACCCTGACCAACGTCACCGCAAACCGCGATAACTTCGTAATCATAATTTTCTTTGAGCCACGGAATGATAATTGATGTATCAAGTCCGCCGGAATATGCTAAAACAACTTTTTCTTTTGACATATTGATTTACCTCCGATTTAGTGTTATTATATATAGTATGTAAATTATTATATCTCATAATTTATAAATTTGCAATACTAAAATGCGAATAAAAACTTGAATAATTTTGAGAAATAATGTATAATGTGCATAAATATACAAAAAAGCAGTGTGGAGGTAAAAATGATAATTCTTGGAATTGACCCCGGATTTGCAATTGTGGGGGTAGGTGTGGTACAATATAAGGGAAATAAGTTTGCACCAATAGATTATTTTGCCATAACAACAAAAGCCGGAATGCCGATTGAGCAGAGGCTGAAAATAATTTATGATGAAATGAGTGAAGCAATAGCAAAATACAAACCCGATGTTATGGCGGTTGAAGAGCTGTTTTTCAACAACAACGCAAAAACCGCAATTCAGGTAGGGCAGGCAAGAGGAGTAATTTTGCTTTCGGCGGTAAATGCCGGACTCCCCATCTATGAATACACTCCTCTGCAGGTTAAGCAGGCTGTTGTGGGCTACGGAAGAGCCGACAAGAAACAGATTCAGCAAATGATGAAAGCAATTTTAGGGCTCAACGAAGTTCCCAAGCCCGATGATGTTGCCGATGCGCTTGCTCTTGCTATATGCCATGCACACTCACATAAGATGGTGAACCTCGGAGTTCATATGTAAACAGAAAGGAATATGATATGTTTAGTTACATAAGCGGCAGACTTGCCGAAAAAAATCAGAACTATGCCGTTGTTGATGTAAACGGCGTTGGTTTTAAAATCTACACATCAGCAACCACACTTTCAGACCCGTCTGTGAAAAACGGAAGCGACGCTGTTTTTTACACGTATCTTTACATAAAAGAAGGCATTATGGATTTGTATGGTTTTTCCACAAAGGCCGAACTTGAAATGTTTGAACTGCTTATTTCTGTCAGCGGAGTAGGGGCAAAGGGGGCAATATCTGTTTTGTCTTTGGCAAATCCCGCAAAGCTTGCAGTGAGCATTGTCACAGATGATGTTCAGACTATAAAAAAAGCGGCGGGTATAGGCGCAAAAACGGCTCAGAGAATCTGCATGGAATTAAAGGATAAGATTAAAAATGATGATTTAATTCCCAAAGATTCAGAAGTGTTTGAGGCAGTTTCGGGCGATGACGGAACCGATGCAAGAGCGGATGCCGTTGCGGCACTC
>JAZSOL010000178.1:0-15128 GCA_045536915.1 Clostridia bacterium
TGGGTGGTATTGGTGGTGTCGGAGCCCAAATCCGATGCCCAGCGGTAGCCGGCATAATCAAGCACAAAGTTGCCGCAGTCGTAGTGAGAATGAGAATGCTTTGTTCTGCCGCCGCAAGCGGAGAGCCAGAGTCCGTTTGCATCGGAAGAGCTCTGACGCATGGTAAAGAGCTCAACATTACGGAAATATGCATCCTTTGGCATATTGGCTTCGCTTCCGGTCATTGGTCTGTACCACAGGAGCTCGTCAACACTTCCAAGCCCCTGACGGGAAAGCTGTTTGTTGTAAAGCGAAATGTTGTCTAGTCTTTGGGCAAGCCAGTAAAGAACCGAACCGCTTAAGGAATATTCCACACAATCGCTGTAGTTATGAACGCCTGCAGGTCCGTCAACGTAGGTGTAATACGATGCAACATTTGAAAATCCGCTCCGGTTGAAAAATCCGAAATCCGTACCAAAGGCTCTTTCGAGAGTGTCAATAACCTTTGCAATGTTATGCACCGGAGCATAGCGCGGACCTTCATACCAGGCACCGTCGGGGTAGAAGGTATCAATGCTTAAAGGAAGCGAATGTAAAATATCTTCAAGCAGGGCTTCAAGCTCTGCATCACAGCCTTCATCGGTTCCGTAAACGCAGAGGAGCGCCTGAAGGAGCCCATAGTTTACTGCCGGATTCCAGTTTGATGTGTCATGAGTCCAGAAGGAATTTTTGTCATAGGCACTTATTCCGGGTTCAAGGGCATTTGTTTTGAGTGCATTTATAATGATTTCCTTTTCTTCATCATCAAGATAGTCCTGCAAAAGATCATATCCTGCCGCCACACCTTCACACATTGCACTCACGTCAAGGAAGTGCGAAGGATTCCAGTCCGGGAACCCGAGCTCACCCTCACCGCACACTCTCATGAGAATTTGTGTTGCACGGTCGGCGTATTTTGCATCATCGGTCAGGCGGTAAGCAACACAAAGTGCCGTAATAAAGCCTGATGCCTTTGATGACATGTTGAGAAGGCGAACTCCGTCAGGAATGTCATAATAGATATGATAAAACTCTTCGGGGGTGTTGTACCACTTTTTGGTGTCTATTGAATATTTGCAGATGCGGTCAGCTTTGGCAATCACGTCTGCACACCATTTTTCCATATTTGCATCGGTTGCTCTTAAATTCTTTATTCTTTCAAGGTCAGATGCAGAGCACCATATATACGGATGAGTGCGCTCAGCACCAAGCATGGCTGAAAGCTCATAAGCATATGGCAAATCCGGTTCAGAGCCAATAAAGGTTACGGCTCTGCAAGTTGGCGCATTTGCTCCGTCCCACACAAACAGCTTTGCTCTGTATTGCCTTCCGTCTGCTCTTTCGGGAAGGGTAAGCTCCAGAGGAACACCGCTTGATGCGTCAAAGGAGAGATTCTGAGTATCAATTGCAATAAGCTCATCACCGTCATAGAGCGAAAGGTAGCAAACATAGCTTCCCTCATTTCCACCAAGACTTTCCGCATATGCCGAAATCCTTCTGCCACCGTCGGAAAGTACGGGGCGGCAAAGGCTTATGCCGTCTTCCATGCTTCTGTCGGGGTAGATTGCAAAGTTATCAACCTCTGTGTCGAAGCTTTCATTGAGAGTGACAACATTCGAATCAATGCGGATTCTGAATGCCGACAAGTCCATGCAAAAATCTCCGGCAGTTGGAGTAGTGCGCTTTTTATAGGTGGTTATGGTATCATAATCAACTGTGCGGATATGCTCACCGTCAATATAGAGCGAAAAAGTGCCTGCTTTGGGGTCAATTCTCACAGCAAAGCGCTGTTTTTCGCCTTTGGCTATGGGGTAATCCGCAAGAGAAACTCTTTGCTGATAATCTTCAAAGCAGCTCATGCGGTTTCCGGCTATTGTAAAAACGCAAAGGCGCTGATTGTTTTTTGATGATATAAGATGAAGCTCAAATCGTGACTTTGAAAAATTATTCATTTTAAGGTCAAAGCTGATTACGGATGGCACGTTTATGCCGTTTTCCTCATCGGACTGAAAAAGGATGTTGGTGCCGCTTCCCTCAACATAGGTTCCCTTAAAATGAGCATATTTGTTGGATTCGTTGCCGTCTACCTTAACACTTCCGTTTTCGTCCATACTGCTCCAGGCAAACATTGTGCCGATTTTGGCATCAGAGCCAAGGAGAGAGCTTTCAAAATTTTCGTATGTAAAATGTTCTTTTTTTACTTTTATTTCATAAAGGTCTTCACCGTTTCCGTTGAGGTCGAGAATGTTGCCGTCTTCAACATAATATGAAGCAGGCGCTGAAAGTGCAGAGTCCTTATATATTTCAGCCTTTTCAGATTTTATTCCGAGCTCACTGCAAAGCTTTTCCGGGCTTAAGGTGGCAGATGAAACGTAGATGACCTTGTTTTCGTAGTCAACTGTGTGCACAAAATCATTGGGAAGTCCGTTTATTTCGGATGCCGCAAAGGAAATATGCGTGCATAAGGATGCAAGCAATGTGAGTATTAATATTAATGAAAGTAGTCTTTTCTTCACAAAACCACTCCTGACATAAATTATTTTATATATTAGCAATACTAAACTAACGATATGCTGTAAAGCTTACGTTTTGGCTAAAAACTATCAGAATTTGACTTTTTTGCAAGCTGTAAATTTTGATTTAACGGGGTGTTTGAAAGCAAAATTGACACATTACTGCGCAGGGCACGGATTCATCCGTGCCGTAGTTTACGTTGAAACTTTAGTTTGCACGGAATGGATAAATCCATTCCCTACATCGTATCGATAGGATTTCGTCTTGCGAGTAAATTTTGATTTGTAGGGGCGTTTGGATATTTAAATCACATTAGCTTGTAGGGGCGATTCACGAATCTATAACAATAACATAAGCATCCTGAGTTTCGTCTGCATCTGATGCTTCGAGCTCAACGGTTGCTGTTTTGCCGGGGGCAATGGTGTATTCTTTAAATGAAAGTCCCGTGAACACTCCGTCTTTGGAAGTGTACATTACAACCACGGGATTTAAGCTTTTGCCTGAATTATTTATAAGCTCACCCGTGAAGGTGATTTTGCCATTGTATTCAAAGGATGTGTCCGTAATGTCTATAACGTCTGCCGTGGTGGCAAATTGGCATTTTACCTCTTTGGGCAGTACAAGGCTTCCAACCGTTGCACCGGTCTTTATTCTGAGCTCATAGTCCGATGCGGAAATAAGCTTTTGAGCGGGATATACGTTTATAACCGTGTTGTCGTCAGAATCAATCTCAACCTTTGATGCACCCGTAATGATGCCGTTTGCTTCAAACTCAAAATCTTCTGCTTTAAGCTTTGATGCAGATGAATCGAGCTTAAGAGCAACATATTCGGTGTCAAACTCAATCTGAGGGTTTCCGCTAGCATCCGTAAGGCTCTCAATTTTGGGAAGAGCTTTAAGCACATATGCCTTTGCGTTATCAAGGTATGCCACCTCTTGTTCTCTTTCGGGATTTTGGGTGAAGAAATATTCTATGCAAAGTCCGCGCACGCCGTTTCCGGCAGGGTTTGAGGTGTCAAATCTGCCGTTACTGCTGATGGTTGCCTCCTCGGGGTATTCCTCTCCCTGCTCACACACATACACCTCATAATCTCCGGATTCGGTGTTTAAAAAGATTCTGAAGCTGTACCACTCACCTTTGGTGAGGGTGTATATGTTGGCGTTAGCATCAGTTCCAAATCCCTTGCGCACATATCCTGCAGGGGTTATGATGAAAAACGGAACTGCACCGTTGGCATACTTATCATCCCTCATGGAAATCTTCATGTTGTCTGACGGATTGAGGTTGGTATCCGTAGCGAGCATATAGTCAAATTCGCAGTAAAGCTCGCCCTTGAACACGCTGTTGCCGATCCAGTGATTTGAAATATAGTTGCCGTTCCAGTTGTTCTTTTCGTTTGCCCAGAGCGACTGCACTCCGTTGCCGTCAAGCTCGGCAAAGCTTTCAGCCTTCCATGCTGTGTCTGACGTGTCGAAGGTGGAATTAAAGAGGTAATCCTCATAGCATTCCTCGCGGTTTAATTCAACATAATCCCCGGTGGTGAAGTTAAATGTCATCGGACTTGAAAGCACAGAGCCACCGAAATCAGCCCCTTCATGAATTGAAAATTCATAGTCCGAAAGTGGCAGAAGCCTTGATTCGGGGTAAACCTTAAGAGCACCGGAGTCGGTTGAATCAACCTCAACCTTTGATGCACCGGTTATTATGCCGTCTGCTGTAAAGCTCACGTCTTCGGGACTTACAGCACTTGTGTCGCCATCAAATTTCACCTTTACATACCTTGACCTTACATCAAGCTCGCCTTCGTTGCCAAAAGCATCCGACACGCCCACAATTTCGGGCATGGGAGCAAGGCGATATACCTTCACATTATCAAGATATGCAACGTCAAGCTCTCTTTCGGCATTGTTGGAATAAAAGCCTATAAAGGTAAGACCTCTTACACCGTTGGCGGCAGGGTTATTGGTGTCATATCTGCCACCGCTTGTGAAAAGTGGTTCGACGGTAAATTCATCACCTTTTTTTGCGGCATAAACTTCAAAATAGCCGGTGTCGGTGTTCAAAAATATTTTAAATGTGTGCCATTCATCTTTGGTTACGGTGTAATAGGTAAAATACTTATCATCGGTACCATATGTCATTTTGCGAACAAGTCCGGCAGGAGTGATGCTGAAAAAGTCTATTGCCGCATCACCGTATTTATAATCTCTCATTCCGATTTTTGCCGCATTATCCGCTTTCAAATTAGTGCCACTTCTCAGCATATAGTCAAATTCAAAATACAGTTCACCTTTTTCAGCTCTGTCTACAGTCCAGTTTCTGGCACAGGATGCATTTGACCAGTTACCATAGTTATTGGCATGAAGACCAAAACATCCTTCATCTGCATGATATGTGCCATTCCAGCCGGGGTCTTTATCATTAAAATTCTCGTTTAAAATATATGCCTGCATATAGTTTACATCAGATGCATATGACAAAACGGGAACAAATAAAGTTACAAGAACACAAACTAATGTTATAATGCTGATTAGTTTTTTAGTTGCTTTCATTTTCATTTTCCTTTCATTAGATTTGAATTTATCGCTCTGTCTGACATAGAACAAATCACGATTAATGTAGGGGCGATTCACGAATCGCCCGTGTAATTTCGCACATTCCGGGCGATTCGTGAGTCGCCCCTACAACGCACTAACCTTGTTTCATCTCTCTGATAATCAAAATTTATAAGCCGCAATTTCAGTTACCGAGTTCCACATATTAACCGAGTTTCCAAAGCCTTCAAGTTTAACGTAGCGTACGGATTTTCCGATATGAGGTGAAAGCTCAACAGCATCGGTTGTTCCTGATGAACCGCCGTCAAAAATGAGTTCCCAGTTTTCGCCGTCATTTGAAATCCAGAGTTTATATTTGCTTACTCTTACAGTACCGTTCATAAATGCAGTACCTATGTAGTCAATATCAACGCTCTTTCCGTAGTCAAGGCAAATCCACTGTCCGTTTCCTTCTGCTGACCATCTTGTGGAAAGATCGCCGTCTATTGCAAAGCCCTTGTGATTTTCGGGCTGAGGTTCTTCCGATACCTCAACACTTTTCGGAACAATACGGTAGGTTTCAATTGTTGACATATCAATATTGAATCCAACGTAATATATGTTATAAACCGATGGATCTGCTTTTGAAATAACCTTAACAGCCGCCACATTTTCAATATCATTTACATCCTGATCAACCTCGGCATATGAATTATCGTCACACAATGCCGTTATTGCCGGCACACTTGTTGCACCAAATGGGATTTTTACTGTGTAGAACTTGGTGTTTACATCAAAATCTTCCAATTTGGCACCGTCTGCATATATCATGGCAGGCTTCGGAAGTTTTATGAGTTCGCCCTCGGGAAGCTTCCAGTCGTCAAGAGCTGTTGTGTCAACAGGATTATTGGCAGCCGGGTCATCGAGAGGAATAAACTTAACTGTTATATTTGCACTTTCTGAACCTTTGAATTTAAATCCGATTTTTCTGTAGTTAAGGAGTGTGTATTGCTGAGGAGGTGCAGTTTTCAAAATATGCTTAGGTCCTGCCTCTGATGATACCCATTCAAAGGGAGCAGAGTCAACTTCAACCATCATCTTGATGCTCTTTCCGTTTTTGGTAAGAATTACGGTTTTGTTGTCCACAAAATCAAATTCGGTTGAAGCGCTTGTGTGCATCTGCCACCATACTTCATTGGAGCTTTCCGAGAACTTAATTTCATCACGAATAACAACGCTTCTTCTGTCATCCGAAAGCTTAATACCCCTTCTTACGCTTTCAGCAAAGCCGGCATATGCATCAGAAAGCTCTGTTATTGCAAATGCGCCTTTATCGTTTGTTTCAAAATCAGTTATTTTATCTTTTGAATACACATTCTGACCGATATTATCAAGACTCGGATTTATAATAATGCAGTTATGACCTTCGGGAGCAAGCTGATAATAACTCCATCTTGTTATCTCGTCGCCTTTGGCAATTTCATGATTACCCATTCCGTTGGAGTTATAGTCCTGCGGTCCCATATCATATGCAAAACGTTCGCCGAGCATATCCATAACAAAGGTTCCTGCATCAATATGAGCATGCCACTCGGAATCCCAGTTACCGCCGGAGTGCATTGAAATAAATGCACCATAGTTATCTTCAAAATCTGCACGGAGGCTTACCGCTTCATCACCCTTCATATATGCATCGCGCGGAACAGTATATTCTCCTTCGTTTTCACAGTCAACATAATATATAATATCTGCAACAGTGGGTTCAATCTTATTCACTTTCATGTCATAAAGCCTGATTTTTGCCCATGAAGGATTATTGAATCTTGATGAAAGATAGAATGTACTGTTTATAGTATATTTTGTTGCACCGGCATTGTCATTATAATTGTTAGCTCCTCCGGGACCGCAAAGATTCATTGTGTATTCAGCAGTTTTGTTGAATGCAGGAGATAGAGTTACGCCAAAGTCAGTACCAAAAACATTAGAAAGTGTTACTGCCGTATCTGTCATATCACCTACAGTTGCACCCCAGTACTGCGTACCCTCAATCCACGCGCCAACAGGATAAAAGCCTTTCATTGCACTTTCCATAAGTCTTAAGCCGTTTTCAATAAGGTCTCCGCATTTTTCCGGATCTGTATTATAGAGAATGGATGCAACACTTATAACTCCGCCGTTGCACGTCGGGTTCCAGTTATTTGTTGCGGTTGCCCATGCATGGTCCTGAGATTTCATAAGATGATATACGTCATATGAATAACCGAGGAAGAATTTCCAAAGAGCATCTTCTGTCATTTTTTTCTGCTTAGGTGTCCAGCAGTCATAGAGCCAGTCATAACCTTTTAAAATTGCCGTTGCCATTGTGGAAACATCAAGATAATGAATTCCCTGACCCCAGTCGGGATATGAGAAAGTGTGTTCCATTTCCTGCCATACTCTGTCGGCATATTTTCTGTCACCTTTGAGAATATAGGCAAGAGAAAGCTGAGAAATTCTGGTATCTATCTGACCTGCAACAGGAAGAAGACGCAATCCGTCTGCCTTGTTGTAGTCATAGGGCGGAAGAGTAATATCAAGATCTGCTTTTGCAATGAGCTCATCAGCCCATTTTGTTATGTATTCATCATTACCGTAAGCAGCTCTTATTTTCTGAATCTTTTCCGGAGTGAGAAGATATCCGGGATGAACTGATGAATCAATAGGTTTTATTTCTTCAGCAGTCGGACGGTCATAGATAAGAGCCGCGTTGACCTTAAGAAGATTATCCTTTCCAAGCTTAACACTCTTGTCACCTATAAGATAAAGTCCTGTATCAAAAGCGGTTACGGTTTTGCCTGCTTTAGCTGCCACTTCTTCAAGGCAAACGTATTCACCCGATGCAACAAAGCCAAGCTTTGAAGCCGCATCAGAGCTTATCATAAGCTTATCAGCTTCATAATACGGTTTTCTTTGTGCCTTTGATTTCTCACCACCGGAATATACCCACGCAGTCTGGGCGTGAACAGCGTCAAACTTTGCAAAAACCTCTTTAATAAGTGCCTTTCCGATTATTCCGTTATAGAGCACAATATCTTCATTGAGAATACCCCGAACAACACCGGAATAATCAACATATCCCACGCCACCGTAGAGAATGTAGTTATCTATCATCATTTCAGCACCATTTGAACAAGTCATACGTAGCTGAGTCATAATTTCAAAATTGGCATTTCCCAAAGAAACATCAACTGCCGCCGGTTTTCCGTTTATCCAGTAACTTATAGTGTTTTTGGGAGCGTTAATGGAAAGAGTAATATTAGTCCACGAACGTTTTGAAAGAACACCAAGTTTTTCACCCATACCGGTAAGTTCACCATTGGCATCACACGAAAGCACGGTTGCTCTTGCCCCCGCCTTATCGTGAGCAGAGAAGCTAAAGCCCGGTGCGGGAACTTTAATATCCATCTGAGCCGTAACAATTGTTTTGTCACGGAGCTGCGATAATACAAAGCAGTCTGTTGCCGTGTTTCTCACCAGATGCAGATAACCATTGCCATCGTCATAATCGTGAGTTATGCTGTTGTCATACGGAAATAATTGAAGCAATCCCTCGCTAAACGATTTATCAAAATTATAGTGGAACAAAACCTCGGTTTCTTCGGAATCTCCGGTAACATACGAAAAATCATCCGATTTATCTTCCATAACTGAGTTATTATAGTTCACAGGAGGAAAATTTTCAAAATTCACATACTTATCAGACGTATAAACCGCAACCTTATCCACCTTAAGAGTTGCTTTTCCACTAACTAAAGCAGAAAGAGAAACCGCTGTCACACTGCCTGCAGGATAACCTGACTGCAAATACCAGTCGTTTATTACAACCCTGTCGTTAACATATACGGTGTATCTTGAATGCTTTTTATTGAATGTCAGCGAAACCTTCAAAAGCTTTCCGGCAGGTGCAGAACCGATTTTTCTGCCGTCATAGGTTGTAAGATTTCTTTCGGAGTTGATTTTTACCGCATCAAAAATCTTACCGCCCGAAACAACCGAAACAGCACCTGAGGTGAGATTATCGGGCATAATGAATAGCTGAAAAAGTTGCCGTCAAGCTCTGCCTTCACAGGGAAGCTTACCGAGATTTTGCCGCTACTTTCCAGATACATCTGCTTGTTTTGCTCTCCAACGTCTGCAACGTAAGCCGTTTCGGCACTGATTTCACAACCGGTGGGTTCAGCATTTGTGGCAAAGCGGTCAAAGTCTTCGTTGAGCAAAAATACCGGAGCCGATGCAAAAGCTTCAAACTGAGCAGGCACACAAACACTAAATACCATAATCAGCGAAAGAATTGTTGATATTAATTTTTTCATTATTATTCCTCCCCTCATTATCTGTATGTTACGTTATACACGAACGTATCATAGTTGGCAGACCATTCAAGTCTTGCCACAATAAAGCTTACCTTTGATTCGTCACCGTTGCGATAGGTTACAACCGATGAAATCGGTGCCGCTTCCACCTTAACATCTTTTATTTGCATACCATCCGCAGAGCGTACTGCGTTAATATAGGTTATGGGTGCGCCAACTATATTGATATTGCGCACGTCAGCATAATTAACCGTTTCGGGGCATTTTGGCATAGCCGGATTTGTAGTATCTGAACCCATCAGATACATATAGTTATTATAGTAGCTGTATGCAAATCCGCTTATAAGCTCGCCGCCTCTGAACTTATCGGCAAAGTCGGATTTCATGGTATAGGTTTCAAAATCGAACCACACCGTTAAGCTCTGAACCATTTTCTTGCCGTCAAAGCTGAGTGATATAATATCACCGGGTGTGGGTATTTCATATTCTGCGGCTTTTGCATCTGTCAGATAGAAAATTTCATACACACCGTTGCACTTTGTGTAGAGATAATTGCATTCCATTCCGTCGGGGTCGTTTCCTCGGGTGATTTTTTCAACAACTGCAAAGTTGGAATCGTCTGCACCTTTGCCGACAAGATATCCCCCAGTAAACACTATTGCCTCGGGGCATCCTGCAAGATCTATGTTGTATGCACAAAGGTCGTGTCTTGCTGAATCAAGACTTTCCGGAATTTCAGAAACTGGAGCAAGTCGGTAGAGCTCGTCATCATTTCTGTTTTGAACTTCGGGAATAACAAAAAGATATTTTGAAGCCGAGAACTGGAATTTAACCGAACCGTCGGCTCCACTCATTGTATCTCTCGGTCTGCCGAGGAAGCTTGTGCCCTCAACGCAAAGAGTGAGCATATTATCTACCGGTCTTACTTCACCGTAAGCTGTTATATCTTCAAGTCGGTTTTCGGCTGTGTCGATTGTGTTGATTTTGCCTTCCGATGAAAGGCCGAATCTTATAAGTCTCTGATTATCGCTGTATGATTTGAAATCTGCAATAATTTTTTCTGCCTTTTCCTTTTTGCCGTCAAAGTTCACATCTTCTTCAAGGCTTAAGGTTATAACCTCATCATCCTGGGTAAAGAGCTTTACTGCATAGTCATTTGAAAGACCGGCACCTAAGTTTCCGGCATTAATAAGCCATGCATATTTAAGAGAACCGCTTGACAATTCGTAGCCCACGACATCTCCGTTTATACCGAGAAGAAAAACACCTTCTGTGCCGATTTCGGAAATGTAGTTATTGCGGTAGTATTCGGAAAGTTCATATTCTTTTGAATCAATCCATACTTTTCCGTCATTTTGATTTATGCCCTCAATTTTGCCTTCAACAGAATCAAAGCACAAAACTATTTCAATAAACTTGCCGTCATTTGATGATGCAACTGCTGCAACACTTCCGGGAGTAACAGAATCAATATTACTTTCTGTAAGTTCACCTTCAAAATATTCGTAAACTTTGCATCTGCATTCGGAATCAGAAATGTCAATAAATCCGTCGGATGAGAATTTGTCGTAAATATAACCGTCATAAAGGTTGACATAGTCTACAAATGTGTACTTATAACTTCTGCAGTTTACCACATCGTATTTGTTGTCGGAGTTATTGTCGATAAAGGTATAAAACGAAGCAGGTTTATCAAATGCTCCCTCAATTCCGGAAACAAGAGCATCAACCTTGCCGTTTCGGATAAATACAAATTCCGAATCAAGCCTGAGTACCTTTTCTTTAGAATCAAGTGTATATGTAATTTCATTTTGATTTACCGAATCAATGCTTGCAGATGTAAGGCTTATTTCTTTATTGTCCGCCTTAACCATTGCCACAATACTGTCGGTTCCGCTTTTTTCCTTACAAAGTGCCAGTACATTAAAGCCTACAAAGTTATCGTCATCTGTGGCAGAAACATATTGTGTACCGTCAATTGTTATAATGCCGTCATTTTCTTTAAGTTCATCATTTATATCGGTAAGGGTATTGGCTGTGCAGATTCCTTCTATTATATACATATCTCTTGTTGTGCCAAGAATTGTGCGTAAAGACTTTTCAGCATAAAAGCTGTCATCCGATATGTAGGTTTCAAAAATTTCGGATGTAATTGTACGGAAAATGAGTATTGCCGCATCTTCACCGGTTATTTTGCCGTTGGTATCGGTAACTGTAATATCATCCAAAAGATCTACCGATTTTGCAATGGTAAAGTACCCAAAAGGATAACCGCCGTTTTCTTCCGCAAGTTCACTGCCGCCAAGCGCAGTTACACATATTTTGAGTGCCTGCGAAAGAGTAATGGCATCATCGGGCAAAAATGCATCGGATTTAGATATCCATCCGAGTTCTGCTGCTGTTTTAATCTGAGTGTAAAACTCACTGTCGGACGGAACATCCGAAAATTCATGAGTACCGGAAGCAGCAAATTTCATATCAGTCGCTTCAATAAGAACTGCAACAAACTGTGCTCTCGAAACTGTTCCGACCTTTGAATCAAGCTTTGCATCGTAGCTGAGCTCATTTATTATTCCTTCTGCGCTTTCAGGACTTATATACCCAAGTCCCGATGCACAAGCAAGGCTCGAAAGAGTAAGCATTACACACAAAAGAAATGATGTAAATTTAATTATTTCCTTCAAGTTAACCCCTCCTGTCTTATTTACCTGAAGATACAAGATACGAATCTATACTATTCAACAGTTTACAAGCCTGTGCTCTTGTAAGTTCTGATTTTGGTTCAAACTCACCGTTTTCCATACCGTTTATAATTCCGCTCTCGGAAAGTGCGTATATGGCATCTTTGGCATAGTCCGAAATTTCATTATCATCTGCAAACTTATTGACCGATACTTCAGGCTCGCCAATCAAACCAAGGTATCTGTAAAGTATCAGCGAAGCGTCTTCCCTTGTCAGAACACCATCGGGATTAAACATTCCGTTGCCCACGCCTGCTATAAGACCTGCACTAACTGCCGCATCAACATACTTTTTATACCACGAAGCATTGTCCACATCATTAAAATCCAATACACTATCTGCCTCGGGAAGTTCAAATGCCAGGGTAATCAGCTTTACAAACTCTGCTCTTGTAACAGATTTGTCCGGCATAAAACTTCCGTCGGGATACCCCGAAATCACACCTTTATTGCTCAATGCCTCAATTTCAGCCTTTGCCCAATGTGACCCGATATCCGTAAACAGCGTTGATTCGCCGGACGGACTTTGAGGTGTTACAATTTCTACCGGAGCATAAGGACTTACAGCAACCTTGCTCTTACCTCCCGACGAAGAAGAACCGCCGCCTCCCCCACCGCCGGATGTTCCGGAATCTGTTTCGTCATAATACACAGTTTCAGATATGTCTTCAAAAAGCTTACGAAATTCCGCAACAGTTTTTTTGTTGCCGATATTTTCAAACATTTCTTTATATACGTTGTTTACTTTTTCAACTTTGGAATAATATTCGGTATCCGGATTCAGAATGTTAAAATTATTATTTATCTTATTTCCGTTTTCATCTATACCAAGAATTACATATTTAAGTTCCGACCAGGTTTCACTTTTCAGCATTTCTGCCACAAAAGTAAGCTCCGGAAGCTGTTCAGGCAACAGCCCCTGAGTGAAGTCGGCATTTTTTATGCCCTCAAGAAGCATTTTAAATGTACGTTCATCAAGTTGTTCGAGTGTTTCAACTTTAACACCGAGTTCTTCTTCGTATTCTTTGAGGGTTGCATATGTATCGGCTTCTTCGTTAAGATACGCATATGCAAGATAAGTATTAAAACTTTCATAAAACGCATCTGTATCTGTATAATCAGCATTTTTTTGTGATGCAAGAATTGCGGCTGCTGTATCAATGGCAAAATCCGAAACCAAATTATCAACACCAAGATTCTTTTTTGAAGATTTGATTATTCCGGCAATATCCTCTGCCTTTTCAACCCCATTTATGGCATCCATAGCCACTTTGAGTCCTTCTTTGGACACATAGTTCAAAACACCTTGTGCTTTTGCATCTTTAGTGGAAAGATATATGACGTATCTTCCGCTTTCAAAGCTGTCGGTTGTTTTGATGTCAAAATCAACTTTGCCGTTTTCCCCTGTATAATCCGAACTGAAAAGAAGCGGATTTGAAAAGTCGATATTGTCCGACTCCTCATACACAGCTACCGAAACCAATGCATTTGCATTGCTCCCCACAACACCATCAATTTCCATAAACATTCCGGTGTTATTGTATTTTACCGAAATGCCGTCAGACGCAAAGGCTGCTCCCGTAAAAAGAAACGACGTCGCAACAATCGAAGAACACACTCTCTTAAATATCATAATAAAACCTCCGTAAAGATATTTTATATATTTAAAAATACCCCAACAGCTTTCTGCTGTTAAAGTATACCTACACTATTCTATAATAATTTTATCATAGCAAAATTATTTTTTCAACGACTCAAAAGGGACTTTCGAAAAACGATTTTGTCCCTTAAGGAAATGAATCCGGAATTTTTCTTTACAACACACCGCATCCGGCATATTTGCCACTCCATACATTTCCAAAATTCCCATAATCTTTCAAAAGAAATTCTTTACTTTTTGATTGTAATGTGATATACTTAAATCAAAAAAAACTGTAAATCATCACAAGTTTTTGCTTAATTTACGCAGTTGAAATATCATTTTGTGCGAAATTATTATATCACATCCAAAAAAATAATTCAATTTTAAATGCGGACCACGTTAAATTCCGGATGTCCCGAAAGGAAAAGTTATGGCAGACAGAGTGAAAAAATATGATGTATCATATCAGGCTAACTTTAATATTTTAGGAAGAGATACCACCATATACATCCGCACCGGTCTTTTAGAACCGGACGGAACAAATGTCAAATGGATACACGACCACATTGCAACCGAAGTTCACATTGCAAAAGTGGGAACACGTGCATTTACAATCGGCAACACAGAATACAAGTTAAAGCCCGGGGATTTATTTGTTATACCTGCAAAAACCCCCCATTTTCGCTCATATGACAGCTTCGATACAGATGTGAGAGGTTTTTTGACCACCACACCGGTAGAAAAAGTTATTCACACTCATCTTGATGATTATGTGTGTGACCGTTTCTTTGAAAGTATTGATGAATATCTAGAAACAGGAAACTTATTTTCAATGAGCCTTGTTTTGCCTATGATTTTCAGCAAATTTACCCCAAATCCACCCATCGTTGCCGAAGAAATGAATAACATTGAATTTCAAATTGACGATTTTATACACAGAAATTTCCGCGCCGACACCACACTTGAAGATCTTGCAGAGTATCTGCATCTGTCGCCCAAGCAGGCAAACCGCTATGTGCAAATGTATCGCGGAACCTCTTTTAAACAGGCTCTTAACGAATACCGCGTTATGATTACCGACAATATGCTTGCATCCAAAAGAGCAACACTCACAGAAATATCAGACCACATTCTGGGATATCAGTCATATTCGGGCTTTTGGAAAATGTATTCAAAAATAAAAGCCAAAAGCCATCACAATTAAAGTTGATAGCTTTTGGCTTTTATTAAAAACAACATTAAAGTCTGAATTTAAAATCTGCGTTGTTTTTTCGCATACATTTTATCAACGTAAAACGGTGATAAAATCAAAGAAACAAACACAAC
>JAZSOL010000021.1:0-4084 GCA_045536915.1 Clostridia bacterium
CCTCCCGTCACCCGTGCGGCGTAACGCAAATTTCCGGTAGGGGGGAGGGGTTCCACCCCCCTACGAGGTTTATTGCGATTTGCGGAGAAATTACAAAAATTTGCCGATTCTGTAATGAACTGTTATCAAAAAAGGCTATGAAACAAGATGTGAGGCATTTGATGCAGGTGTAAATACTCTTAAAAAACTTATCTCGGAGGCAAGATTATGAAACTTTCACTGAATGAAATAAAAGCTGTAACCTCGGGAGCTGTGAGGTTTTTTGAAAAAGACGGAGCAATTTCCTTTTCACGCTTTACCGAAAAGGAAGAGGCAATCTATTCTTATGATGAAGGGAAAAGACTCCGTGCAATCTCAACACCGGGCATAAGACTGTGGTTTAAAACCGATGCAACTGAGCTCAATCTAGGTATTCTTGTACGAGAAAAGGCACGTCCCTATTTTTCTGTTGAAGTATTTTCAAATGAAGAATTTATCGGTGAGATAAAAAACCACCCCGATAATCTTCCCAACGGAAAATACCCGGGCGAGGAATTCCCGATTGGTGCATATGAAAAGAGCTTTGCTCTCGGTGATGGAGAAAAGCTGATTAAAATAATCCTTCCGGGAACGGTCAAAACCGAGCTTTCATATCTTGAGCTTTCGGGAGAAAGCTATGCAGAACCTTTTAAGTTTAAGAAAAAGGCTCTTATCTACGGCGATTCAATCACCCAGGGCTTTGATGCGCTGAATCCGTCAAGAGTTTTCTCTGTAAGACTTTGCGATTATCTTGATGCCGACGGTATAAACAAGGCAGTGGGCGGCGCGGTCTATAACCCGGAGCTTCCGGAATCCGAAACCTTTTCCGATATCGACTATGTTTTCGGTGCATATGGTATAAACGACTGGATAATGGGTACAGACAAAGAGACCTATACTGCGAATTGCCGCGGATTCTGGGAGAGTATATGCAAAAAATACCCATCGGCAAAGAAATACCTCATAACCCCCATCTGGGCAAAGCTGTGGGAAGAAGAAAAAACTATGGGAAATCTTTCCGAGAGGCAGTATCGGGTCTTCCGGGTATTCAGATAATAAACGGTCTTGAGCTTGTCTCTCATAATAAAGACCTTTTCGGCGATGAAAACATTCACCCGAATAGCTTAGGCTTTGACGAATACTTTAAAAATCTCAAAACAAAGCTTGATTTGAATTGAGACTGATATAAGAAAGCAGTGAATACAACTACTGCAACATTGGAGGAACTTTATGAATTTAACAATGTACATGCACTTTGCCGAAACGGTAAGAAAGCTTGGCTGGGAAGCAGGTGCGGATATAGCAAAAGGTCACGGTTGTACTTCTGTGGAAATCATCGACAACACAGATCCGACAAAGACCCGGCTTCTCAAAAGTAACGAGGAAGCACAAGTTGCACGGAAGATATTGGAGGAAAAGGGGCTTTCTGCCGCTTGCTATTCGGTTTTTACAAATCTTTATAAATCGCCTCAGGCAATAGAATCGCTCAAGGAGCATGCCGAGCGTGCAGCAGCTGTTGGCTCTCCCTTTCTTCACCACACGGTGCTTTCTTGGTTTGACACGCAGGAAGAACTTCCCGACTTTGATGAAGCGATGGAATGTGCTGTTGATGCAGCAGAAGAGGTCGCAAAGCATGCAGAAAAATTTGGCATCACCTGCCTCTATGAGGACCAGGGCTTTTATGCAAACGGCATTGAGGGATATCGCACATTTATCAACGAAATGAAGCGAAGATGTAAGAATGTCGGTGTTTGCGGTGATACGGGAAATTGTTTATTTGTTGATGTTCCTGCAGAAAAGTTCTTTGAGGTCTTCATTGATGATATAAAGCACGTTCATATAAAGGATTATTTCCAAAAGAGTGCTTCCGAGTGTCCCGGCAATGGCTGGCTCAGGTCTTTATCCGGTATGTGGCTTTATGATGCACCTATGGGCGAAGGAATAGTCAACATTGATGCGTGTATGGAGATTCTTAAAAACGCAGGATACCGCGGTGCAATTGCAATTGAGGAAGACGATGTCCAACATTCCGTTGAATATCTTCGCAGATATGAACTTTATTAAATCGCACAGATTGGGAGGATACAAATTATGACATACTCAAATTCGATAGGTATTGTTCAGGATTTACGTCATTTTTTCAATGCCGCAGAAACAGATTTACTCGACAGGATGATTGATGCAGGAGTTGAAACAGTACAGGTGGTCGCAACCACACAGGAACCGGGTCTTGTCTGTGAAGAGAACGCAGAAAAGCTTCTGCGCATAACCGAGGGGAAAATCCGCATAACCTCTGTGTGGGGTATGTGGAGTGGTCCTGGCAAGTGGAATTTTATTGACGGTCCGGGAACACTGGGACTTGTTCCCGAGGCATACCGTGCAATGAGAATCCGGGATCTTTGCCGATGTGCTGATTTTGCCCATACTCTCGGTGTTTCCGATATGGCAACTCACGTTGGCTTCGTTCCCGAGCAGCCCTGTTATCCCGGATACCGCGATCTTGTATCTGCAATTCAATACATAGCAGAATACTGTGCAGAACGCAATCTCTACTTCAACTTTGAAACAGGTCAGGAAACTCCGGTCACGCTGATGCGCCTTTTTTCCGATGTCGGTGCAGATAATCTTGGCGTAAACCTCGACCCGGCAAACCTCATTCTTTACGGACGCGGAAATCCGATTGACGCTATTGACATTTACGGCGATAAAATCCGCGGCACACATATGAAGGACGGAGATTATCCGAAGGGCAATTTCCACGAGCTTGGACGTGAGCGTGTTGTCGGTGAAGGCTCTGTAAATTACCCGGTATTTCTTCCGAAGCTTCTTGATAGCGGCTATACCGGTGATTTATATATAGAGCGTGAAATCACAGGTGCCGAGCGTGCCGAGGATGTCAAGAAAACGGTTGGATATTTAAAAAATCTTATGAGGAAATAGAACCATGTACAGGTATGCGATTATAGGTTTCGGTGGCTTGGGTAAGTTGCACCTCGGAAATCTCATAAAACTCGAACAGGAGCGCGGAGATATAAAGCTCTGCGCGCTTTGCGGAGCAGATCCGAATACTTTTAAATCAAATACAAAACTCAATATCGGAGATATTGATATAAGCTCAATTGATTTTTCAGACTGTAACTTCTACCGGGACTATAAGGAACTGATTGAAAAAGAAAAGCCCGATTTTATCCTTTCTACTCTTCCGACATATATGCACGAAGAGGTTGCAGTATATGCTCTTAAGAGAGGAGTTCACGTCTTTTCCGAAAAGCCGATGGCACTCTCTGCGGAAAGCTGTGAAAAGATGATTCGTGCATCGGTGATGAGCGGTAAAAAGCTGATGATCGGGCAGTGTCTGCGATTTGACCCTGTATTTCGTGAAATCAAGAAATATATTGATGAAAAAACATACGGAAAGGTTTGCCGTGCGGAATTTTCACGTTATTCACAGTTACCCACCTGGACTTGGAACAATTGGATTTTAGACCCCAGACAAAGCGGTGGCTGCATTCTTGATATGCACATCCACGATGTTGACCTTATAAATTATTTCTTCGGTCTTCCAAACTCCGTAAGCTCTGTTGTTACAGAAAAGAAAGCAGAGCTTGAAGCTGTCTTCACACGGTATTTCTATGATGATTTCCTTGTTATGGCATCTGCTGATTGGTCTCTTCCCCAAAAGTTTCCGTTTGAGCAGAGAAGTCTTATAAATTTTGAGAGGGCGGCAGTCAGCGTTGCTGACGGAAAGCTTACCATTTATACAGATGATGATACAATCACACCGACACTGTCATCAGACGACTGTTATATGGGAGAAATAAGAGCTTTTCTTGCTCTTGCACTTGACGATACACCTTGCACGATAAACTCTCCCGAATCGGTCAGCAAATCCATTTCTCTTGCACTTTGTGAAGTGGAATCGGCAAAGAGATGCAAAACAATTTCCTTATAAAAACTCCCATTTACGGATAAGTATTGATAATTAACTTTTCTGTTTCGTTCTCGTAATCTTTATATGTAGACAACTTTCATGCATAACAAAAAATTCCTATAGTAGTTCCTTCTA
>JAZSOL010000130.1:0-2254 GCA_045536915.1 Clostridia bacterium
ATGTTTTGTACGACATAAGCCACGAACCAACGCTTTTGATTTTATTTTCATAGCTTTCCGCAAGAGCACCGCTGTAGTACTGCGTTTTTCCATCCATTATAGTCATATCGCAATTCAGAAGTTCAATCGGTGATTCACCGGCAAATATGCTGAACGTGAAGCTTTGAATCAGCATACCGGCTATAATCACAGCTGAAATCAGCTTATAAATTATTTTTGACATTTTTGTAACCTCCATTAATCATTTAACGAACAAATACCACTTCCGTCGGACTGTTCCAGTCGCCGGTGCTTGTGTTGTTAAATTCAATCTTCACATATCGTGCCTTAACACTTCCGAGTTCAAAACGTTCAAGCTGTGTTGTTGCTCCGCTTGTTTCTCCGTCATATACCATTTCAAAATCTTCTCCGTTTTCGGAAACGCTCACGTTGAAATAGAGTATTCTCGCATCACCTTTATACGTTGCCATGTACATAGCACTGATATCTTCGGCTTCACCGAAATCAAAAAGTGCCCACTGACCTTTACCCTGAGCTGACCATCTGGTATCAAGGTTGGAGTCGATTATTTTATACGGACCGTAATCCCCCTGAGGAACTTCACTTACGCTTACACTCTTAACCTGAACGGATGTCTGTCCGTCAATTTGTGTGGCTCTCGGCACTACCTCGTATTCCACGATATAAGAGCTCATATTGTCCGGCTCATTCTTATCGGTAAGACGTATAATAGTGGGAGTTGTTCCGTCGGCTGATTCAATCATTTCTGCCGTGCATTTTTCACTGTCATATTCAAAATCAATAACCGGCATCTTTTCGCCTTCAATTGTGGAAACAGTGTATTTATGATTATCGGAATCAAATCCGTAAACATCTTCTCCGTTTGATTTGAGCGCTGTTATAATCTGCTTTTCAAAGTTCTTTTCCGAAACGGTTGATTCTTTATCTGCCACACTCCATGAGTCTATACTTCCGGTGTATTCAGATATATCAGAAGCTCCCGAAATATCTGTCGGTGTAAATTTAACAGTAATATCAATTTTCCCGCTTCCGTTGGTTTTCAAAACAACCTTATTAAATTCATTGTTCGTGCTTTCTGTTGGGAAAAGATTCACTCCGGCAGATGCCTTTTCAAACGAGGCGGTAATTCCTTTATTGCACTCATAGGTCATAATAAGTGTTTTTCCGTTCAGAATAAGCTTAATCAATCCGTCTTCCAGAACTGCATCCTGAGCTTTTGTCATTATCTGCCAGGTTATGCCGGACTTACTTTTCAGTTCAATTTCATCTTTAACAACAAGACTTTTTCCGGAGTCCGTGAGCATAAATCCTCTTTTGGCTGATTTGGATCCGTCAACAAGAGCTCCGCTCATATCGACAACACCTATAGCCTCGTTACCGTTTTCTTCAAATCTTGTAATGAAAGATTCATTTTTTATACTCTGGGCAATATGATTTTCAGGAGTATAATCAATGATAACCGTATTATGAGAACCGGCATTATTGCGGAATGCCCGGAATCTGTCATCATTCTGATCCCATATATCATATCCTGTACCGCTCAGCGCCGAATAATCTTCTTTACCGAGATCGGACACCCATCTTTCACCCATAGCATCAAATACAAATGTACCATGGTCTAACTGTTCATGGCTTTTAAACGGATATCCCTTAAGAGTTTTAAATGCAGCATATGAAGCATTTTCATCTGTGCGGTTTTCCCTCATGACGCCAACGTCAACAGAATTTTCGTAGTAAACATTCGTATTTTTTAAAGTGTAGTCACTTTCAAACATAGATTCATCAGCAAATATCATAACATTTAAAATACTGCGTGCTCCAAGCTTAGTTTCATCAAAAAGCTCCGACACATAATATTTTGCCAGTTCATTCTGTCCGCTTTTCATACAAAAATACAGAAAATCCGCTTCAACAGTTGCCGTTTCATCCGAATCGGAATAATTAAAAAGAATTCCTTTATTATTATGCATATCCGCAATATAGTTAAGCGAATTGTAAAATCCGGGAACTTCTATCAGATTATAATCTGTACCTACTGTATATTGCATACCTCTTACAAAAGGCCACAGAAAATACTTACCATAGCGATAATACGTTGGCCCCTCAAAAGTTGCTCCGCTTTTTAAGAAAGTATAGTCAAGATAATATTCGAGCGAAAGGTAAATATTTTCTATAAGATACGAACACTCTTCAGGATAAATATCCATAAGTGCAAGTGCACAAGCACCTATTC
>JAZSOL010000139.1:0-24959 GCA_045536915.1 Clostridia bacterium
ATTTCAAATTAACAAAAAACGATTTGTGTGGTGTAGAGAAACCGCGAAATCTGGAATCATTTTGTATTTTTGACATTGAACTGTTAAATTCATAAATCTTGTCAAATGTATGTATTGTTAATTTTCGTCCATATCCAGATACATATAATATTTGATTCATATCAATACGTGTATAACCATCTTTTGTTTTAAACACAAAATAACTGTCGGACTCATTAAATTCATTATATACCTCATCCATATCTTCTGAAAACAATTTATATTCAAGAGGTTTTACCCAAAAGTTTTTTGGCGATGGTTTAAAGCAATCAATTGCATATTTACTATGGTTGGTAAGAAAAAATATTACAGCGGTTTTGTCGTAATTTCTAATTGTGTTAGCGGTTTCTATTCCGCTGATACCATTCAACTCAATATCCAAAATAATTACGTCATATCTATTTCTGTTTTTATACATTGAAATTAATTCTTCGCCACTATTAAAGCTTTCATAGTGTATATCCTTGTGTGTCGTGCAAAATTTATCTGAATATTCTTCAATAATAGAGATTGATGAAATATCATCATCACAAATAGCAATGTTCAATTATTTCAGTCCCTTCGTGATGTCAATTATTACTTATTATACTATAATTAATAATTGGGCTCGTATTTAGTAAAAAGCAAATACATCCACTATTATTGTATCATACTATTTTGTAAATTTCAATAGATAAAAAATTTGAGTTTCCCCATTTTTTTGAATCAATCGCAAAAATTTGATTTATGGGGGAGACGAAGCTAAATTTTGAACTACGCTCAAAGCTAAATTATCAAACTACGTTTGATAGCTAAATTGTTTTTTTCAAAACAGCTAAATTAAATTCGCCTATAGCTGACCGTAGGGCAATTTAGCTGTGCAAAGCCAATTTAGCTACGAAGTAATTTAGCTCGCCGTAAGGAGAATTTAGCTATTTTGATTTATTCACATTGTAATTTCATTTTTAGATTCACTCCAAATCGTGTATCTGTGCGATTTTTAGTGACTTTATTTTTGGGAAATGGGGAAACTCAAAACGGAAATCATTATACGTATAAGTTGTTGTATTTTCGTTTGCGTCTGTTGATGATATAATATTTCCGCCCGAATCATAGGTATACAGAGTTCTTGACTTCAATTCATCATTTTCATAAACCTTTGATTCAACAATTGATTTGCCTTCTGACGTAAGAGCGTTTATGGTTTTGATTGAATCAGTTTCGCTTTTGGTTTGCTCAGACTGAGTAATGTTATTATACTGTTCGTATTCAAAATTCTGAGATACATCTTCACACGAAGCTTCAATAGCCAGACCTCTGTTATTTCGTGTGTATATTTTTTCTGTTTGCAGACCGAAACTGTTGTACGAATAAAAAGTATCCGATTTCAGCGGAGATTTATATGCAACTTCATTATATGCGTAATCAAACTTTCGATTAAAATAGAATTTCTTTAAAATACCTCTTGAAATGTTCACGGATTTTTAGTATAATATACTCGAGAGTTTTTGACTTAGTTGCGGAAACGTAATCCGGATTATCTGATTTTGACAGCCGGTGAAGATTTCGTTTTTCGCTTAAAATAAAAGGAGAATTTTACTTATGAATGCAGAGAAACACACGGTTAAAACCCTTACGCTTCCTGTTTTACCATTAAGGGGGCTCCCGGTTTTTCCGTATATGATAATACACTTTGATGTTGGCAGAAATAAATCCGTTAGTGCAATTGAAGAGTGTATGATAGAAAATCAGCTTATTTTTCTTCTTGCTCAAAAAGACCCTGAAATCGAAAATATCGGTATTGATGATTTGTTTCGTGTGGGTACGGTTGCGAGAGTAAAGCAGATACTCAAAATATCCGAAGATGATGTGAGAGTTCTGGTTGAAGGAATATCACGTGCAGAAGTTGAAGAATTCACTTCAACAGCGCCGTATTTTGAATGCAGAGTTACCGAATATGCACCGTCTTATGCTCCTAAATCCGAAGAGCAGGTTATAACCGAAGATGCATATATGCGAGAGATAACAAAGCAGTTTACCCAGTATTTCAGCCTTATGGGAAGATTTGAAAAAGAGGCTCTTGCGCCCATAACGTCAATCGGCGATGCAGAACAGTTCACCGATATGGTTGCGGCATCTCTCAGTCTTGAGCTTGATGTAAAACAGGAACTTCTTGAAGAGTTTGATGTTATGAAACGTCTTGAAATGCTTCTTTCAATTCTCAACTCTGAAATTGAAATTCTCAAGGTTGAAAAAATGATTAATTCCAGAGTAAGAGAAAATATAGATAAGAATCAGAAAGAATACTATCTTCGTGAGCAGATTAAGGTCATACAATCGGAACTGGGCGAGCAGGAAGATGTTGAAAGCGAAAGAGAAGAATATCTCAGAAAGCTCAAAGAGATTAACGCCCCCGGGGCTGTTATAAAAAAAGCGGAAAAAGAGCTTTCGCGCCTCAAAAGAATGCAGGGCTCAAATCCCGATGCTTCCGTGATACGCAACTATCTCGACTGGCTGACTTCAATTCCATGGAACAATAAAACCGAGGACAACACAGACCTTTCTCTTGCCTCCGAAATTCTTGATAATGACCACTACGGAATGAAAAAGGTTAAGGAAAGAATCGTGGAGTTTCTTGCAGTGAGAATGCTTTCCGGCGGTAAAAAATCACCTGTAATATGCCTGTATGGCCCTCCGGGAGTTGGCAAAACATCTATTGCAAAATCCATTGCCGCATCTCTTGGCAGAAAGTATGTGAGAATGTCGCTCGGAGGAGTAAGAGATGAGGCAGAAATCCGCGGTCACAGAAAAACATATATAGGCGCTATGCCCGGAAGAATTATTTCGGCTCTTAAGCAGGCAGGAACATCAAATCCGCTTATTTTGCTTGATGAAATAGATAAAGTTGGTGCAGACCATAGAGGAAACACCTCTGCCGCACTCCTTGAAGTGCTCGATGGCGAACAGAATTTCTCTTTCAGGGATCACTACATTGAACTTGAAACCGACCTTTCGGATGTTCTGTTTATCACAACCGCCAACTCTCTTGAAACAATTGACCGTCCGCTTCTCGACAGAATGGAGGTTATAGAGCTTACCGGCTACACAGACCCCGAAAAGATATGCATTGCAAAAGATTATATTTTGCCAAAGCAGATTAAGGAACACGGTCTGAAAAAAAGTATGGTTAAGATTTCCGACGATACACTTGGCGTAATAATAAACGGCTACACCAGAGAGTCAGGCGTCAGAGAGCTTGAAAGAAAGATAAACGACATATTAAGAAAAGTTGCACGCACTGTTCTTACCGAAAACAAAAAGAGTGTTACGGTGAACAGGAAAAACATTGAAAAATTCCTTGGGCCCATTATATTCAGAGAAGATGAAAGGGTTAAAAAGGACGAGGTTGGAGTTGCAACCGGTCTTGCCTGGACAATGTATGGCGGCGACACACTTTCAATAGAAGTAAATCTCATGGAGGGAAGCGGTTCCGTTGAGCTCACAGGTCAGCTCGGTGATGTGATGAAAGAATCTGCAAAAGCGGCAATAAGTTGCATAAGGGCAAATGCCGGAAAGTTTGGTGTTGACCCTGAATTTTATAAAAAATTTGATATTCACATTCATGTGCCCGAAGGCGCAGTTCCAAAAGACGGTCCTTCTGCCGGCATAACAATGGCAACAGCTCTTATTTCTGCTCTGACAGGAAAGAAAATCAAAAAAAGTGTTGCTATGACGGGGGAAATAACAATAACAGGCAGAATTCTTGCAATTGGCGGACTAAAGGAAAAATCTCTTGCGGCATGCAGAGCCGGAGTGAAAACGGTTCTTATTCCGCCGGCGAATGTGTGTGATATTGAAGAAATTCCGGAAGAAGTGAGAGAAAAGCTTGAATTTATTCCGGCTGATTCTATGGATACGGTATTGAAAATTGCAATGGGTTAAATTTAGACTTTGTCAGTAAATACGGAGAAAAAACATGAATATACACAATGTGGAATTAACAATATCTGCGGTAAGGAAGGAACAGTATCCAAAAACCGCATTTCCCGACCTTGCCTTTGCAGGCAGGTCGAATGTTGGGAAATCCTCGCTTATAAATAAGCTTCTCAACAGAAAGAGCCTTGCGAGGGTGAGTGCCAAACCGGGCAAAACCGCCACGATAAATTTTTATAATATTGATAACACAATTAATTTTGTGGACCTTCCGGGCTACGGCTTTGCTCAGGTTTCCAAGGAAGAAAAAAAACGCTGGGGAAAAATGATAGAAACTTATCTTGCTCAAAGAGAAACCCTCAGTCAGGTTGTATTGCTTGTTGACAGCCGCCATAAACCCACAGAAGACGACAGGCTCATGCTTTCTTATATCAGGGGAGTGTGTCCGCGTGCTGTTGTTATAGCAACCAAGACCGACAAACTTAAAGCGAGCGAAAAAGATTCGAAAATTAAAACTATAATAGATACCCTTGAACTCAAAGGGGATGACATCATTATTCCATTTTCTACCGTGAAGAACATCGGAGTGGAGGAATTCTGGTGTTATGTTAATGAGATTGTTTTAAGCGATGATGGAGGAAATACCGATGAGTGATTTATTGAATGGACTAAATGACAAACAGAAAGAAGCCGTCACCACAACCGATGGTCCGCTTCTCGTTCTTGCAGGAGCAGGAAGCGGTAAAACAACGGTCCTTACACGGCGCGTGGCATATATACTTGAAAAAAACCTCGCTAAGCCATGGCAGATTCTTGCCATAACCTTTACCAATAAAGCGGCTGCAGAAATGCGTGAGCGTATTGCTCAGACGGTTGGAGAGGGTGCTGACGATATATGGATAAGAACATTCCATTCGTGTTGCGTGAGGATTTTAAGACGTGACATTGCATCACTTGGATATGAAGCAACTTTTACAATATATGATACATCCGATCAGAAAAAAATAATAAAAGACTGCCTTAAAGAGTGTATGCTCAACGAGGAAAACTTTCCGGTTAAGTCGGTTATAGCCAGAATAAGCGACTGCAAAAACAAGGATATTTCACCCGAAGAATTTGCAAAATATTCCGATTCTGACTATCGCGAACGTCAGTATTCCAAATTATATACTCTCTATGAAAAGAAACTGAAAGAAAACAACGCTCTTGATTTTGACGACCTTATTTTAAAAACCGTGTTGCTTTTCAAAACCTGTCCGGATGTTCTCAAATACTATCAGAACAAATTTCGCTACATACTTGTTGACGAATATCAGGATACAAACGGATGTCAGTATAAGCTTGTTGAAATGCTTGCTGAAGGCCACCGCAATCTTTGTGTTGTGGGTGATGACGACCAGAGTATCTATAAATTCCGCGGCGCGGATATCGGCAACATACTTAATTTTGAAAAAAAATTCGCGGAAACGAAAGTTGTTAAGCTTGAGCAAAACTACCGTTCAACTCAAAACATTCTAACAGCTGCCAACACTGTTATTGCCAACAACCGCATGAGAAAAGAAAAGAAGCTTTGGACCGATGCCGGCGATGGTGACAAAATTATTTTAAGAGCACTTGGCGATCAGGTCAGCGAAGCGGTGTATGTTAATAATCAGATTGAACTTCTTGTTTCAAAGCATGGTTATAAGTATTCAGATTTTGCAATTCTTTACCGCACAAATGCCCAGACCCGTGCATTTGAAGAAAATCTTACCTGCCCGTATCGGATTCTTGCAGGTCTCAGATTCTACGACCGCAAAGAAATCAAGGATATTCTTTCGTATCTCAGAGTTTTGTTTAATCCAAACGATGATCAGAATCTGACTCGTATTATAAACGTTCCGAAAAGAGGTATAGGAGATTCAACAGTTCAGAAGCTTCAGGCATACGGGGCAACTGTGGGAAGAAGCATGTTTGATATAATAACCGACGGCTCATATGCTGAGGTTTTCGGAAGAGTCAACAGTAAAATTTCTGAATTTGCCGACATGATAAAGTCATTAAGGGAAATGATAAATTCCGTGAGTGTGACAGAGCTTATTGATGCACTTCTGGAAAAAACAGGCTATGTATCAAGGCTTCTTCTCGAAAGTCCTCCCGAAGAGGCTGTTTCGAGAGTGGAAAACGTTGAAGAATTCAAATCCAAAGCGAAAGAGTATGAAGAAAAGGTTGAAAACCCAACCTTTGAAGGTTTTCTCGACAATATTTCTCTCGTTTCGGATGTAGATAACTACGATGAAAAGCAAAATGCCGCAGTGCTGATGACTCTTCACAGCGCAAAGGGGCTTGAATTCCCTGTTGTATTTATGTGCGGTATGGAAACCGGTCTTTTCCCGAGCTTTATGAGCGAAATGGAGGCAGACGGTCTTGAAGAAGAACGCCGGCTTTGCTATGTTGGTATAACAAGAGCGAGAAAGAAACTGTATCTTACATATGCAAAGCAAAGAACTCTTTACGGAAAAACCGAGGCACGTATGGTATCCAAATTTGTTTCGGAAATTCCTGAAGAATTTCTTGATATTGAAGTAAAACGCAATTCCGGATTTAATGCACTCTACAATATTTCTCCGGTGAAAAAAGAAGCAAAGATTCCTTCGTTCAGTTTCAGCCGTCCGAAGCCTGCAATGCCGTCGTCTTCTCCGGTATCGCATATTCCCGGAACGGTAACAGGAGCTCAGATAATGTCTTCGCCGTCGGTGTGTGACATCAAAAAGGGTGACCGTGTGAGTCATAAGAAATTCGGAACCGGGCTTGTTGTTTCGGTTGTTGAGTCAGGAAACGATGCTCAGCTTGAAATATCATTTGATAATGTTGGCACACGCACACTTATGGCATCTTTTGCCAAGCTTACTAAAATATGATGCATAAAAGGAATGATAATATGCTTGAAAATCTTAATGAAAAAGGTATAAACAGTCTTGTGGAAGCGCTTATTTCACTCAAAGATAAAACCGAATGCTTCAACTTTCTTGAGGATTTGTGTACCATTGCGGAAGTAAAGGCAATGGGGCAAAGGCTTGAAGTTGCAAGAATGCTTGAAGAAAGAGTGGTATATAGCGACATAGTAAAGAAAACAGGAGCAAGCACCGCAACCATAAGCCGTGTTAACCGTGCACTGAACTACGGTTGCGGAGGGTATAAGACTGTGCTTGAAAGGCTTGATGCCAATAAGGAGCAAGAGTGATTTATTATGGAGCAAAATAAAAGTTATTCGGATTTTGCGTCGGTATACGATGCGCTCACCGGAGATGTTGAATATGAAAAACGCTGTGACTATTTAGAAGAAATTTTTGAGAAATATTCATTAAAAAAGCCCGAACTGATTGTTGACCTCGGATGCGGCACGGGAAGCGTTTGCGATGTTATGTCGGAGCGCGGCTACGATATGATTGGCATTGATTCGTCAGAGGAAATGCTCATGGAGGCAATGGGGAAAAGGGGAAACAAAAATATTCTTTATCTCAATCAGGATATGTGCGATTTTGAACTTTACGGTACAGTTGACGTTGCACTCAGTATGCTCGACAGCATAAACTATGTTACAGAGCCGGATGAACTAAAAAAAATGTTTGAACTTGTTCGCAATTATCTTAATCCCAATGGTCTTTTTGTGTTTGATGTCAACACGGAATACAAATTCAACGAAATCCTGGGTGATAATGTGTTTGTGTGTGATGATGAAAATGTTTTCTACACATGGGAAAATTCGTTTGACGGAGAGTATTGCGATTTCAGGCTTAATTTTTTCGTTAAGGAAAACGGAAGCTACAGTCGTTTCACAGAAGAACATTCCCAAAGATATTATTCTGTTTCCTGCCTTAAATCAATGCTTGAAGCTACCGGATTTAAAATTGAATCCGTATATGGTGAACTGAATTTTGAGTCGCCCGCGGATGATGAACAGAGATTGTTTTTTGTTGCGAGAGCCCAAAAATAATTGGAAATATACCAATTTCAGAAAGTTTTGTTAAAATTTTATAAAATATCATTGACAAAATGAAAATTTTGTGTTAAAATGTAATTCGTGAGTAGTAAAGAACTGCTCTATCATTACGGAGCAGTAATTGCTCAAATTTTAGGAGGCACAATAATGCAAAAAGGTACAGTAAAATGGTTTAACGCTGAAAAAGGTTATGGTTTTATCGAGTGTGAAGACGGCGGAGATGTTTTCGTACATTTCTCAGCTATCAATATGGAAGGCTACAAATCCCTTCAGGAAGGCGAAAGTGTAGAATTCGAAGTTATTGACGGTGCTAAGGGCCCTCAGGCTGCTAATGTTGTTAAAGCTCAGTAATTTGTTTTGAGAATTTAATATATTTTGATAACGTACCCAACCCCTCCTCAAACGGAGGGGTATTTTTTACCTGAAATGCAAATCGGAGGAAAAAGCTTTATGGATGATAATAATGTTATATCAAAAATAAAAAGTATGCGTTCTCAAATGAGCAAGAGCCACAAACGGATTGCTGATTTTGTGTATGAACAATACGATAAGGCAGCATTTATGACGGCGGCAAAATTGGGGGAAAAGGTTGGAGTGAGTGAGTCCACGGTTGTGCGTTTTGCATCCGAACTCGGATTTGAGGGTTATCCGGATTTTCAGCGTGTTTTAAGAGAGATTATCAAAAACAAACTCACATCGGTGCAGAGGATGGAAATAACATCTTCCAAGTTTGCCGAAAAAGATATTCTCTCAACCGTTTTAACATCGGATATCGAAAAACTCCGCCAGACGCTTGAAACGGTGAGTGTAAAGGATTTCACGTCTGCGGTGGACAGTATAAACGGGGCAAAGCGCATATATGTTCTTGGGGCAAGAACGTGTTTTTCCATTGCTAATTTTCTCGCTTTCTATCTTAATCTTTTTTCGATGGATGTTAAGCTGATTTCAACAAATTCGGCGAGTGAAACCTTTGAACAGATATTTACCATTGATGAAAACGATATAATGATAGCAATAAGCTATCCGAGATATTCAAGACGGACTTTGAGTGCGGTTAAATATGCAAACAGCCGAAAATGTAAGGTTATTGCAATAACCGACAGTGATATTTCCCCGATTGTGGCTTATGCTGACCATAAGTTGATTGCACATTCGGATATGTCTAATTTTGTTGACTCTCTGGTTGCGCCTCTGAGTATTATAAATGCATTGATTGTGAATCTTGTGATGCGTAATGAACAAAAGGTTGCGCAGAATTTTGAGGCTCTTGAAAATATATGGGAGGAATATCAGGTTTATGAAAAACCTGTTGATAAGGATGAATAAAATGGCAGGAAAAGTTATTGTGGTTGGTGCGGGACCGGCGGGTATGCTGGCTTCTGCATTTGCTGCTTCAAACGGAAATGATGTTATTCTTGCAGATAAAAACCCATACCCCGGGAAAAAACTTCTGATAACGGGTAAGGGGAGATGCAATGTAACCAACAGCGCACCTATGGAGGATTTTATTTCCAATACGGCAGTGAATCCGTATTTTTTGTATAGTGCGTTCTACAGTTTCACAAATGACGACATTATGAAGCTTATAGAAGCTGAAGGAGTTCCTCTCAAAACAGAGCGCGGCGGAAGGGTTTTTCCAAAAAGCGATAAAGCGGCAGATGTAAGAGATGCTCTTTTTTCTTATGCACGAAAGTGCGGAGCGGAATTTGTGTGTGCTGAAATTACCGATATCAGAAGAACTGAGTCGGGATTTGAAGTGGAAACATCAGACGGAAAGGTTATGAAAGCCAACAGCGTTGTTATTGCAACAGGCGGAAAAAGTTATCCGGGAACAGGTTCAACAGGTGATGGATACAAATTTGCGCAAAATCTGGGACACAGCATCGTTGAGCCAAAAGCATCGCTCGTGCCGCTTTGCGTTTGCGAGGAATTTGTTGGCGAGCTTATGGGGCTTTCTCTTAAAAATATTGCAATAAAGCTTTATAAAAACGGCAAGGAGATATATTCTGATTTCGGAGAAATGCTTTTTACTCATTTCGGGCTCAGCGGTCCTGTTATTTTGAGCGCTTCTTCGCATATTAGAGAAAAAGGGGACTACAGCATATCCATAGATTTAAAACCGGCTCTTGATTTCAAAACTCTCGACAACAGAATTTTGCGTGATTTTGAATCAGAGAAAAATAAGGATTTCATAAATTCACTGGATTCTCTGCTTCCCAAAAAACTTATTCCGGTTATTGTTGAACTTTCCGGAATAGACCCGAGATGCAAGGTTAATTCGGTGACCCGTGAGCAAAGACATGCGTTTGTGAATCTTCTGAAAAATATGAGCTTTACCATAAGCGGGAAAAGACCTGTTTCGGAAGCAATCATAACATCGGGCGGAATAAATGTTAAAGAAATTGACCCCGGTACTATGCAGTCGAAAATTGTTGACGGTTTGTTTTTTGCCGGAGAGGTAATTGATGTTGATGCCTACACGGGCGGCTATAATCTTCAGATAGCATATTCCACTGCTTATCTTGCCGGTATGAACGTATAATAAATTGCATAAAATATCATCGGTACTGTATTGAATCTGAAACCGGAGGGGATGATGTTTTATGAAATTGTTTTTGAGAAGAAAGCAGAAAACGGCTAAGTGGTTGAAGACTTCGGCATATGCAGTGGTATCCTTGATATTTTTGAGTGTGGTTGTGTCGCAGGTATATATGGCTGTGTGTCGGGGGGAAGCTGATGCTGTGTCGGGGAATGCGGCGGCAGGAAATGAATATGTTGAACTTTGTTTTGACGGAAATACTGATGGCAGTGCATTTGTAATGCTCGACGGCGAAAAATATGCGGACATAGTATCTGAAAAAATGAATATAGCTCTAAACGGTGATGCGGTTGTGGAAGTGTATAATGACGGTGGAAAAATCAATGTTGGTGTTTCGGATTCGTCTGACGGAATAATAGTTGTTGGCGGAAAAGAAAAGATTGTTTGCGAAAAGGGCATCAAATATATATGCAGATGTATTAGCCGATAAACAATTTTTTGCGTTTGATGGCTTTATTATAAGATGAAAATAAAAAACACAAAAATTTTGAATTGTTTTTAAATTTATACTTGACAACTCATTTTTACAGTGCTATAATAAATAAAAATTAATTTTTGAAGGTAATAAATATGAACTTATGTCTTTTAAACGCAGGTAAATATTTCTTTTACTTCAGCGTAGCTTTTTATTTTGGCTATGCTTATTTTGCTATGAAAAAGTTACTTGTGAGACAGAGTTTTGCTTTTTAATTTTATTTTTACTGATTTTGAGCCTCACTTGTAACTTTGCAAGTGGGGTTTTTGTTTTATTATCTGAAAGGGATGGTTGAAATGGCAAACAAGCTTGATGAGGCAAGGCAGATTATAAATGAAGTGGACTTAGAAATGGCAGAGCTTTTTGAAAAGAGAATGAGAGCTGTTGAAATGGTTTATGAATATAAAAAAGAATTTGCTCTTCCAATCCTTGACCAAAAGAGAGAGGATGCTGTTATCGAAAAAAATTCGGCACTCATAGGCGATGAGGTCATAAAAGGGTACTACATTGACTATCTCAAAAATATGATGAAAATATCACGGGATTATCAATACCGTATGCAAAGCGGTCTAAAGGTTGCTTATTCGGGTGTTGAGGGTGCATTTGCCCACATTGCCGCAGGACGGATTTTTCCCGAAAGCAACAGAGTTTCTCACACAGATTTTAAATCAGCATACGATTCTGTTGTGAGCGGTGAGTGTGATGTTGCGGTGCTTCCCATAGAAAACAGCTATGCCGGTGAAGTGGGGCAGACTATTGATTTGATATTTTCAGGCGGACTTTATATAAACGGTATCTATGAGCTCGAAATTCATCAGAATCTTCTCGGTATTGCAGGTGCAAATGTTGATGATATTAAAAAAGTAACAAGTCATTCTCAGGCGCTAAGCCAGTGCCATGAATACATAAAGCTTAAAGGCTTTGAAACTGAAGAGTCAAGTAATACCGCAGTTGCGGCAAAAACCGTTGCCGAAAGCGGTGATAAATCACTCGGAGCAATTGCAAGTGTTGAAACAGCACAAATATATGGATTAAAGGTGCTTGAAGCAAACATCAACAAAAGCGGTGAGAACACAACACGTTTTGCAGTTATTTCAAAGGTGAGGGCAAACTCATCAACGCTAACGAGCTCGGTTCTGATGTTCACGGTTAAAAACGAAGCAGGTTCTCTTGCAAATGCCATAAGCATTATAGGAAAATACGGTTTTAATATGACAGCGCTCAGAAGCCGGCCTTTGAAAAAACATTCGTGGCAGTATTATTTCTACATCGAAATAGACGGCACAACCAATAATGCAGACGGTATGAAGATGATTGAAGAATTAAACAGTGTGTGCGACAAGCTGAAAATTGCAGGGACTTTTGCATCGCACTGTGAGATATAAGGTGACTGATATGAATATACATATGGATTTAAAGGAAAATAGCTATGATATAATTGCTGAAAGAGGAATTCTGAGGAACGCTTCAAAGCATCTGAATCTTGAAAGAAGAGTGCTTGTGGTAACCGATTCACTGGTTCCGCACGAATATGCCGAAATTCTTGCAAAGCAATGCAGGGAGGCGGTTATATGCACGGTTGAGTCGGGCGAAAATTCCAAGAGCCTTGAATGCTTCGGAAATCTTCTTGAAAAAATGCTCTCAAAAGGATTTTCAAGAAATGATTGCGTTGTTGCGGTTGGCGGCGGAGTGGTTGGAGACCTTGCAGGGTTTGCCGCTTCGGCATATATGAGAGGCATTGATTTTTATAACATCCCAACAACTCTCCTTTCGCAGATAGATTCTTCAATTGGTGGAAAAACGGCAATAAATTTTGGCGGAGTAAAAAATATTGTGGGAGCATTCTATCAGCCGAAAAAGGTTTTGATTGACCCCGAACTTTTAAAAACTCTTCCAAAAAGGCAGATATCAAACGGGCTTGCAGAAGCTGTTAAAATGGCACTGACCTCGGATTCGGAGCTTTTTAAACTGATTGAAAATTCTGATATTGAAAAAAATATTGATGAAATCATTATCCGCTCATTAAATATTAAGAAAAAAGTGGTTGAAAAAGACGAAAAAGAATCGGGACTCAGAAAAATTCTAAATTTCGGTCACACTATCGGTCATGGTATCGAAAGCGGAGGCAACGATGCCGGTCTTTATCACGGTGAATGCGTTGCTCTTGGGCTTATTCCGATGTGTTCTGAAAAGATAAGACCGGAGGTTATTGAGGTTTTGAAAAAGTGCAGTCTTTATAGTATACCAAATCTTAATTGGGATAAAATTTCCGATGCTGCATTTCATGATAAGAAAGCGGATGGTGAAGAGGTGACGGTGACAACGGTTCCTGAAATAGGCAGATTTGAGCTCAAAAAAATGAAATGTAATGAGGTTATTGAGTTGGGAAAGGAAATATTAATATGAAAAATACATTTGGCAACAGCGTGACTGTAACCTTGTTTGGTGAAAGTCACGGCGAATATATAGGTGCAGTTCTCGACGGAATGGCACCGGGAATAAATATTGACGAAGAATACATTGCTCATATGCTTTATCTGAGACGTCCTGACGGAAAGATATCTACTCCGAGAATGGAAAAGGATGATTTTAAAATTGTGAGCGGTGTGATAAACGGAAAAACAACCGGAACACCGGTAACTATTCTGATTCCCAACGAAAATGTCAGAAGCGGCGATTACTCAAAAATGAAAACTATTGCCCGTCCGTCTCATGCAGATTTCACTGCGGAATGCAAATATCACGGTTTTCAGGATTCAAGAGGCGGAGGGCATTTCAGCGGAAGAATAACTGCGGCACTTGTGGCTGCGGGAGCAATATGCAAGTATGCACTTGAACAAAAAGGAATATTAATAGGAACCCATGTAAAGAGGTGTGCCGGCGTTTCAGACAGGGATTTTCTTAATCTGATATCAGATGTGAAATATCTTAATGAAAGAAACTTCGCAGTGCTTGATGAAGCGAAAGGTAAAATAATGAAAGAGAGCATTTTAGATGCAGCATCATCCGGAGACAGCGTTGGGGGAATTCTTGAAACTGTGATTTTCGGAATGCCGGAAGGTGTTGGAGAACCGTGGTTTGATTCGGTGGAGAGCCTTATTTCTCATATGATGTTTTCTATTCCTGCAGTTAAAGGAATTGAATTTGGAGCAGGATTTGAGATATCCGATATGAGGGGGAGCGATGCAAACGACCCGCTCAGAATAGAAAACGGAAAAATAGTTACGACTCAAAATAATAACGGCGGTATAAACGGTGGTATCACAAATGGAATGCCCATAATTTTCAGAACAGCCGTGAAGCCCACGCCTACGATTTTTAAAGCTCAGAATACGGTTGATTTTAAAACTATGACTGAATCCGTCCTTGAGGCAAAAGGCAGACACGACCCTGCAATTGTGCACAGAGCAAGAGTTGTTCAGGATGCGGCAACGGCAATTGTAATGTGCGATGCTCTTGCAATGAGATTCGGCACAGACTGGATTTTTGCAGATTAATACCGGGAGATGATAATATGGGAAAATACGGGTGCATAGGAAAAAAACTCGGACACAGCTTTTCAAAGGAAATACACGCCCGTCTTGCAGATTATGAATATGAACTTATTGAGATTAATGAAAATGAAGTTGAGGAGTTTTTTGTAAAAAAAGATTTTGAGGCAATTAATGTTACTATTCCCTATAAGCAGACTGTTATGCCGTATCTTGATTATATAAGCGACGTTGCAAAAAATATAGGTGCAGTAAACACAATTGTTAAAAAAGACGGAAAACTATATGGCTACAATACTGATTATTACGGCATGAAGGCACTTATTGAAAAAAACGGCATTAAGCTTAAAGGGAAAAAGGTTCTTATTCTCGGTACGGGCGGAACGAGCAAAACCGCTGTGACACTTGCAACAGATATGGGAGCATCTTCCGTTTGGGTTGTGAGCAGAAATAAAACTGAGAAATTCATATCATATGATGAAGCACAAAATATTCATAATGATGCAGATGTTATTATCAATACAACTCCCTCGGGAATGTATCCTGATTGCGAATCGAAACCGATTGATATTTCAGGGTTTGAAAATCTTTCGGGTGTTGTTGATGCGGTATATAATCCGCTTTGCACCAATCTTATTGTGGAAGCAAAGAAACGCGGTATAAAGGCGGAGGGCGGACTCTATATGCTAGTTATGCAGGCGGTGGCTGCAGTTGAAAAATTCCTTGATACCGAAATACCAAAAGAAAAAGCGTATGATGTTTTTAAAGAGATTTATGAATCAAAAGAAAATATAGTTCTGACAGGAATGCCCGGAAGCGGAAAAAGCACCGTCGGAAGACTTTTGGATATTTCCGGCTTTGAATTTACCGACACGGATGAGGAAATTGAAAAAAGATGCGGATGTAGTATAAAACAGTTAATTGCTGATAAGGGAGAAAAATATTTCAGGGATCTTGAATCAGAAGTGATAAAAGATGTTTCTGAAAAAGGATGCCGTGTAATTTCAACCGGTGGCGGAGCAATATTAAGAGAAGAAAATATCAGACGTCTTAAACGTAACGGAAAAATTTTCTTTATTAATGCTGATTTGGGAAGAATATCTGTATCTGATAGCAGACCGCTTTCGGATACGCGGGAAAAGCTTGAAAAGCTTTATAGCGAAAGAATCGATATCTACAGGAAAACTGCTGATGCAATTGTTCCCGATATGGCAACTCCCGGGGAAGAAGCGCAGTATATTATGAAAAAGAGAAAGGAGCTTATCTGATGAAAATACTGGTTATAAATGGACCGAATCTCAACATGCTTGGTATCAGAGAACCTGACCAATATGGCAGGGAAACATACTCAGATCTTGCCGAGAAAATCAAACACCATTGCAATGAAAAAGGCATAGAGGTTAAGATGTATCAGTCGAACCACGAAGGCGACCTCGTTGATGAAATTCAAAATGCCTATGAAAATGCAGACGGAATTGTCATAAATCCCGGAGCCTATACCCACACAAGCATTGCAATTTTAGATGCCGTTAAAGCAGTTGGGATTCCAACTGTTGAGGTTCATATTTCAAAGGTTGAAGAACGGGAAGATTTTCGTCAGATAAGCTATGTGCGTCTTGCGTGTGTTAAAACGATTACGGGGCATGGAACTGATGGATATATTGAAGCGATTGATTATTTGATTGAAGAAGGTAATTAAAATGATAGCTGATTTTAAACCGTGCAGATTAAAAGGGAATATTGATGCACCACCTTCAAAAAGCATGGCACACAGATATCTTATCGGTGCGGCACTGTCGGGGTGTGAGTGTCTGATATCGGGAATTGACTTTAGTGATGATATACTTGCAAGTATCGACTGCCTGAAAGCACTTGGTGTGCAAATAAGTATTGAAAACGATATGGTGAGTGTAAATCCAAAGGAATTTATGAAAACGGACAATCCTTGCCTGAACTGCAGAGAAAGCGGAAGTACGCTGAGGTTTTTTATACCTTTGGCACTTTGCCTCGGAAAAGAGGTGACACTGGTAGGCAGCGAACGTCTTTTTGAAAGACCGCTTGATGTTTATGAAACTCTTTGTAAAGATTGCGGATTTAAATTTGAAAAAAACAAAAATTCAGTTGTGTTATCCGGATGTTTAAAAAGTGGAAGTTATTCGGTGAGGGGCGACATTAGCAGTCAGTTTATTACAGGGCTGATATTTGCTCTTGTGTATCTTGGTGAGGAATCAGAAATATGTGTTGTACCTCCTTTTGAAAGCAGGTCATATGTTAATCTTACCCTTTCGGCACTTCAAAGTTTTGGGGCAGATGTAGGCTTTAAAGATGAAAATACGGTTGTAATAAAAAAATCAGAGTTGCATCCGTATTTAGGAAGTGTTGAGGGCGATTATTCAAATGCGGCTTTTCTTGACGGATTTAACTTTATCGGTTCTGATATCAGAGTTGGAAATCTTAAAGATGACAGCCTTCAGGGAGATAAGGTGTATAAAGACTATTTTGAGAAAATCTCATCCGGAAGTCCGGTTCTTGATATATCCGACTGCCCTGATTTAGCACCTGTGCTCTTTGCTCTTGCGGCAATGAAAAACGGAGCGCACTTTACCGGCACAGACCGCCTTAAAGCAAAGGAAAGCGACAGGGGACTTGCGATGCACGCGGAACTTCAAAAGCTTGGTGTCGGACTTATATTGGGAGAAAACGAAATAACCGTACCCAAACAGAAACTAAAATATACGGATGAAATTATAAGCGGTCACAATGACCACAGGATAGTTATGGCAATGTCTTTGATACTTTCAAAGCTTGGTGGAAAAATTGAAGGTGCAGAGGCGGTTAGAAAAAGCTATCCTGGATTTTTTGAAGATATAAAAAGGCTTGGAGCAGAGGTGGAATTAATATGATAGTAGATGTTAGTAAAAAGATACTCATTGTGGGTCTGGGACTTTTGGGAGGAAGCTATGCAAGAGTATTGAAACGATTTGGATTCCACATAAGTGCAATAACGAAAGAGCAAAGCTCAATTGATTATGCACTCGGCGAGAATATTATAGATGAAGGTTCAACGGAGCTTGACAGACGCATAGTAGGAGAAGCAGACCTTGTTATTTTTGCTCTTTATCCTCATGTTTTTGTTGAGTGGATACAAGAGAATCAAAAGCTTTTAAAAAGCGGAGCACTCATAACCGATGTTACAGGCGTCAAAAGAAGTATTGTGTATAAAATTCAGGATATTCTAAGAGACGACGTGGAATTTATCGGTGCTCATCCAATGGCGGGGCGTGAGGTTTCCGGAGTTGAAAACAGCACCGACACAATGTTTGCCGGAGCAAACTATATTGTGACTCCTACCGCCAAAAACACTCCCGGTGCCATTGAAACCTGCATGGAGCTTGGAAGACTTTTGGGTTTTTCAAATGTTACCATTCTTTCTCCGGAAGAGCACGACGATATGATAGGTTTCCTTTCACAGCTCACTCATTGCATAGCCATCACTCTTATGACGTGTAATGACAGAGAAAATATGGAAAAATTTACGGGTGACTCATTCAGAGATTTAACCCGTATTGCACGAATAAATGACCTTATGTGGAGTGAACTTTTTATCGACAATAAGGATGCACTTTTAAATCAGATGAATATGTTTATTGATAAATTTAATGAGCTTAAAACAATGCTTGAAACCGGGGATGTTGATGGTATGAGAAAAATGATGCGTCACTCAACTGAGCGAAGAGCATTGTTTGATAAAAAATAATTTTTAATTGGAGGAAACAAAAATGAATATGGATTTCAAGCGCAAATTACCGATACCTATGGATATAAAGGCGCAGTATCCCTTCACACCTGAGCTTGAAGCAATAAAAACAAAGCGTGATGAAGAAATAAAGGCGATATTTGAGGGGAGAGACCGGAGATTCCTTCTTATTATAGGTCCCTGCTCTGCCGATAAGGACGACAGCGTTATAGACTACATTTCACGTCTCAGAGAGGTTCAGGAAAAGGTTTCCGATAAGATTTATATTATACCGAGAATCTACACCAACAAACCTCGTACCACCGGTGACGGCTACAAGGGAATGTTGCATCAGCCCGACCCCAACAAAGAATCGGATATGCTAAAAGGAGTTATTGCAATCAGAAATCTCCACATAAGAGCTATAAGAGAAACCGGATTCACGTGTGCCGACGAGATGCTTTATCCTGAAAACTACAGATATCTTTCGGATTTGCTTTCGTATGTTGCAATAGGAGCAAGGTCTGTTGAAAACCAGAAGCACCGCCTTACTGCAAGCGGACTTGATATCCCTGTTGGGATGAAAAATCCCACAGCGGGCGATATTTCAGTTATGATGAATTCAATAACTGCTGCTCAGCATTCACATATGTTTATATACAGAGGCTGGGAAGTGGAAAGCCACGGTAATCCACTTGCTCACGCAATCCTCAGAGGCTACGTAAACAAACACGGACAGTCAATGCCCAACTACCACTATGAAGACCTTATTCATCTTGCTGAAGCCTATGAAAAATCAGGACTTGAAAATCCCTCAGTTATTGTTGACACAAATCATGCCAATTCCGGCAAGAAGTGGATGGAACAACCAAGAATAGCAAAAGAAATTCTTCATAGCTGCCGTCATAGTGATGATGTGAAAAAGATAGTTAAGGGTCTTATGATAGAAAGCTACATTGAAGATGGAGCGCAAATGCCTGAAGATGGAATTTACGGAAAGTCAATCACGGATCCATGTCTTGGCTGGGAAAAGACAGAAAGACTCATTTTTGACCTTGCTGATGTTCTTTAATATCCAAATTTTGAATATAATGCATAAATTCTCATTTACATCTTGATTTTTTTGCCGAAATATGAGATAATATTTCAGTTAATAAAAATTAAGCTTATGGAGGAAAAAATATGCAGAAACAAAGAAGTAGCTTCACGGGCAAAATCGGCTTTGTGCTGGCTGCTGCAGGTTCGGCTGTGGGTCTCGGTAATATCTGGCGTTTTCCGTATCTTGCGGCTCAGTATGGCGGCGGTATTTTTCTTTTGACATACCTCGTTCTTGCAGTAACTTTCGGATTTGCACTTATGTGTGCCGAAATTGCAATCGGAAGAAAAACAGGGCTCAGCGCAATCGGCGCATTTAATGCTCTCAGTAAAAAATATGCTTTTATAGGAATTCTTGCATCGTTTATACCCGTAATTATTCTGCCGTATTATTCTGTTATCGGCGGATGGGTTATGAAATATCTTTTCGTATATCTCACAGGTGACGGTATGGCGGCGGCAGAGGATGTGTATTTCGGAGGTTTTATATCTCAGGTATGGCAACCCATAGGATGGTTTATGCTTTTTCTTGGCATAACTGCTCTTGTTGTGCTTTTCGGTGTTGAAAAGGGTATTGAAAAGGCGAGTAAGATTCTTATGCCGGTGCTTGTTGTTCTTTCAATATGTATTGCGGTATATGTTCTCACTATGCCCGGCTCAAAGGAAGGCCTTGTTTATTATGTGAAACCGGATTTTTCGCATTTCTCGGTTAAAACCGTTCTCGGCGCAATGGGTCAGCTTTTCTATTCAATGTCTCTGGCAATGGGTATTATGATTACCTATGGTTCATATATGAAAAAGGAAGTTAAGCTTGAATCTTCCGTACGTCAGATTGAAATATTCGATACCGGGATTGCATTTTTGTCGGGTCTTATGATTATTCCGGCAGTATTTTCAACAGGTGGCGGTGCGGCGGATGCTGCAGCAAAGGGTCCGACTCTGATGTTTGCCGTGCTTCCGAGAGTGTTTTCTCATATGCCGGCAGGCTCGGTTATTGGCGGTGCGTTTTTCCTGATGGTTCTTTTTGCGGCGCTCACATCTTCAATTTCTCTTATGGAAACAATTGTGTCGATTGTTCAGGATAAATTCAAATCAGGAAGAAAATCAGCATGTCTGATTGTGTTTGCAATATGCATTGTGGTTGGGTTGCCATCAACTCTCGGATTCGGCATCTGGAGTCATATTCTTCCTCTTGGAATGGATATTCTCACATTCTTTGACTTTGCAAGCAACAGTGTGCTTATGCCGATTGTGGCACTTCTCACGTGTATATTTGTTGGCTACGTTATTAAGCCTGAGACTCTTGTTGAAGAAATTGAGCTTACAGGTAAATTTACTGCAAAGAATCTCTTTGTTGTTGTTATTAAATACATTGCACCCATATGCATAGTTCTTATCCTTGTTTCAGCGGTTCTCGACGGACTTGGAATAGTTAAAATCTGATAACTGAATTAAACGTTACTTTTTCGATTGTATGTTGGGAAAGTAACGTTTTGTTTTTGAAAAAAGGATGTATGGTAATTAAGTTTTTCGGCAATTAGCATTTTATATGATGTAATTATCATTTATATGCCGAAAACAAAGTTCCAAATATCAGCAATTTTGTGTAAATTTAATGTTCAAAGACTATTGAATTATTTTGTCGTTTTTGTTATAATGATATATAAACATTAAATATGTGAAAAATTTTTCGGGGTGATTTTGTGACCGGAGAAGGAATTGTTGTATCTGTCGGCGGAAGTGAAGCCGTTGTCAGAATTTCAAAAGCGTCGGCATGTTCGCACGATTGCAGTCAGTGTGGTGGGTGTTCAAATCCGACCTATAATATGACTGTGTGTAATCCTATAGGTGCGAAGCTTGGCGATAGGGTTCAGATTGAAGCATCGTCGGGTAAGGTTCTTATGATGGCATTTTTACTTTATATTGTGCCTGTGATGTTTATGATTGCGGCAGTAAGAATTGCGGATGCTGTTTCAAATAATACGGCTGTTACGCTTGGTATTTTTGCAATAGTTTTTGCTTTGTGGATTTTTGTTATAAGAAAAGCAAACAAAAAAATCAAAATGCAAAATACGATTACGAAAGTTCTTCTGCCGGATAAAACCATCTCTTGAATGGATTGATGCTGATGAAAAGAATTAATATTATAACAGGACATTATGGCAGCGGCAAAACTGAATTTGCCATAAACTACGCTATGAAACTCAAAGAAGAGTTCGGGAGTGCAGTTATCTGTGATATGGATATAGTAAATCCATATTTCCGCACAAACGATGCAAAGGCTTTTCTTGAAAAAAATGGTATTAAGGTTATTGCTCCCCAGTGGGCTGGAACGAATCTTGATATTCCGAGTTTGCCCAGCGACATACTTTCTGTGTTTTCCGATAAGAATACTCCGGCTGTTTTAGATGTTGGCGGAGATGATGACGGTGCAATTGCTCTCGGGCAGTATTATCCTTATTTAAAGGATGAAGATTATGATATGTTTATGGTAGTAAATGCTATGCGACCCGACACATCAAGTGCAAAGCCTGTGATTGAGCTTGCAAGAAGCATTGAGCTTTCTTCAAGATGTCGGATTAATGCAATAGTTAACAATACAAATCTTTCGTATCTTTCGTCTCCGGACGATGTGATAAATTCAGCTTCTCTTATAGATGATATTTGCGGGAAAATGAATGTTGAACTTAGGTTTATAAGCGCAACAAAAGAAAATCTTTCTAAGCTTCCCGAATCTTTGGAGAGCAAAAAATTCCCTTTGGAACTTTATATGCAATTGCCGTTTGATGCATTTGCTTAAAAGGAGGTTATATATATGGCAAAAGTTACTTTTAATGAAGACAGATGTAAGGGCTGCAAGCTTTGTATGAATGTGTGCCCGAAGCATATTGTTGTTATGGCGGAAGACAGAATCAACGCAAAAGGCTTCCATCCTGCAACAGTTATTGAAATGGATAAGTGCATTGGTTGTGCATTCTGTGCAACGATGTGTCCTGATGTTGTTATTGAAGTTGAAAGATAAAAGGAGGTTATCACAGTGGGTAACAAGGTTTTAATGAAAGGTAACGAAGCTCTTGCAGAAGCTGCAATAAGAGCCGGTTGCCGTCACTTTTTCGGATATCCGATAACACCTCAAACAGAGGTAAGTGCATATATGGCAAAGAAAATGCCTAAAATCGGCGGAACATTTTTGCAGGCAGAAAGTGAAGTTTCTGCAATTAATATGGTATATGGCGCAGGCGGTGCCGGTGTTAGAGTTATGACAAGTTCATCTTCTCCCGGAATCAGCCTTAAGCAGGAAGGTATTTCCTACATAGCAGGTGCTGATGTTCCCTGCGTAATCGTAAACATTGTCCGCGGAGGTCCGGGTCTTGGCGGTATTCAGCCGGCTCAGTCCGACTATTTTCAGGCAACAAAGGGCGGCGGCCACGGTGACTATCACCTTGTTGTTTTGGCTCCAAGCTCAATTCAGGAAATGGTAGACCTTACATCCGATGCTTTCGACATTGCCGATAACTACAGATGCCCCGTTATGATTATGGGTGACGGTATGCTCGGTCAGATGATGGAACCCGTTGAATTCAAGGATGCCGATGTTTCAAATCTTCCTGAAAAAACATGGGCAACCAACGGTACAGGAATGAAGAGAAAGAAAAATATCATCAACTCCCTCTTCCTTGAAGCATCAGAGCTTGAAAAACTCGTTCAGGAAAGAGAAGAAAGATACAATAAAATTAAAGCAAACGAAGTGCGCTACGAAGCAGTTGACGTTGAAGATGCCGACATCATTCTCGTTGCATACGGCACAACCTCAAGAATTGCAAAAACTGCAATGGCAAAAGCAAAAGAAGAGGGCTATAAGGTTGGTATTATAAGACCAATAACTCTCTGGCCTTTCCCCTTTGAAGCTTTTGACAAGGCTCTTGAAGGCGGCAAGAAAAAATCCTTCCTCACAATCGAAATGAGTATGGGTCAGATGGTTGAAGACGTTAAGCTCGCAGTAGGGGATAAAGCCGATGTTCATTTCTTTGGAAGAACAGGCGGTATCGTTCCTACTCCGAAGGAAATTCTTGCTAAGATTGAAGAAATCGGAGGTGCAAAATAATGGAAAAGGTATTTAAGAGACCGCACGCGTTAAGCGATGTTTCTTTTCACTATTGCCCCGGATGTCCTCACGGTATAGTTCACAGACTCGTTGCAGAAGTTATCGACGAGCTTGGTATTGAAGGCAATACAATCGGTGTTGCTCCCGTTGGATGCTCCGTTATGGCATATAACTATTTTGAATGCGATATGCAGGAAGCTGCTCACGGTAGAGCGCCCGCTGTTGCAACAGGTATCAAAAGAGCACTCCCTGATAAAATTGTTTTCACATATCAGGGTGACGGTGACCTTGCCGCTATCGGTACTGCTGAAACTGTTCACGTTGCCGCAAGAGGCGAAAATGTTACCACAATCTTTATCAATAATGCAATCTACGGTATGACCGGCGGTCAGATGGCTCCCACAACTCTTGCAGGTCAGGTAACCCAGACTTCTCCCTACGGAAGAGACCCCAAAACTCAGGGTAACCCAATCAGAGTAAGTGAAATGCTTGCAACTCTTGATGGTCCTGCATATATTGAAAGAGTTACAGTTGATACCGTTCCCAACATCAAAAAAGCAAAAGCCGCAATCAAAAAGGCTTTCCAGCTTCAGATGGAAGGAAAAGGTTATACTTTGGTTGAAGTTGTTTCAACCTGCCCCACAAACTGGGGTATGTCTCCGGAAGAATCGTTCCAGTGGATGAGAGATAATATGCTTCCTCATTATCCTCTTGGCGTATATAAAGATATAACTCAGGAATAAGGAGGTTTGAAGCAAATGACATATGAAACAATATTTGCAGGCTTCGGCGGTCAGGGAATTCTTTTTTCCGGAAAGGTTATCGCTTATGCCGGCATGATAGAAAATAAAAACGTATCTCATCTTCCTTCCTACGGTCCCGAGATGCGCGGAGGAACAGCAAACTGTTCTGTTATAGTTTCCGATGAACCGGTAGCATCACCTATCATCACAGAGCCTTCTAACCTTGTTGTTATGAATGGTCCTTCTCTTGATAAATTTGAAAATGCAGTTGTTCCTGGCGGTAAAATCTTTATTGATTCAACTCTCATTACAAGAGACTGCACAAGAGATGATGTGGATGTTTTCAAAATCCCTGCAACCCAGATGGCAAATGATATGGGAATTGCAAAGCTTGCCAATATGATAATTGTTGGAAAGCTTGTTAAGGAAACGGGAATGTTTACCTGGGATGAATTGGTTGACGCAATTACCAAACTTGTTCCAGCTGCAAAGGCTGCAATGCTTGAAAGCAATATAAAAGCTCTTGAAGCCGGATATAATTATTAATAATTTGTGATTAAAATAAAAAGCAGAATGTTTTCATATTATGTGGAGAATATTCTGCTTTTTGATATTTTCTTGAAAAATATATATTAGTGTGATATAATGGGGTGACAGGAAAGATGCAGCGCTAAAATCATAGTGTTTATGCGGATTTTTGAAAACTTTATAAAAACAGAATGTTGTGAAAATAGGGGATACAAATGGTAAACTAAACACTTTTGCCAATCTTCACATAAGTT